>NC_003911.12:3145000-3465000 GCF_000011965.2 Ruegeria pomeroyi DSS-3 | reverse complement strand
GTGGCGAGCGAACGGGGATCAGCCGAGCCTTGAGAATGAGAAGAACATGTTGGGAAGCATGGCCATAGCGGGTGATAGCCCCGTATTCGAAGTTCGATGGGACGTATTAAGTAGGGCGGGACACGTGAAATCCTGTCTGAAGATCGGAGGACCACCTTCGAAGGCTAAGTACTCCTTGCTGACCGATAGCGAACCAGTACCGTGAGGGAAAGGTGAAAAGCACCCCGACGAGGGGAGTGAAACAGTACCTGAAACCGGACGCCTACAAGCAGTCGGAGGGACCTCGAGTCCTGACGGCGTACCTTTTGTATAATGGGTCATCGACTTGGTCTCACGAGCAAGCTTAAGCCGTTAGGTGTAGGCGCAGCGAAAGCGAGTCTTAATAGGGCGTCGAGTTCGTGGGATCAGACCCGAAACCGAGTGATCTAGGCATGGCCAGGTTGAAGGCAAGGTAACACTTGCTGGAGGACCGAACCCACATCCGTTGAAAAGGATCGGGATGAGCTGTGCCTAGGGGTGAAAGGCCAATCAAACTCGGAGATAGCTGGTTCTCCGCGAAATCTATTTAGGTAGAGCGTCATCCGAATACCCCGGGGGGTAGAGCACTGGATGGGTAATGGGGCCCCACAGGCTTACTGATCCTAACCAAACTCCGAATACCCGGGAGTACTAGATGGCAGACACACTGCGGGTGCTAACGCCCGTAGTGGAGAGGGAAACAACCCTGACCTCCAGCTAAGGCCCCCAATTCATGGCTAAGTGGGAAAGCAGGTGGGATGTCCAAAACAACCAGGAGGTTGGCTTAGAAGCAGCCATCCTTTAAAGATAGCGTAACAGCTCACTGGTCTAATCAAGACGTCCTGCGGCGAAGATGTAACGGGGCTCAAGCCATGAGCCGAAGCTGAGGATGCCGTAAGGCATGGTAGCGGAGCGTAGTGTGACATAGTCTCATGTCTCTTTAGCTCATTTGATCTCGACCAATCGCTGAGTGGGTGCAGGCAACTGCCCTCAAGTAGCGAAGCGGTAGGGCATCAAAAATGAGCGTCGGAGACGCGAGGCTTTCGATGAAGCCGGGGCGTGAGCCATCCGGTGGAGAGATCACTAGCGAGAATGATGACATGAGTAGCGACAAAGAGTGTGAGAGACACTCTCGCCGAAAGTCCAAGGGTTCCTGCTTAAAGCTAATCTGAGCAGGGTAAGCCGGCCCCTAAGCCGAGGCCGAAAGGCGTAGGCGATGGGAACTAGGTTAATATTCCTAGGCCAGGAGGATGTGACGGATCACGGATGTAGTTCAGCCTTATCGGATTGGCTGGGCTGCTGAGTGGTCCCTGGAAATAGCCCTCCATCAGACCGTACCCTAAACCGACACAGGTGGACTGGTAGAGAATACCAAGGCGCTTGAGAGAACGATGTTGAAGGAACTCGGCAAAATACCTCCGTAAGTTCGCGAGAAGGAGGCCCGGGTTCAAGGCAACTTGGATCCGGGGGCACAAACCAGGGGGTGGCGACTGTTTATTAAAAACACAGGGCTCTGCGAAGTCGCAAGACGACGTATAGGGTCTGACGCCTGCCCGGTGCCTGAAGGTTAAAAGGAGGGGTGCAAGCTCCGAATTGAAGCCCAGGTAAACGGCGGCCGTAACTATAACGGTCCTAAGGTAGCGAAATTCCTTGTCGGGTAAGTTCCGACCTGCACGAATGGCGTAACGACTTCCCCGCTGTCTCCAACATCGACTCAGCGAAATTGAATTGCCTGTCAAGATGCAGGCTTCCCGCGGTTAGACGGAAAGACCCCGTGCACCTTTACTACAGCTTCGCACTGGCATCAGGATTGTGATGTGCAGGATAGGTGGTAGGCTTTGAAGCAGGAACGCCAGTTCCCGTGGAGCCAACCTTGAGATACCACCCTTCGCACTCTTGATGTCTAACCGCGGTCCGTTATCCGGATCCGGGACCCTGCGTGGCGGGTAGTTTGACTGGGGCGGTCGCCTCCTAAAGCGTAACGGAGGCGCGCGAAGGTTGGCTCAGAGCGGTCGGAAATCGCTCGTTGAGTGCAATGGCAGAAGCCAGCCTGACTGCAAGACTGACAAGTCGAGCAGAGACGAAAGTCGGCCATAGTGATCCGGTGGTCCCGAGTGGAAGGGCCATCGCTCAACGGATAAAAGGTACGCCGGGGATAACAGGCTGATACTGCCCAAGAGTCCATATCGACGGCAGTGTTTGGCACCTCGATGTCGGCTCATCTCATCCTGGGGCTGGAGCAGGTCCCAAGGGTACGGCTGTTCGCCGTTTAAAGAGGTACGTGAGCTGGGTTTAGAACGTCGTGAGACAGTTCGGTCCCTATCTGCCGTGGGTGTAGGATACTTGAGAGGAGTTGCCCCTAGTACGAGAGGACCGGGGTGAACGATCCACTGGTGGACCTGTTGTTGCGCCAGCAGCAGTGCAGGGTAGCTATGATCGGACAGGATAACCGCTGAAGGCATCTAAGCGGGAAGCCCCCCTCAAAACAAGGTATCCCTGAGGGCCGTGGAAGACCACCACGTCAATAGGCCGGAGATGTAAGCGCAGCAATGCGTTCAGTTGACCGGTACTAATCGCCCGATAGGCTTGATCCGATCCAGTAACAGAAAGACTGATCAAATGGCCTCAAGTAGCGCTCCGCGCGCCAGGCCAAATCAAGAACCAAAAGCACCAACTCGACTTGGACAACACCCGATTGATACTCCCGCCCGGACAATACGGGTGGCAACGCGCTTTCCTCCGGAAAACGCTGCCTGCCACCCTCACTGTCCGCAAGGCGGACAGTGAGTATTTATTCGGTTTGGTGGTCATAGCGAGCGCAATACACCCGGTCCCTTCCCGAACCCGGAAGTTAAGTGCCTCCGCGCCAATGGTACTCGGGCTCAAGCCCCGGGAGAGTAGGTCACCGCCAAACCTAATAAATACTCATCTCTCTACAACGATCAAAAAACAACCGGCGCGGGATGGAGCAGCCAGGTAGCTCGTCAGGCTCATAACCTGAAGGTCGCAGGTTCAAATCCTGCTCCCGCAACCAAACTTACGGATCAAGCTCCGCCATCAGCGGGGGCTTTTTTCATTTTTGTCAGCACCCCTGATTGGCCACTTGCTCTCTCCCTGAGGGCAGTCGCGTCTGGGGCGTTGCCCCCCTAACCTATTGCCGCGCCGTCTTGGAGTACCCGGGTTCGCTCCAACCGCAACCCGATCAACGGGACGCCCGCGGCGAGTTCCACGGGGAAGCCATGAGACGCGGATTGCCAGCTTGTCGGGTGGTGCCGATCCGGCTGGTTAACCGCGTCGAAGAGCTTCACTGACCAGGCGGGAGAGCGCTTGAAGGGAGTATTCCCATGAGAGCAAAAACGAAGGCTTCGACGTCAAACGCTGCCGGTGTCTGGATACCGGCGCAGGCGCAACGGTCGGCCTGCGAGCTTGAGGAACAGGATCGATAGCGCGATACCGCCCAGGGCGGGTGCGTGCTGGACCCACCACAGCCCGGGATGCGATCCGACAAAGGCCGTGGCGGTGCTGCGCATCCCTTCAAGCGCAATCAGCCCGGCAAAGGCGGCGATCAGTTGCGGCCAAAGGCCAAAGCGGGAGAACGTGCCCAGCATCAGGGTCGAAAACCCGATCAGGGTGACGGCAACACTGACACCGATCCAGGACAGACGCTCCTGCAATTCTTCGGAAATCTCGCCTCGGGAAGCGGCATCGCCGACCCACCCGAGAGGCAGTTTTGAACGCGGGTAGAGTTGAAGTCGGCAGGCAGATTCACGGAGCCAAAGATTTTCACGCGCGGCGTCGATTGGTGGGTATGAGCCCTTACTCACCGGTGCTACGGGATAGACGAACGTAACTTGTTGGTACTTGCGAGCTTGCCAAGGAGGCGCACCAGCTCGTCAAGTTCGGGTTGGCTGAGTTTTTGCTGAACCGATTTGATCAACATCTCGGCATAGATCGGCCACATCTCTTTACGGGTTTCTATCCCTTTAGGGGTAAGCCTGATGATCTGCCCCCGGCCATCGCCAATGACATCCTCGCGCGTGACGAGGCCAGCCTTGGCGATCCTATCCAGCAGACGCGAGGTTCCATACTGTGGAAGCAATAACCGCTCTTTCAGTTCGTAAGGGCGTATGCCGTCTGCACCGGCTTTTTCAATTTCAAACAACGCATCATACCAACTCAGTTTTGGAAGCCCGTGGGTCTGCAGCTCAGCTTCAATGTCGCCAAGCAAGGCTTGGCCGACTGAGAGAAGTGAGGTCCATGCTCTTGTTGTCTGTTCGCTGGGTGTCATCGTAAGCTAGTATACCCAGATAGATGCGGGTGCATCAACCTTGACGTCTCATCCCCTGACCTCCATATAGATGCAAGTGCATCAACATGGAGACATCAAGTGACCCTTCACCTAATGAGCCACGCTCTCTGTCCTTATGTCCAACGGGCGGCAATCTCGATGCTTGAAAAAGGCGTTTCTTTTGAACGCACTGACATCGACCTTGCAAAAAAGCCCGAGTGGTTTCTCGCAATCTCGCCGCTCGGCAAGACGCCGGTCCTGTTGGACAACCAACAAGCAATATTCGAATCAACTGCGATTTTGGAGTACCTGGAAGATACTCAGTCGCCGCCTCTCCACTCCAAGGCTGCGATAACACGCGCTCAGCACCGCGGATGGATCGAATTCGGCTCGTCCATCCTCAACGACATTGCCGGGCTGTACAATGCTCAGACGGAAGACGCCTTCGACCAGAAAACGGCAGCATTGGAAGCAAAGTTCGCTCAGCTGGAGCGGCAGTTGGGAGAGGGGGCCTTTTTTGCAGGTAACGCGTTTACTCTTGTCGATACCGTTTTTGCGCCGATTTTCAGATACTTCGACACGTTCGATGAAATCGCCGATTTCGGCATCCTGCTGGGCAAGGAGAAGGTGGCGGCGTGGCGCAAGGAGTTGGCAGCGCGACCTTCGGTCAAACAAGCGGTATCCGCAAACTATCCGAGTCTCCTCAGGGTTTTCTTGCTCAACCGCAACTCGCACCTGTCCCAGCTCATGAAGCGCCAACTCAGTTGAGGCTGGAGCAAGACCAAGCACAAAGCTGCCGGTGAGGACCCTTCGGAAACTGGCAGCTTTGCCTTGCGTTGCCGTCCTGCCTTATCCAAGGGCGGAAATGGCCAGACCGGGAACGCCCCGCCTCAATGCTTGATCACCAACCCCTGGCCGGTGGGGATTTCCAGCACCGTATGTCCGCGCGCGGCCATGAAGGCGTTTTCGGCGTGGCGCTGCGCGGCATAGCCGGTCCAGCCGTAATCATCGAACACGATCATGCCGCCCGGCACCACCTTGTCAAACAGCGCCTCAAGCGCCGCAATCTCTGACGCGGCCGAGTTCATGTCGATATGTAACAGCGCGATCCGTTCGGGGCAGGCCTCAGCGAAACTGTCGGGCACCATGCCCTGAACAATCCGTGCATTGGGCACATTGGCAAACCGCTGCTGCACCACTTTCAGGATCGCGTTCGGGTCCTGGGCAATATCCTTTTCATAGACCTGGTTCGAGCGCTTCTCGGAATTCATCGCCTCGGGAATACCCTGATAGGTGTCATACAGGTATAGCGTCTTGTCCGATTTGGCGAAGTCCAGATAGTCGGTCAGGAAAGCGAAACAGAACCCTTTCCACACACCGCATTCGACAAAATCACCGGGCAGATGCATCACGTTCTGCGCCGCCCAAAGCAGCGTATGCAGCCGCCAGGCGATGGAAAGCTCTTGCTGGGTCTGGGCGTTCCGGCGCAGGGTCTCGACGAATTTCTTGTCCTCGCGAAAGCCGCCCGCCCGCTGCAGGCCGATCAGGTTGTCCGAGGCATAGACGGAACCGAACAGCTCTTGCATCGTTTGCAGCGCGGCACGGAAACGGTCACCATTCTCGCCCTGAAGCTTTCCGTAAAACATGTAAAACCTTCTTTCCCGAAATCGCATCCCCCAATCTGCACATCCGGGCACAGGGGCTGTCAATCGTCCTTGGTCGCCTGATGACGTTGCCACAGGTCGGGGCGGCGGCGTCGCGTGATCTCTTCGCTTTGGGCGCGGCGCCATTCGGCCACCTTGCCGTGATGGCCCGACATCAGCACCTCGGGGATGGGGCGGCCCATCCATTCGGCGGGGCGGGTGTATTGCGGATGTTCCAGAAGGCCCGAGGAAAAGCTCTCCTCCTCGGTCGAGGCCTGGTTGCCCAGAACACCGGGCAACAGCCGCACGGTGGCGTCGATCAGTGCCTGCGCCGCGATCTCGCCGCCGGTCATCACGAAATCGCCCAGCGAGACCTCCTGGATGCCGTAATGCTCCAGCACCCGCTCGTCGACGCCCTCGAACCGACCACACAGCAATGTCACCCCGTCGCAGCGCGCCAGCGACTGCATCAGCGCCTGATCCATCGGCCGCCCGCGCGGCGACAGGTAGATCAGCGGCCAGTTGCTGCTGGTGCCCTGCATCGTCGCCTCGATCGCCGCGCCCAGTACATCGGGCCTCAGCACCATGCCCGCGCCGCCGCCCGCCGGGGTGTCGTCAACATTGCGATGCTTGCCCACCCCGAACCGGCGCAGGTCGGTGGTGTGCAGTTGCCACAACCCGTCCTGCAAGGCCTTGCCGGTCAGGCTTTCGCCCAGCACGCCGGGAAAGGCCTGGGGGAACAGGGTGATGATCCGTGCCTGCCAGACGCCGTGCAATTCGGGCGTCGGCGTCATCAACTCGCGCGGTTGCAGCGTCGGGCGAATGGCCTTGCGGCCATGGGAACGGGTGGGTGCGTTGCTCATGGCCGCTGTCATAGGGCAAGGTGCGAGCCGAGGGAAGCGCCTCAGCCGATCTGCCCGGCCTTCCAGCGCAGCCAGATATCGGGGGCGCTGCGGAATACGTTGATGTCCACCTTACCCTCGATCCCGGGCACCAGCCCGGTGCCGGTATATTGCCAGAAGGTCCAATAGGCGCCGGGATAGACCTGGCGCGGATGGCCCGCGACCGAGCGCAGCCAGAACTCGGTATCGCGCAACTGACCGATGCCGGTATCGCGATAGAAATCAACCGTCGTGTAGATGATCGGCCGCCGCCCGTAATGCGCCTCGAGCAGGTCGAGGAACTTGCGCGCCTCGGCCCGCACCTTGGCGCCCTCGGGGCGCAGCGGGCAGGTACGCGAGCGGTGCGTCCACTCCATGTCCAGCACATGCGGCAGGTCGGCGCCGCGCGGCACATGCCGGATGAACCAGCGCGCCTGTTCCTCTGCCGGGCGGCAGAAGTAGTAATAGTGATAGGCCCCCCAGGGGACGCCCGCCGCCTGTGCACCTCGGCGGTGCTCGGCAAATTTGGGGTCGGCGACATCGCCGCCCTCGGTGGCCTTGATAAAGGCGAAGTTCACCCCGGCCGCGCGGGCGGTTGCCCAGTCGATATTGCCCTGCCAGCGCGAGATATCGATCCCGTGGATCGGATAGCTCTGGGGCGCGCGCCCGTCCCAGGGGTGCGGATCGGCATCGCCGAACTTCGGATAGGTGACCAGTTGCGCCAGTTCGGCGCGCATCGGGTCGGGGGCCGGCACCGGCTCGGGTTCGGGCGCGCGGCGGCCGCAGGCGGCCATCAGGGAAAGAAGGACAAATAGCAGGATCAGGGGGCGCATAATGACTCGCTGTGAAACCGGGACTGAAATCGAATCTCTTTCAGAAATTGGCGCGGCGGCGGCCAAAAGCAACCACCCACCGCCCAATTGGCGGAAATCGGCGGGGCCACTGCGAGCCTGTGCGAAAAAGATCGTTGCGAGCCGTTCAATGTCCTTGATCCCCGCCCCGGTATTGCCTAAACGAGGCCGGTCTGGAATCGCCTTTGGCGACTCCGGTCTTTGTTCTGTTGCAGCACCCCGTCCGGTTACTTCGACCGGATATCCGGCGCAACGGGGCGGGTACAAAGAAACGGACGATCCGATCTCGGGCGGGCGCTGCGGCGGACCCGATCGAAGACCACGAGCTCTCGGGACGCACATATCTTCGTGGGTAGAACCACGGGCAAACCAGGAGAATAGCGATGGATCTTATCGCACAGCTCGAGGCGGAACAGATTGCCGCCCTGGGGAAAGATATCCCCGACTTCAAGGCCGGTGACACCATCCGCGTCGGCTACAAGGTGACCGAAGGCACCCGTTCGCGTGTGCAGAACTACGAAGGCGTCTGCATCAGCCGCAAGAACGGCAGCGGCATCGCCGGCTCGTTCACCGTTCGCAAGATTTCGTTCGGCGAAGGCGTGGAACGTGTGTTCCCGCTCTATTCGACCAACATCGACAGCATCACCGTCGTGCGCCGTGGCCGCGTGCGCCGCGCCAAGCTGTACTATCTGCGTGCGCGCCGTGGCAAATCGGCCCGTATCGCCGAAGTCGCAAACTACAAGCCCAAGGCTGACGCCGAAGCGTAAGGACCGGAAAGATGAAAAAAGACATCCATCCCGACTACCACATGATCGACGTCAAGCTGACCGACGGCACCGTCATCCAGATGAAATCCACCTGGGGCAAGGAAGGCGACACCCTGTCGCTGGAAATCGACCCCTCTTCGCACCCGGCCTGGACTGGCGGCTCGTCCCGCCTGATGGACACCGGCGGCCGCGTGTCGAAGTTCAAGAAGAAATACGAAGGTCTGGGTTTCTAATCCATTTCCGACCATCGCAACGCAAACGCCGTCCCTTGTGGGCGGCGTTTTTCATTGGATGACCCCGGTGCTCTTGCAAACGCCGGTGCCTTTTTGTCTGTGTTGCACAAGTCCTGTGGTGGAGGTGCGCCGCTCTCCCCAGAACGGGTTTATCCTGTCGCACCTGTGACAGGTGGGTCAGGGGCGGAGCGCGCGGCGTGGGCCTGGAGTTCCGCACCCTGCCGGTCGAAGCCTCGCGCGATGTGTCACCCGCCTAGAGGTTCGACACGATGCATCTTGGTCTCGACGCGGCTGCGACGGTGATATCCGCACCATCCGTTGCCCGGCAGGCGCGGCCGCGAGCGGCTGTCGAGAGGGACGCCAGATCGCGCGGCAAGGTATCGCGAGGGGTTCTGCCGCGTTCCGGGCAATGTGGCGACAAAGTGTGCTGTAATCGGGCACACCCCAAACAGCGGCAAAGTCCGGATCACCGCTCCGCAGCACCCGAACTATTGATGGATCAGTAGAGATCGAAAGCCGGGCAAATGCCGCCGATTTCAGAACAGCCCTTCGGGCGGGTCGGCGACGATGCGGCGTTGCTCCAGGTCCACGGTGGGAACGGCAGCCTGGGTGAAGGGCAACAGAACGGGCGATTTCAGCCCGGCGCCGCCGATCTCCAGCAGGTCCGCGGCGCCGTGATTCTGCACCGAGATCACCTTGCCCAGAAGCGTGCCGCCGGTGTCGAACACCTCAAGCCCGATCAGGTCGGTATGATAGAACTCGTCATCGGGCAGCGAAGGCAGCCGGTCGCGTTGTGTGTAAAGGCGCAACCCCTTGAGCGCGTCGGCCTCTTCCTTGGTCTCGACCCCGCCCAGATGGGCAGCAAACCCGTTCTTGATCGCGCGGGTCAGCACGATGGGATAGCGCGCCGTACCGCTCTCGTCGGTCAGCGGCGAATACATCTCGATATCTTCGGGGACCGCGCAGAAGCTTTTCAGCCGCACCTCGCCGCGCACCCCGAAAGAGCCCGCCACCGAACCGACGCAAATCAGATCGCTCATTTCCGCCATCCCTCGCATAAATCCATCTCGACCCGCCCGCCGGCATCCAGACAGCGGTCGCGGTGGGCATTGCGTTCGTATACCACTCCGCCGACAAAGGCGACTGTGACGAACAAGAGCAATCGGACAGGGCGGAACATCTGTGCCTAACGGATCTCGACCGTCAGGCGGCGGTCGCGCACCTCCCAGCCGGCGGTTTCCAGCTCCGGTATGTCCGAACACTCTTGCGGCCAGCCGATGCAGAAATACCCGATCAGCCGCCAGGTTTCGGGTGCACGCAGATCGCGGCACAGCCTGTCGGGATCGAGGATCGACACCCAGCCCAGCCCCAGCCCCTCGGCCCTGAGCATCAGCCAGAACAGCGTGATGGCCGACACGACCGAATACCGCCGCATTTCCGGCATGGTGCCAGCGCCCAGCCCGTGCCCCTTGGCCGTCGCGTCATCGCAGAACACCGCCAGTTGCACCGGCGCCTCTTGCATGCCTGACAGTTTCAGCTGGCTGTATTGCTGCGCCCGCTCGCCCGAGTACCCCTTGAGGGCCTCGCCGTTCGCGCTCTGGTAATTCTCAAGTGCTGCCGCGCGGGCAGCATCGCTTTCGACGCGGATCACGCGCCAGGGTTCGCTCAGCCCCACCGAAGGGGCCAGGCGAAAGGTGTCGAGGCAGCGCGTCAGCACTGCCTCGTCCACCGGATCGGTGCGGAACCGGCGTACATCGCGCCGGAGCCGCATCAGCAGGTCGAACTGCGTGCGGAAATCGTCGGAAAAGCTCTGATCCCGCACGCGTGTCCTGCTTATTCTTCAGCTGCCGCTTCGGTTGCTGCAGCGGCCTTTGCGGCCTTCTCCTCGGCGCGTTCCTTGGCTTTCTTGCCCGGCACGGCCTTGTTGGGGTTCGAGCGCTCGGTCTTGCCGACGACGCCAGCAGCTTCGAGCATGCGGGCGACGCGATCGGTGGTCTGGGCGCCCTGGCTCAGCCAGTACTGCACGCGCTCGACGTCCATCTTCACGCGCTCTTCGCTGTCTTTGGGCAGCAGCGGGTTATAGGTGCCCAGCTTCTCGATGAAGCGGCCGTCGCGCGGCATGCGGCTGTCTGCGGCCACGATGCGGTAGAAGGGACGCTTTTTCGAGCCGCCACGGGCCAGACGGATTTTCATTGCCATTGGGTTTCTCCTTTGATTGGCATCACGCCGGGGGCGTGTTTCGTGTTGACCGGGGTCATTCCGGTTATTCCTGGTGTTTCCTGTGGTGCCGGATGACTTCCTGAATGATGAAATTCAGGAAAGCCTTGGCGAAGTCGGGGTCCAGATCGGCCTCCTTCGCCAGGTCTTCGAGCCGCTCGATCTGCTGTGCCTCGCGCACCGGATCGGACGGGGGAAGGTCGTGTTCGGCCTTGAGCTTGCCCACGGCCTGGGTGTGTTTGAACCGCTCGCCAAGCGTGTAGACAAGGATCGCGTCCAGCCGGTCGATGCTGGCGCGGTGGCCTTTCAGCAATTCGGCGGCGCGGGCCACGGGATCAGGCATCTGGTCAGTCAATGGCCCATCCTTTCGGTTTGAACAGCGGGTCGGCGTAGTGGGCGATTTCCATGTCGATCCCATGCGCCAGCTGGGTGCCATCCAGTTTGGCGGGCGAGGGATGGCGATAGACCGCGTCATTGCCGTCGATGGTCGGCGCCTCGGGGTCCTTCTTGGCCCCCAGCCGCTCGGCCAGGCGGATCGAGTCGAGGTTCTTGGGGTCGATATAGCTGACCGCGGTTTCCCAGCCGAGATAGCGGTAGAAATGTTTGCGCGCCGCGTGGGTGGCCTCCAGCGCATAGCCCTTGCCGGCGGCATCGGGCCAGATTACCCAGGCGATCTCGGCCTCGGGCCATTTCGCAGGTTTCCAGCCGCCCGCCATGCCATAGGTCTCGTCCGTCACCTTGTCGTGGATCATCCACATGCCATAGCCGCGGATCTGCCAATGGCCGATCTCGGCGGCGTAAAGCATCCACGCCTCATAGGGGTTCAGCGGCCCGCCCATGAAGCGGGCGCGATAGCTGGTGAAGGTCGATTTGAAATCCGGGTAATCCTCGGGCTCGGGGCCGCGCAGGATCAGGCGCCGGGTTTCGATGACGGGGATGGTGTGGGTCATGCGGCCGCCCCCTGATGCGGATGGCGCCAGACCTGGCAGGGGTGGCCTGCGACCTCTCCGTCGCGCTCGTACTGCGCGCCCAGCCGTTCCGCCAGACGGAGCGAACGGGTGTTGGCCGGGTCGATATAAGAGATCACCCCGTCGAGGCCGAAGTGCTGCGCCCCATGCGCCCGGGCCGCGCTGGCGGCTTGATAGGCGTAACCCTTGCCTTCGAACCCGTCGAAGATGTGCCAGCCCAGCTCCGGCTCGTCCCAGCCATCGTTGAAGATGAAGCCGATGCGCCCGGCGGTGGCGCCGGTGGCGCGCTCTTCGACCATCCACATGCCATAGCCCCGCAATGCCCAGTGGCCATAGGTGGCCAGGAACCCGCCCCAGCTGCGGAAGCGGGGAAAGGGGCCGCCGACAAAGCGCGACCGGTCCGAGGCGCCAAAGGCGGCGAATGCCTCGAAATCGCTTTCGCGGGGGCCGCGCAGGATCAGGCGTTCGGTTTCGATCACGGGAATGGAGAGGGTCATGCCAGCCCCCGCAGATCGTGCGCGATCACCACGTCGCCCGGGTCTTCGCCGATGCCGTCGGGGTCGATCACGCCGCCCAGACGCAGGCCCAGCGCGATGGAGCGCTGGTTGGCCGGGTCGATGATATTAGTCAGCTGGTCCCAGCCGAAATTGCGCCGCGCCCAGATCATCACCGCGCGCGCCGCCTCGGCGGCGTATCCCTTGCCCTCGGCCTCGGGGATGACAAACCAGCCCAATTCCGGGCCCGGATAGCCGTCGGGTTCGTAGATGCCCACCTCGCCCACATAGGTGCCGGTGTCGCGCAGTTCGACGCCGAAGGGGCCATAGCCGCGCAGGGTCCAGATTGCCACGTCCGAGGCCCAGACACGCCAGGCGGCGGCGCGGTCCATCATGCCGCGTTCATGCACCGCGCGGGGCGAAGCAAAGAAGGCGGCCCAATGCTCGAAATCCGCAAGTTGCGGGGCGCGCAGGGTCAGGCGCTCGGTATGCAGGGTGGGGATGCTCATGCCGCCCCCTCGGCCAAATCGTCAGGGCCGGGATGGCGATAGACCATCTCGGTCCCATGGGTGACATTCTCAAAGCTGCGCTCGTACTGCGCGCCCATACGCTCGGCCAGCGCGACCGAGCGGGCATTGCCCGGGATGATGTTCGAGCTGAGCGTTTCAAAGCCCAGCACCGCATAGGCGTAACGGCGAATCTCCTCGGCGGCCTCGCGGGCATATCCCTTGCCCTCGGCGCCTTGGTAGACGACCCAGCCCAGTTCCGGTTCCGGCCAGCCCTCGGGCGACCAGATACCGACAAAGCCGACCGGCTCGCCCTCGCGGGTATCGACCATCCAGAAGCCATAGCCATGCAGCACCCAATGGCCGATCATCGAGGCGAACCAACGCCAGGCCTCGTTGCGGCTGAGCGGGCCGCCAAAGCCCCAGCTGCGCTCGGCATCGGCAAAGAAGGTGGCCACGCCTTCGAAATCGCGTGCCTCGGGCGCGCGCAGGATCAGGCGGTCGGTGGTCAGGGTCGGGATCTGCAGGTCGATCATGCATAGGCCTCCATGCCGCCATCCGACAGTTCGGACGGGGCCGGGTGACGCCAGATCTCCAGCGTGCCGAACCGTTCATGGGTGAACAGCCCGTCCTGCGTGGCGCCCAGGCGCTGGGCGACACGGCGCGAGCCGTCATTGCCGGGCGCGACCAGGCTGATCGCGGTGGGCCAACCCAGTACGTCATAGGCATAATCGCGGGCGGCGCGGGCGGCTTCGGTCGCGTATCCCTTGCCCTCGAACCCATCCATCAGGTCCCAGCCGATTTCCGGCTCGGGCCAGCCCTCGGGGTTCCACAGCCCGATGATGCCGGCAAAGCGGCCGGTTGCGGTCTCTTCGACCGCCCAGCGGCCATAGCCGCGCAGCTGCCAATGGCCCAGCTCGACTGCCAGCATGCGCCAGCTTTGTTCCGCCGGGACCGGCCCGCCCACAAATTTCGACCGTTCTGACGCAAAGAAGGCCGCAAAGCCCGGGAAATCCCGTTGCTCCGGCGCGCGCAGCGTCAGCCGCTCGGTCGATATGGTGGGGATCGGGGTCACGTTACTTCTTCTTTCCCAGCCCGCTCAGCCCCGGGGGCAGGCCCATGCCGCCACCCAGGCCGGGCAGGCCACCTGGCAGACCGCCGCCAAGACCCTTGCCGCCGCCCATCGCCTTGGCCGCAGCCTCGAGCGCCTTGGGGTCCATGCCCTTGGCCATCTCGGCCATGTCGGCGGGTGTGCCACCCTTGCCGAACATGCCCTTCATGGCCTGTTTCAGCATGCCGCCCTTACCCATCTTGCCCATCTTCTTCATCATGTCCGCCATCTGGCGATGCATTTTCAGAAGCTTGTTGAGGTCGCTGACCTCCATCCCGGAGCCGGCGGCGATTCGCTTCTTGCGGCTGGCCTGGAGCAGGGCGGGATTGGCGCGTTCCTTCTTGGTCATCGACTGGATCAGCGCGATCTGCTGTTTCAGGACACGGTCGTCCAGACCCGCGGCATCCATCTGCTTGGCCATCTTGCCCATGCCCGGCAGCATGCCCATCATGCCCTGCATGCCGCCCATCTGGATCATCTGTTCCAGCTGCATCTTGAGGTCGTTCATGTTGAACTGACCCTTGGCCATGCGCTTCATCATGCGCTCGGCCTGTTCCATCTCGATGGTTTCCTGGGCCTTTTCGACCAGGGCAACGATATCGCCCATGCCCAGGATGCGGCCGGCGATACGTTCGGGCTCGAATGTTTCGAGAGCGTCCATCTTTTCGCCCAAGCCCACAAAGCGGATCGGCTTGCCGGTCACCGCACGCATCGACAGGGCGGCGCCGCCGCGCCCGTCGCCGTCCATCCGGGTCAGGACCACGCCCGAGATGCCGATCTTGGCATCGAATTCCTCGGCCACCTCGACGGCGACCTGGCCGGTCAGGCCATCGACCACCAGCAGGGTTTCGCGCGGGGTTACGACGTTGCGGACATCCTCGACCTCTTGCATCAGCACCTGATCGATATGCAGGCGGCCGGCGGTGTCGAGCATGTAGACGTCATAGCCGCCCATCATCGCCTGTTGCTTGGCGCGCTTGGCGATATCCACCGGCTTCTGGCCCGGCACGATCGGCAGGGTGTCGACGCCGATCTGCGCGCCCAGCACCGCCAGCTGGTCCATCGCCGCCGGGCGATAGACGTCGAGCGAGGCCATCAGCACCTTCTTGCCTTCGCGCTCTTTCAGGCGCTTGGCGAGCTTGGCGGTGGTTGTGGTCTTGCCGCCACCCTGCAGGCCGACCATCAGGATCGGCGCGGGCGGGTTGTCGATCTTCAGCTTGCCCGGGTCTTCGGCGCCACGCAGCACGTCGACCAGCGTGTCATGGACGATCTTGACGACCTGCTGGCCCGGCGTGACCGACTTGGTCACCGCCTGGCCTGTGGCCTTGTCCTGCACCGCCTTGACGAAGTCACGTGCCACCGGCAGCGACACGTCCGCCTCGAGCAGCGCGACGCGCACCTCGCGCAGGGCGGTCTTGACGTCTTCCTCGCTCAGCGCGCCCTGCTTGGTCAGGCGGTCGAAGACGCCAGAGAGGCGTTCGGACAGATTTTCAAACATGGCTCTCCGGCTCCTTTTGCCTGTTGCGGTGGCGCCCCCAAGGTAGGAAGCGGTGGATCAATACACAATCGCCTCCACGGGCGTAACACGCTGGTGGAGGGCGATCCCCGGACAAGACCGGGGACCGGAAGGTGTGACGCTTCCGGACAGTTGCGGCGGGATTACGCGGATCGGGTCGTGGAGTCAAGCCGCGCGAGCAAGAGGGGGGGCATGCCCCTTCATTTCGCCTCAAGTACTCCGGAGCGCGAGGCAGCGCCTCGCATGGATCAGAAATCGAGCCCCAGATCGACGGTGCGGTAGGAATGGGTCAGCGCGCCGGACGAGATGTAATCCACCCCGGTGGCGGCAATGGCGGCGACCGTGTCGAGGGTGACATTGCCGCTGGCCTCGGTGATCAGGCGACCCTTCGCCATCCGCACCGCGCGGGCCAGCGTTTCCGTGTCCATGTTGTCGAGCAGCACCGCATCGGCGCCACCCACCGCCAGCACCTCTTCCAGCTGGTCAAGACGGTCAACCTCGATCTCGACCTTGACCATATGCGACGCGCGGGCACGGGTCGCTTCGAGGACCGGGCGGATACCACCGGCGGCGGCGATGTGGTTGTCCTTGATCAGGATCGCGTCGGACAGTGAATAGCGGTGGTTGAAGCCGCCCCCATGCAGCACCGCCTGTTTCTCGACCAACCTGAGACCCGGAGTGGTCTTGCGGGTGCAGGTGATGCGCGCGTTGGTGCCGTGGGTCTCGGCCACCAGCGCGGCGGTCAGGGTGGCGATGCCGCAGAGCCGCCCGACAAAGTTCAGCGCCACCCGCTCGGCCGACAGAATGGCGGCGGCCTCGCCCTCGATCACCATCAGCGTGTCGCCGGCGGCGCAGGTCTGGCCATCGGCCACAAGCGTCTCGACCCGCAGCGCCGGGTCGACCAGCCGAAATGCGAGCGCCGCGATCTGCATGCCCGAGACGGTGGCGGCGGCACGGGCGTTCAGCCGGGCGCAATAGCGGGTGCCGGGTGCGATCACGGTACGGGTGGTGATGTCGCCATACGTGCCCAGATCCTCCATCAGGGCGGCACGCACCAGCGGTTCCAGGATCAGGTCGGGCAGGGGGGCATGGGTCATGGCGGGTCCTTGGGTCAAAGCGTGTTGCGCAGCGTCAGCGCCTGTTCCAGCGTCAGGTCCGAGCGCTGGCCGGGGCCGGGCGCGGCCTGCGGGAAATCGGTGCGGTAATGGGCGCCGCGGCTTTCCTGCCGCATCAGTGCGGCGGCGGCAATCATCGTGGCGGTGGCGGTCATGTTGGCAAGCGCGTCGCAGGGTGGATGCGCACCCTCGATCTGTGCGATGGCGCGCAGGGCGCGGCGCAGCCCGTCGACATCGCGGACCACGCCCACATGATCGGTCATGATCCGGCGCAGTTCGGCAACCGTCTGCGCATCTGGCGCATCGCCGCCGGGAGCAAAGGAGATGTCCACCCGCGCCGCCACTGTCTGGCGCACCTGCCGGGCGATGTCGCGGGCACAGGCGCGGGCAAAGACCAGCGCCTCCAAGAGCCCGTTCGAGGCCAGCCGGTTGGCGCCATGCAACCCGGTCGAGGCGGCCTCGCCACAGACCCAGAGGCCTGGCAGGCTGCACTTTCCATCCAGGTCGGCGGCCACGCCCCCCATATGGTAATGCGCTGCCGCCGCCACCGGGATCGGGGCAGAGAGCGGGTCGATCCCCGCCTCGGCGCAGGCCTGGGCAACGGCGGGAAACAGGGTGGGCAGATGCGCGCCGATGGCCGCGCGGGTATCCAGCGCGGGGGCATTGCCCGCCTGTGTCTGCAGATAGACGGCACGGGCCACCACGTCGCGCGGTGCCAGTTCAGCGTCGGGATGCAGCGCGGGCATGAACCGCTGGCCGTGCCGGTCGATCAGGATCGCGCCTTCGCCGCGAAGCGCCTCGGTCGCCAAAGGCGCGGGATCGGCGCCGGTCGCGATGGCGGTTGGGTGAAACTGCACGAATTCGCCGTCGGCGATCCGCGCACCCGCGCGGGCGGCCATGCCCAAGGCCTGACCGCGGATGCGGGCGGGATTGGTGGTCTGGGCATAAAGCCCCGCCGCCCCGCCTGCCGCCAGCAAAACGGCAGGCGCGCGCAACGTGACGGGGGCCGACCCCTCGGGCGCGGCAGAGGTTAGGCAGACGCCGCTGACCCGCCCGGCCTCGACCAGCAGGCGCGTGACCTGGGCGCCTTCGAGGACCTGGACCGACCGGGTCTGCCGCAATTCCGCGATCAGGGCGCGCATGATCTCGGCCCCGGCCTGATCGCCCTTGACCCGCACCACGCGGGCCGCCGAATGCGCCGCCTCGCGCGACATCACATAGCCGCCGTCCCGGGTCCGGTCGAAGGCGGTGCCCAGATCGGTCAGGTCGAGGATATGCGCGCGCGCCGCCCGGGTGACGTAGTCGGCCACCTCTTGCAGCACCGTTCCCGCGCCCGCGCGCAGGGTGTCGCGCGCATGCGCCTCGGGCGTGTCGGCAGGGTCCATCGCTGCGGCCACACCGCCCTGCGCCCAGGCCGAGCTGGCGCCATGGCCCAGCGGATCGGGTGAGATCATCAGCACCGGGTGCGGCGCCAGTTTCAGTGCCGCATAGATCGCGGCCAGCCCGGCGCCGATGATGACCACGCGGTCGGTGCGCAGGTCCTGCATCGGGGCCTCAGACCCCCAGTTGCCGGCTGAGGTCGATCATCCGCTGCACCGCCAGCCGCGCCTGCCGGGCGACCTCGGGGTCTACCTCGACCTGACCGGTCATGGTGTCGAGCGCATAGAGTACCTTTTCCAGCGTGATCTTCTTCATATAGGGGCACATGTTGCAGGGGCCGACGAAATCGACCTCGGGCAGGGCATCGGCGATGTTCGAGGCCATCGAACATTCGGTGATCAGCAGCGCCTTTTGTGGCTTCTCCCGCGTGACATAGTCGATGATGCCGCTGGTCGAGCCCGAGAAATCGGCCTCGGCCACCACATCGGGGGGGCATTCGGGGTGGGCGATCAGCCGGGTGCCCGGGTTCCATTCACGGAAATCGCGCAGGTCGCGGGCACTGTATTGCTCGTGCACGATGCACGAGCCCTCCCACCAGACCACGTTCTTTTGTGGCACCTGGGCGGCCACGTTCTGGGCCAGATACTGGTCGGGGGTCATGATGATCGTGTGTTCGGGCAGGGCGGCGACAATCTGGGCGGCGTTGGAGGAGGTGCAGCAGATATCCGAGGCGGCCTTTACCTCGGCGGTGGTGTTCACATAAGAGACCACCGGCGCGCCGGGATATTTCGCCCGCATCTGGGCGATGCCCTCGGCGGTGATGCTTTCGGCCAGCGAACAGCCCGCTTCCATATCCGGCATCAGCACGGTCTTGTCCGGGCTGAGGATCTTTGAGGTCTCGGCCATGAAATGCACGCCGCATTGCACGATCACATCGGCGTCGGTGCGGGTGGCCTCGATCGCCAGTTGCAGGCTGTCGCCGACGAAATCGGAAATGCCGTGATAGATTTCCGGCGTCATGTAGTTATGACCGAGGATAACGGCGCCACGCTCGGCCTTGAGCTGGTTGATCGCGCGGACATAGGGCGCGTGAATGGCCCAGTCGGCGGGGGTGACCACCCGCGCCATGCGGGCGTATTCGGCGCTCATCTCGGCGGCAAGCGTGGGCGAAGGGGCAAGGTCGTACTTGTCGGCGAGGTTGGCGCGCATAGCGGGAAGGTCGAACACGGGCGATAGGTCCTGCCTGTTGCGAGGGGGTGGAGCTGAGATAGGCGTATTCGGCGCCCCTGGCCATAGGGGAAGGCGGGAAAATTTCCCAAATGAGGGGATATTTTGGAGACACTTTGACTTTAAGCGCCGGGTTGTTTGTTTGCAAACAAATGATTTTTTTGCCTTGCCCGCCTGAGACGAGGAATGTTTTTCCTATTCGGGTCATTCGTGGGCGAACGACGCAAGGCGCTGTGAACTGGTCGCGCCGTGGGTTGCGCCGCGGCTTTGATCGCGGCAAGAGAGGCGGATCGACTTGTCAGGGAGCCCGACCATGGACGCCTCTTCGGCCTATCAGGACACATTGCCCGTCTCCTCGGACGCGCTGCTTGGACAGCTTGACGACTGGGGGCTGGCCTATCGGCTGTATACGCATGTGCCGCTCAGGACGGTCGAGGATGCCAAGGCGGTGGAGGGAGAACTGACCCGGCCCGGAGAACGGGCGTTCCGGATCAAGAACCTGTACCTGCGCGATAAGAAGAAGCGCAACTATCTGGTGACGCTGGAGCAGGACAGGGCGGTGGACCTCAAGGCGCTGGGCGTGGCGCTGGGCGCGGGCAACTTGTCCTTTGGTTCGTCTGATCGGCTGATGCAGCATCTGGGCATCCGACCCGGCGCGGTTAGCCCGCTGGCGATGATCACCGGGGTTGGGCAGGAGGTGCGTCTGATCATGGACGCAGCGGCGCGCGAGGCCGAGGTGATCTATATGCATCCGCTGGTCAATGACCGCACGGTGGCGATGGCGCGCGCGGATCTGTTGGCCTTTCTGGAGCGCATCGGGTGTGAGGTGACCTGGCTGGACGGGTCCGAACGCGCCTGAAGGCGCGTGCCTGCGGCGCGAGTATTTTCAACCAGAAAGAAGCAGGACGTCAGCTTTCGTCCGCCAGCGCCATGTCGAGGGCGGCGGCGACATGGGCCGCCGAGGGGTTGACGAAGAGATGCCCGCCGGCGCGAAACACGATGTCGTCCACATGGTCGGGAAAGATCAGCGGCAGCTCGGTACAGGCCAGCAGGATCGCGGCGCCCGGTTCGGCGTGACGGTCGCAATAGGCCAGCAGCCGCGGGCGCGCGTTGGCCGAGACGCCGGTGTTGAGCTCCTCGTCGATCAGCGCCTGCATCTCGGCAATGTCCTCCAAGGGCAGGGTCTGGTTCGCCGTGACCCTGTGTGCCGTCAGCGCATCTGCGTAGTTGCGTGCCTGCATGGTGACTGCGGTACCCAGCACCAGGGCCCGGGTCGCGCCTGTTTCGGCAGTGGCCCGGGCGGTGGCGTCGAAGATCGACAGGATGGTCATGTCGACCCCTTTGCGGATCGCATGCAGCCGCACATGCGGCGTGTTCGAGGCGATCACCGCAAAATCGCAACCCGCCCCCTGCAGGGTCAGCAAGGCGTTGCGAAACACCGCATCGAAGGCGGCCCAGCTGGCCTCGTCTCCGGGGGTGCCGCGCAAGGCGCGGGTGTGGGCCTGGGTGACGGATTCGATCGTCATCGGCGGAATCGGCAGCGGCGCGCCGTGGCCGCGCGCGGCAAAGAAGCGCCCGGCCCCCTGCGCGATGGCACGATAATAGTCGATGGTCGAGGGCCAGCCAACGCCGCCCAGAATACCGATCTTTTTCATGAGGCCTCTGGCTGTTGTTGGTCCTGTGCCGAGGGTGACGCGGCGCGCGCGATTTTGCCAGCGCAATCCGGATCACGGAAAATTCATGTTGCAAAGATGAACCGCGCGCGTGAAAAGTTGGGGTAATTGTTGAAATCTGCACAGTTTGAGGCCGTAAGCCGGATGGAGAATTGGGACGAGGTGCGAACCGCCTATCAGGTGGCGCGCATGGGAACCGTAAGTGGCGCCGCCGAGGTGCTGGGCGTGCATCATGCCACCGTGATCCGCCATATCGACGCGATCGAGGCGCGGCTGGGCGTCAAGCTGTTCCAGCGCCACGCACGCGGCTATACCCCGACCGAGGCGGGTCTGGATCTGCTCCGGGTGGCGCAGGCCACGGACGACCAGTTCAGCCAGCTGGTCGGGCGGCTCAAGGGCGTGGGCGACGATGTCTCGGGTGAGCTGGTGGTGACCTCGCTGGAAGCGCTGGCACCGTTGGTGGTGCCGGTGCTGGGCGCGTTCCAGCGCAAGCATCCCGGCCTGATCGTGCGCTATCTGACCGGCGCGCGCCTATTCCGTCTGGAATATGGCGAGGCGCATGTGGCGATCCGGGCTGGGCGGGTGCCGGACCAGCCCGACAATGTGGTGCAACCCTTCATCGACCAGGAGGTCGGGCTTTATGCCAGCCGCGGATACGTGGCGCGGCGTGGCATGCTCAAGGGGGACGCGGACCTGAAGAACCACGAGTTTGTCGGCAGCGATGACGAGAACAGCCGGGCGCCCTTTCACATCTGGCTGCGCCAGAACGTGCCCGCCGAGGCGATCTCGTTTCGCTGTTCAGATACCTATTCCGCCGGCCATGCGGTGCGGGCGGGGGCCGGGATCGGGTTCGTGTCCCGCTGGGCGGCTGCGCGCGACCCGGACCTGATCGAGATGCATCCGGCGCTGGAGGAATGGGCTGGCAAGCTGTGGCTGGTGACCCATGTGGACCTGCATCGCACGCCCAAGGTGCAGACCTTTCTGAAGTTCCTCAAACAGGCTGCGCGCGAATGGGCGGTCTGAGCCCCGAAGGGCGCGGCCACCTGGCGATGCTCTGTTTTTCGGCGCTGGTGGCGGGTAGCTTCTCGCTGGGTTCGATGGTGGCCAACGAGATCGCGCCGGCGGCGTTGAATGCGGTGCGGTTCGGCATTGCCGCGGTGGTGATCGGTGTTGCGGCGGCGGCGACCACCGGGATCCCGCGCGCAGCGCTGCGGGCGCCGTGGCGCTATTTGTTGCTGGGCGGACTGTTCGCGGCCTATTTCGTGCTGATGTTCGAGGGGCTGAAGACGGCGCCGCCGGTCAGCGCGGCGGCGGTGTTCACCCTGACCCCGGTCCTGTCGGCGGTTGCGGGCTGGCTGCTGTTACGGCAGGTGACCACGCCGCGCATGGCGCTGGCGCTGGCGGTCGGGGCGGGTGGCGCGCTGTGGGTGATCTTTCGCGCCGACTGGGCTGCGCTTTGGGCGTTTCGGATCGGGCAGGGCGAGATCGTCTATTTCTGGGGCTGCGTGGCACATGCGATCTATACCCCGCTGGTGCGGCGGCTGAACCGGGGCGAGCCTGCGGTGGTGTTCACCTTGGGCATGCTGGTGGCGGGGTGCCTGCTGTTGACCCTCTATGGCTGGGGCGACCTGCGGGCGACCGATTGGGCGACGCTGCCGCCCATCGTCTGGATCGGGCTCTTGTATGTGTCGATCTGCGCCAGCGCGATGACATTCGTGCTGCTGCAATTCGCCACCCTGCGGCTGCCCTCGGCCAAGGTGATGGCGTATACCTATCTGACCCCGACGTGGGTGATCGGCTGGGAAATCGCGCTGGGCAACGGTGCGCCGGGCGGGCTGGTTCTGGTGGGGATCGCGATGACGGTGGTGGCGCTGGTCATGTTGCTGGAGACACCGGCGCGGCGCCGCTAGGCGGGCGGCTCATCCGCCCGGCTGGGCGTCTTCGCCGAGTTCGGCCGCAAGGAAGCGTTCGAAGGCGTCCAGATTGACCGGCTCGAACTGACCAAACCCCTGCATCCAGACCGAGGCCTGTCGCAGCGCGTTCGGCTCCAGCTTGCACCATTTCACCCGGCCGCGTTTTTCTTGCGTGATCAACCCGGCGCGGGTGAGGGTCATCAGGTGCTTCGAAATCGCCGCCAGAGACATCTCGAAGGGTTCGGCCACATCGGTCACGGCCATGTCATCCTCGAGAAGCATCGCGAGGATCGCGCGCCTTGTGGGGTCGGCAAGCGCCGAAAAGACATCGTCGAGCGGGTCTGACATGATCTGGCAGAACCATATGCCGGCTGGATCGTCAACCGTTTGGTTGAATATGCATTTTTGCCGGTTTTGGCCCGAGACCCGCCTGCGGCGCATTTGCACCCTGTTGTTGATGCGCGAAAATCCCTCGTTCTATCAGGGTGTTATGCGTGATTTTGCGAGGGCCACAGAGGCGTTGACTCTGTGCCCCGGCCCCCTTAGCACATGCCCAAGACTGCGTAGGGGTGCCGCCCGTGACCGAAGACGACCAAAAGCAGCGACTGACGCAGCTTGAGGCGCGGATCGAAGCGGCCAAGAAGGCCCGCGAAACCGGCACCAAACGCGCGGATGCAAGCCACGCCCAGGGCGAGTTGGCCTGGCGGATGGTGATCGAGATGGTTTCCGGTCTTGGGATCGGATTTGGCATCGGGTTCGGGCTGGACAGCCTGTTCGGGACAATCCCGATCTTCCTGGTGCTGTTCACATTGCTGGGTCTTGCCGCCGGGGTGAATGTCATGCTCCGCAGCGCGCGCGAAATCCAGGCGAAGACAGAGGCCGACGCCGCAAAGGCAACGGCCGACAGAGACGAGAGGGACTAGACGTGGCAAGCGAAGCACAGGCCGCAGACAAGGCAGCAGAGGGTGGTAGCCTGGTCTTCCACCCGATGGATCAGTTCATCGTCAAGCCGCTGTTCGGCGACGGCGCGGTGGGCATGTTCACCATCACCAACTCGACCCTGTGGATGGGTCTGGCGGTGCTGGCGATCATCGGCCTGCTGGTGCTGAGCACCTCGAAACGCGCCATCGTTCCGGGCCGCATGCAGTCGATCGCGGAACTGGCCTATGGCTTCATCTACAAGATGGTCGAGGACATCTGCGGCAAGGACGGGGTGAAATACTTTCCCTATGTCATGACCCTGTTCATGTTCATCGTGACGGCAAACTTCCTGGGCCTGCTGCCCAAGTCGTTCACCACCACCTCGCATTTCGCGGTGACCATGGTGCTGGCGCTGGCGGTGTTCCTGACCGTGACCATCCTGGGCTTCGTCAAGAACGGCGCCGGGTTCCTGAGCCTGTTCTGGGTGGCCAGCGCCCCGCTGGCCCTGCGCCCGATCCTGGCGATTATCGAGCTGATCTCGTATTTCGTGCGCCCCGTCAGCCACTCCATCCGTCTTGCCGGCAACGTCATGGCGGGCCACGCGGTGATCAAGGTGTTCGCAGGCTTTGCCGCCATCGCCGCGATCAGCCCGGTTTCGGTTCTGGCAATCACCGCAATGTACGGTCTCGAGGTGCTGGTGGCCTTTATCCAGGCTTACGTGTTCACCATCCTGACCTGCGTGTACCTCAAGGACGCGCTGCACCCGCATCACTAATCGCAGCGGCGGGCTGAAGCCCGCCCTACGCATCCAACACCCTGACATTCAACTTCCAATCGTAAGGAGACTCATCATGGAAGGCGATCTCGCACATATCGGCGCAGGCCTGGCAGCAATCGGTTCCGGCGCAGCCGCAATCGGTGTGGGCAACGTGGCCGGCAACTTCCTGGCCGGCGCCCTGCGCAACCCCTCGGCCGCCGCGTCGCAGACCGCGACCCTGTTCATCGGCATCGCATTTGCAGAAGCTCTGGGGATCTTCGCGTTCCTCGTCGCTCTGCTGCTGATGTTCGCCGTCTAATTCGCGGAACCTGATCCTTACGCGCAGGTGGGCCCAGGCCATAGCGGCCCACCTGATGTAAAGACAACGTTCCGACGGAGGACAACATGGCGACTGAACAAACCGGAGCGGTCAGCACCTGCGTCGATTCCTATGGCTCTGCCATCGGCATGCCGCAGCTGTGTTTCGACTGGTTCCCGAACCAGATCTTCTGGCTTGTCATCACGCTGGTCGTCGTCTTTCTGGTCCTGTCGCGTGTGGCCCTGCCGCGTATCGCGGCAATCCTGGCCGAACGTCAGGGGACCATCACAAACGACCTCGCTGCTGCCGAAGACCTGAAAGCCAAGGCCGCCGCAGCGGAAGAAGCCTATACCAAGGCGCTCGCCGATGCCCGCGCCGAGGCGCAGCGTATCGCTGCCGAGGCACGTGCTGAAATTCAGGCTGGCCTGAACGACGCCATCGCCAAGGCCGATGCCGAGATTGCCGCCAAGGCCGCTGAATCGGAGAAGGTGATTGCCGGTATCCGTGCCGGTGCGCTGGAAAGCATCGAAGCGGTTGCCAAGGATACCGCCGAAGCGCTGGTCGACGCGCTGGGTGGCAAGGCCGAGGCTGCCTCGGTTGCCGGTGCCGTTGATCAACGGATGAAAGGATAAGAGACATGCGTAACATTCTCGCCCCTGTCTTGAGCCTTGTCCTGATCGCTGGCGTTGCCAGCCCGGCACTTGCCGCGAGCGGCCCGTTCTTCTCGTTGAAGAACACCGATTTCGTGGTGACCATCGCATTCCTCGTCTTTATTGCGGTCCTGTTCTACTTCAAGGTGCCGTCGATGATCGGCGGGGCGCTGGACAAGCGCGCCGAAGGCATCCAGTCGGACCTGGACGAAGCCCGCAAGCTGCGTGAAGAAGCGCAGAGCCTGCTGGCCTCCTTCGAGCGCAAGCAGAAGGAAATGCAGGGTCAGGCCGACGCCATCGTGGCGGCAGCCAAGGAAGAGGCACAGCGTTCGGCCGAACAGGCCAAGGTGGATCTGGAGGCGTCGATTGCGCGCCGCCTGGCCGCCGCCCAGGACCAGATCGCCTCGGCCGAGGCGGCAGCGGTCAAGGACGTGCGCGACCGGGCCATCGCAATCGCGGTTGCAGCCGCAGGTGATGTGATCGCCAGTAGCATGACCGCGGCCGAGGCCAACAAGCTGATCGATGCCGGCATTGCCGATGCGGGTGCCAAGCTGCACTAAAACGATCCCGTGTGATCTTGGAAACCCGGCCCTGTGGGCCGGGTTTTTTGTTGCGACCTCTACCCAGAGTCAATACAAAGCGCAGGCCATTCCGCGTTGATTTCGCGGTTCAACGTCGGGCCGTTGCCCGCCGTGGCAGCCATCGCCAAAGAACCAGTGCCAGGACCGTAATCCCGAGCTCGACCGCAAACGTCCAGTGGCTGAGAAAGGAGAGTATCCAGTGCGACTGGGTTGCCGGAACGACGACAAGCGGTGCCGCAAAATCAGAGACCGGCCAGGCCCATGCTATCTTACCGGCAATCGAATCGAGCAGCATGTGAACCAGCCCTCCGGCGCCGAAAAAGGCGAGGGGTACTCCAATGCGCCGTGATCGCATTCCGATCAAAACGCCACACAGCAGCAGCCCTGTCCACAGGATCGGGCGGTGAGTCAGGTACTCGTGATGATGAAACGCCCGCCCATCGACGAAATAGAAGCGGAGCATATCCAAATCGGGGGCAATCGCACCCAACATGGCTGCAGTGAACGCCATTCGCTCAATTCGCGGTGTGACCACGCGAAAGATCAGGTAGGCGCCGGGAAGGTGACCGACGAACATCAGCCTTGCCCTGTCTCGTGCTCAAGCCGCTGTCGGGCGACGGCCTCGTTGCGTTCGGCTTTCTGCTGATCGGCCAGACACTGTTCCACATAATTCAGATGTGCTTCGACGGCCGCGCGGGCGCCTTCGGGGTTTCGTTCCTGCAGTGCCGTATTGATCGCGCAGTGCTGGTCCAGAATGGCGGTGCGGGTGGTGCGCTGGTGGAACATGATTCGACGGTTGTAGAACACGCCCTGCCGCAGCAGTTCGAACATAGACCGCATCATGTGCAGCATTACCACGTTGTGGCTGGCCTCGATGATCGCCATATGGAACTGGGCGTCTAGTTGCGCCTCGTCATCGGCGGCTTGGCGGCTGTGGGCCGTCTCCATCTTGTCATAGATGGCCTGGATCACCTTCAGGTCACTTTCCGACCCCAGCCGCGCGGCACGCTCTGCGGCCAATCCCTCCATGTCGCGTCGGAACGACAAATAGTCGAACACCGCCTCGTCATGGGTACCGAACAGCCGGATCAGTGCAGGGGAAAAGGCCGACCCCAGCACCTCGGCCACGTAGATGCCCGACCCGGCCTTGGCGGTCAGCAGACCCTGGTCCTGCAATTCGGCCACCGCGTCGCGCAGTGAGGGGCGCGACACGCCCAGCCGCTCGGCCAGGTCACGTTCGGCGGGCAGCCGTTCGCCGGGTCGCAGGATACCTTGCAGGATCAGCATCTCGATCTGACGCACGACCGAGGTCGACAGTTTTTCGGGTTGGACTTTCTGGAATGGCATATGCGGGCGGTGCCTCTGAATGTGGTCAAAACATATGACCGCGCGCCGCAGGACGCAACAGGGGGCGTTCACGTCCGTTGTAACATTGGTCAGACTTATTGACTTAAATGCAGCCCTTCCTAGTCTCGCTCCGATCAGAGGGAGGATCGGGGTATGAGTCTGGAAGAAATCTTTGCCACGCGGGCCGGGCGGTTGAAAGCGTCGGAGATCCGCGAGTTGCTGAAACTGCTCGACCAGCCCGATATCCTGTCCTTTGCCGGAGGAATCCCCGACCCCGCTCTGTTCCCGGCCGAGGCCTTTGCGAATGCCTTTGCCGAGGTGCTGACACCTGCACACCAGGCGCAGGCGCTGCAATACTCGGTGAGCGAGGGCTATCTGCCGCTGCGCAGCTGGCTGGCCGATCACATGGGCACGCTGGGCGTGCCCTGCGGCGCCAACAACATCCTGATCACCTCGGGTTCGCAGCAGGCACTCGACTACCTGGGCAAGCTGTTCCTGTCGCCCGGCGATACCGCTCTGGTGGGCTGGCCTACATATCTGGGCGCGCTGGCGGCCTTCAACGCCTATGAACCAGCCTATGACCGGCTGCACATCAACACCAACCGCTTACCCGAAGATTACCGCGCTGCGGCCGAGGCCGCCGGCGGACAGGTCAAGATGGCCTATCTCTCGGCCGATTTCGCCAACCCGACGGGCGAGACGGTGGATGAGGCCGGGCGCGAGCGCCTGCTCGATCTGGCCGAGACGCTGGATTGCGCGGTGATCGAGGACGCCGCCTATCAGGCGCTGCGCTATGATGGTGCGCCGGTGCCGCCGATCCTGGCGCTTGAAATCGCGCGCAAGGGCTCGATCGAGGCGTGCCGCACGCTCTATTGCGGGTCGTTTTCCAAGACGCTTTCGCCCGGCCTTCGCGTGGGGTGGGTGGTGGCGCCGCAGGCGGTGATCCGCCAGTTGGTGCTGATGAAACAGGCCGCCGACCTGCATTCCTCGACCATCAACCAGATCGCCATTCATCGGGTGGCCGAGACCCTGTTCGACAGCCATGTCGCCAGCCTGCGCGCTACATATCGCCGCCGCCGCGACGCCATGCTGGCGGCGCTGGCCCGGCACATGCCCGAGGGTGTCGACTGGACCCGCCCCGAGGGCGGCATGTTCGTCTGGCTGACCCTGCCCCAGGGCATGGACGGCGCCGCGCTGCTGGCGCGCTCGCTGGACACGGTGCGGGTGGCCTTTGTGCCCGGGCGTGCGTTTTTTGCCGACGGCTCGGGCGCCAACACGCTGCGGCTCAGCTTCTCCTGCGCCAGTGAGGAGATGATCGAAGAGGGCATGGCCCGGCTGGGGCAGTTGCTGCGCGCTGGGTGAAACCCTCTGTTAACCTGATTTGAGGCAGAGTGGTCCTATGCTCCGCCTGCTCTCTCTCATCGTGTTGCTGGCCGGTTGCGGCGGCCCCGGGCGCGAGTTTCGGGGCCTGCCTGCGACCCGTGTCGATGTGGGCGGCAGTGTGTTCGACGTGCGGGTGCGCGGCAATCTGGCCGAGGCGATCCGGGTCAATCCGCAATACGCCCCCCGCTTTGGCCCGATCCGCGAGCGGGCCGGGTTTGCCATGGCGCAGGTCTCGGGCTGCCGAGTGGTTGGTGTGCTGGGCGATCAGGCGGTGGCGACCGGCGTGCTCAGCTGCGACGGGCGTCCGGCCAACTGGGCGCTGCCTGCGGCGATGTTGCGGTTCGACTGTTTCGAGGTGGACAGCTGGACCAGCGGTGACACCGAGTATACCGATTTCGAATGCACGCCCTATTAGGCCGGAAATCGCCATATATTGGGGATAACTCGGCCCAGCCCTCCAGATGATGGGGGTGGGGCGTTGACAGGCGGCAAGCGGCCCGGGCAGGCTGTCGGGACACTGGAATCACCGAAAGCCGCCCGCACTTGCGTTTCAACAGGCTCAAACTGACCGGCTTCAAAAGCTTTGTTGACCCGACCGATCTGATTATCGCGGACGGGCTGACCGGTATTGTGGGCCCCAATGGCTGCGGCAAGTCCAACCTGCTCGAGGCGCTGCGCTGGGTGATGGGCGAGAACCGCCCCAAGGCGATGCGTGGCGGCGGCATGGAGGACGTGATCTTTGCCGGCGCCTCCTCGCGCCCGGCGCGCAACTTTGCCGAGGTCACGCTGTTGATGGACAATTCCGAGCGCTTGGCGCCCTCGGGGTTCAACGATGCCGATCAGTTGGAAATCGTGCGCCGCATCACCCGCGACGTCGGCAGCGCCTACAAGGCCAATGGCAAGGATGTGCGCGCCCGCGACGTGCAGATCCTGTTCGCCGATGCCTCGACCGGGGCGCATTCCCCGGCGCTGGTGCGCCAGGGCCAGATCGCCGAGCTGATCAATGCCAAACCCACCTCGCGCCGCCGCATCCTGGAAGAGGCGGCCGGGATCTCGGGCCTTTATCAGCGCCGCCACGAGGCCGAGCTGAAGCTGAAGGGCACCGAGACCAACCTGACCCGCGTGGATGATGTGCTGGAGCAGCTGGGCACCCAGCTGGCGCAGCTGGCGCGTCAGGCCCGGCAGGCGGCGCGCTATCGCGAGATCGGAGAACAGCTGCGGCTGGCCGAAGGGCAGCTGCTCTATCGCCGCTGGCGCGATGCCGACGAGGCGCGCGCCAAGGCCGAAGAGGTGTTGCGCCACCGCACCCTCGATGCCTCGCGGGCCGAGGCGGCGGCCCGGCAGGCCGAGGCGCTGCGCAACGAGACCGAGGCGGCGCTGCCTGCGCTACGCGAGGAAGAGGCGATTGCCGGTGCCGTGCTTCAGCGCATGCATGTGCAACGCGACACGCTCAACGATCAGGAACAGCGCGCCCGCCAGCAGATCGAGGTTCTGACTGCCCGCATCGCCCAACTGGGCCGCGACATCGAGCGCGAGACCGGGCTGAACCGCGACGCCGGCGACACGATCGAGCGCCTGGAATGGGAGGCGCGCGAACTGTCCAAGGCCGGCGCCGGCCATGCCGACCGTCTGGCCGAGGCGGCGGAACTGGCCCGCGAGGCGGCTGCCGTCCTGCAAGAGCGCGAGGATCATCTGAGCCAGGTGACCGAGGATGTGGCGCGGCTGGCCGCCCGCCACCAGTCGGCCCAGCGTCTGGTCGAGGACAGCCGCAAGACGCTGGCCCGCTCCGAGGCCGAGGAGACCCGCGCCCGAGGCGCGGTCGAGGAGGCCCACGCAGCGCTGGATCGCGCAGGCGAGGCCTATGAGGGCGCCGAGAGTGCCGCCGAAGAGGCCGCCGAGGCCGCCGAGGCCGCCGAAGAGGCGCTGGCCGCCGCCGACGAGCTGCGCGGCGAGACCCAGGCGCGCGAGGCCGAGGCCCGCGCGCAGCTGTCCGAGGCCGAGGGCGAGCTGGGTGCCATCCGCGCCGAAACCGGCGCGCTGGCCAAGCTGGTCGAGCGTGATACCGCCGAGGGCGGGCATGTGCTCGATCTGATGCGGGTTGAGCCGGGCTATGAAAAGGCGCTGGGCGCGGCGCTGGCCGATGACCTGCGCGCACCGCTGGTCGAGGGCGAGGGGCCCTCGGGCTGGCTTGACCTGCCCGATTACACGCAGGGCCAACCGCTGCCCGAGGGGGCCGACCCGCTGGCGCGGCATGTGTCCGGCCCCGACCGGCTGAGCCGCCGCATCGCGCAGATCGGTCTGGTCGACGCCGCCACCGGTGCCCGCCTGCAAGCGGCTCTGAAACCCGGTCAGCGGCTGGTCAGTCTCGAGGGCGATCTGTGGCGCTGGGACGGGTTCCGCGCCTGGGCGCAGGACGCCCCCAGCGCGGCGGCGATGCGGCTGGAACAGCTCAACCGGCTGGAGGCGTTGAAGCAGGAACTGGCGCAGGTCAGCGCCCGGGCCGAAGGCGCGCGCGCGGCCCATGGCCGCCTGTCGCAGCGCTTGCGCGAGGTGACCGAAGCCGACCGTCAGGCGCGCGAGGCCCGCCGCGCCGCCGATCAGCGCATGGCCGATGCCGCCCGCGCCCAAAGCCGGGCCGAGGCCGAGCGCAACCTGGCCCAGGGCCGGTTGGAAACGCTTGGCCTGGCCGTCACCCGCCACAAAGAGGATGCCATGGCCGCCCGCGCCCAGCTGCGCGAGGCCGAGGGTGGGCTGGCTGACCTTGGCGATCTCGACACCGCCCGCGCCTCGGTCGAGGATATCCGCCACGCGGTCGAGGCGGCGCGGATCACCATGCTGACCCACCGCTCGACCCATGACGAGGTGCGTCGCGAGGGCGAGGCCCGCACCAAGCGCAGTCAGGAGGTCACCAAGGATCTGAGCGGCTGGCGCCACCGGCTGGAAACCGCGGGCAAGCGCATTGCCGAGCTGGAAGAGCGCAAGGCCGCCTCCGAGGAAGAGCTGGGCGAAGCGATGCAGGTGCCCGGCGAGATCGCCGAGGCACGCGAGGATCTGGCGGAACAGACCGAAACGGCCGAGGCCCGCAGGGCCGAGGCCGCGGATCGGCTCGCCTCAGGCGAGACGAAACACCGCGAGGCGGCCCTGGCCGAGCGCGAGGCGGCGCGTCTCGCGTCCGAGGCCCGCGAGGGCCGGGCAGCCGCCGAGGCCCGGGCCGAGGCCGCCCGCGAGACCATGCAGGCCGCTGCCGAACGCATCGCCGAGGAACAGCAGGTAACCCCGAACCAGCTGTTGTCCAAGCTGGGCGTGGAACCCGATGCCATGCCCGACAGCGACGCGCTCGAGGCCGAGGTCAACCGCCACAAACGCCAGCGCGATGCCATGGGCGCGGTCAACCTGCGTGCCGAAGAGGACGCGCGCGAGGTACAGGAAGAATTCGACTCGCTGTCCAAGGAAAAGAGTGATCTGGAAGAGGCGGTCAAGACCCTGCGCAGCGGCATCGCCAGCCTCAACCGCGAGGGGCGCGAGCGACTGCTCACCGCCTTTGAGCAGGTCAATTCGAACTTTGCCATGCTGTTCCGCCACCTGTTTGGCGGCGGCGAGGCCAATCTGGTCATGGTCGAAAGCGACGATCCGCTGGATGCGGGGCTGGAAATCATGTGCCAGCCGCCGGGCAAAAAACTCTCGACCCTGTCGCTCTTGTCGGGGGGCGAGCAGACGCTGACCGCGATGGCGCTGATCTTTGCCGTCTTCCTCGCCAACCCGGCGCCGATCTGCGTGCTGGACGAGGTCGACGCGCCGCTCGACGATGCCAACGTGACCCGGTTCTGCGATCTGCTGGACGAGATGTGCCGCCAGACCGACACAAGGTTCCTGATCATCACCCACCACGCGGTGACCATGGCGCGGATGGACCGTCTGTTCGGTGTGACCATGCAGGAAAAGGGTGTCAGCCAACTGGTCTCGGTCGACCTCAAGAAGGCCGAGGCGCTGGTCGCCTGATCCGCCTCACCGCAACGTGACTGGGGGCGCGGGTGCTGCCGGGCTAGGTTTGGCAGATGATCCTGCGCATTGCCCTTGCCTGCACCCTTGTCGCGACACCTCTGATGGCCACCGAATGGCGTCTGAAAGAGGGCGACCGCCCCCTGAATTCTTCCGAATTGGAGGCGCTGGCCGGGCGCACGCTGACCTTCTACGATGATGGCCGCTCGACCTATTCGGCGGGGGGCTCGTTTTCCTACACCTATTCCCCGGCCAATGGCGGGGGCACCGCATTCGGCACCTATCACATCGCCGAGGATGGCAGCATCTGCACCCGCTTCCGCAACGGTCTGGGTCGCTGTGACCTCTATGTCCTGAACGGCACCCGGATGCTGCTGATCACGGAAACGGGCGAGCGGTATCCGGTCCGGCCCGAGTGAGGTGCGCCCTTACAACCGGTTGAGCAGCTCTGCCGTGGGCCAGGCGTCGGCGGGCAGGCCCAGCCGGGCCTGTTCGGCCTGGACCGCGGCGCGTGTGCCCGCGCCCAGAATGCCGTCGATCTTGCCCACGTCATGGCCGCGCGCCTGCAACTTCTGTTGCAGCGCTTTCATGCCGGCGCCGTCCAGCCCGGGCGCGGGATTGCCGGCGTCATAGACCTGCCCGCCCTCCAGCCTGGTGCCGAAATAGGCCGCCGTCAGCACATAGACAAAGCTCTGGTTCCATTCGAAATAGACGTCGAAATTGGGATAGGCGAGGAAGGCCGGCCCCTTGTGGCCCTGCGGCAGGATCAGCGAGGCGGGCAGATCGGCAAGGTCGCCCGCGCGCGGACGCACACCCATCGCCTGCCACTCACCCGCTGAACGCGGCTTGCCCGGCCCGCTCAACGACCAGTCCATTTGCGCGGGCAGGGTGACCTCCTGCAGCCAGGGCTCGCCCGCGCGCCAGCCCAGATGCGACAGCATCCGCGCGCCCGACATCAGGGCATCCGGTGCCGAGGTCTTGAGGGTCACATGCCCGTCGCCATCGCCGTCGACGCCGTTTTCAAGGATATCGCGTGGCAGCATCTGTACCATGCCGATCTCGCCCGCCCAGGCACCGGTGGTGCGGGCGGGGTCGAAATCGCCATGGCTGTAAAGCTCGATGGCGGCGAAGATCTGCGGCCGGAACAGCTCGGGCCGGCGGCAATCATGGGCCAGCGTGATCAGGGCGTTGCGGGTGTTGAAATCGCCCTGAAAGCCGCCGAAATCGGTCTCGAACGCCCAGAACGCCAGAAGCACCCCGCGCGACACTCCGTATTCCGCCTCGATCCGGTCGAACACCGCATCGTATTTGCGTCCCATCGCCTTGCCGGTGTCGAGCCGGTTTTGCGAGATCAGACGGCGCGAGAACTCGACAAAGGGTTTCTGGAACACGCCCTGAGCACGGTCGGCCTTGAGCACCTTTGCGTCCTGCGCCGCGCCCTGAAAGAAGCGGTCGACCAGCGCCGCATCGTGGCCCATCGAAACCGCTTCGGCCTTGAGACCATCGACAAAGCTTGAAAAACCGCCGCCGCATTGCGACAGCGCCGGAGAGGCCAGCACAATAGCGGCCATGATCTGGGGAAGAATTCGCATGATGTCCTGTTGGTTTGGTTCTGGAATGCGATCAGAAGATCGCCGCCAGCGCCACCAGCGTCAAGGTCAGACCCAGCGCCAGTGCCCAGACCTGCCACAGCAGCGTCACCGCGCGCTCGATCTCGCGCGGGCCGATCTCCTTGCGGCCCTCCTCGTTGACCCAGGCCAGGTGCCGGATCTCGCCGTGATAGCTGCGCGGACCGGCCAGCGCGATGTTGAGCGCGCGGGCCATGGCGGCCTCGGGCCAGCCGGCATTGGGCGAGATATGGCGCTGGGCATCCTCGACGATGCCGCGCCAATGGCGCCAGCCATTGGACAAGAGCACGATCATGCCGCAGGTCAGGCGGGCCGGGATCAGGTTGAGCAGGTCATCCAGCCGCGCGGCGGCCCAGCCGAACTGTGCGTATCGCTCGTTCATATAGCCGACCATGCTGTCGGCGGTGTTGATCGTCTTGTAAAGCAGCAGGCCCGGCAGGCCACCGACCAGAAACCAGAAGGCGGGCGCGATCACCCCGTCGCTGAGGTTTTCCGCAGCACTTTCGATAGCGGCGCGCGCCACCTGCGGTTCGGACATGGTTGCCGTATCGCGCGAGACGATGCGGGCAACACTGCGCCGGGCCTCGGGCAGCGACAGGCGCAGCGCGTCGGCCACATCCGCCACATGCCCGGCCAGCGATTTCTGCGCCAGCAGGATGGCGCAGATCAGCACCTCGGCCACCGGTCCCAACAGCGACAGCAACGCCCCGACCGACAGGGCGCCCACCGCCAGGATCGCGGTCACCGCCACACCCTTGAGTCGGCGATGCCCGCCCTCGTTCAACTCGTCATCCAGAACCGAGATGATGTCGCCGATCAGAACCGCCGGATGGCGCAGGCGCGACCACAGCCATTCGGGTTCGCCCAGCGCGGCATCCAGCAGCATGGCAAAGCCGAGCAGCAGGGCGGTGCTCATAATGCGCTCTCCAGCCGATCCCAGCCCTCGGCGGGGGGCAGGCCCAGCCGCAGAAAGCGGTCGGAATAGGGAAAGATGCGGCTCCAGATCCGGGCCCGTGCCAGACGGTCCTGCCAGGCGGCGGCATCATCGACCTGGTAAAGGCGAAACAGGTCGGTGCCGCCCAGCACCTGGACGCCGCCTGCGCTCATCAGCGTGTCGAGCCGGGCGGCCTCCTGCGCCAGCCTGATGCGGGTCTCTTCGGCCCAGGCGGTGTCGCTCAGCGCCCTTGTCCCGATGCGCAGCGCCGGCCCCGACACAGCCCAGGGGCCGGTCAGGTCGTTGAGCCGCGCAATGGTCTCGGGCAGGGCGACGGCAAAGCCGAGCCGCAGCCCGGCGAGCCCCCAGAACTTGCCAAAGCTCTTTAGCACCACGGTGCCCGGGCGTGCGGCCAGATGCGCCAGCGAGGTTTCGGGCGCCACATCGCCAAAGCTTTCGTCGATGACGCAAAGCGCGCCTTCGGCCTCGGCCTCGGACCAGATGCGGCCATCAGGATTGTTGGGGTGCACGATCACCCGCGCCTCGGCCGGGCCATCCGCGACCACCTGCCAGCCATGGGCGGTAAAGGCGGCGGCATGTTCGTTATAGGTGGGTTGGGTGATCCGCACCCGCGCCGGATCGGCCAGCGCCGGAATGCGCGCGATCAGGGCCGAGGCGCCGGGCGCGGGCAGGACCGCCGCCGCCTCGGGCAGATGCCAGAACGCACGCGCGGCGCGGATCAGCTCGCCAAAGGCGCCGTGATCGGGCAGCGCCGTCCAGTCTTCGGGCAGCAGCGTGCCAACCGGATAGGGCAGGGGGTTGATGCCGGTCGACAGGTCGATCCAGTCGGCGCGCTGGCCGCCGTATCGGCGCATCGCCCCATCCAGCCCGCCGCCATGGTCACGGCGCGCGCGCGGATCGGTCGGATCGTCCGGCTTGGCGGACGGATTGGCAAATCCCGTGTTCATGTCCCTGTCATCCCCGACATCGCGACTTGCATCAAGCGGATTTCCGCCCGAAGCTCAAGGGATGAAGGCGGCTTCCGGTGCGCGGGAACCGATGTTAACAATTTGTAAAGCATTTGATCAGATTACGGAGCCAAGGGAGACTGGCACCACAATCGATCTCAAACAGAAGTGCCGGGTTTACTGTTATGCATGTGTTGATCGTCGAAAGTAACCCAGAGCTTGGCACGCTCTGGCAACGCCACCTGCAACGTCAGGGTCAGCAGGTCACGTTAGTGACCTCGCAAGAGGATGCGATCCTGGCGCTCTATCGCGCAGAGTTCGAGATTATCGTTCTGGATCTGGTGCTTGAGCAGGGCAGCGCCCTGGCGGTTGCGGATTTCGCCAGCTATCGCCGCCCCGATGCCCGGATCATCTTCGTCACCAATACGACCTTCTTTTCGGACGGGTCGATCTTTGCCCACAGCCCTAATGCCTGTGCCTATGTCCATGGCGACACACCGCCCGAGGATCTGGCTGCCATGGTCGAGCATTACGCCACCGTGCGTTGATCGCGGCGATGGGGCTCCAGCAGGTCGAGCGCGGGGCCGACCGGTATGATTCGGTGCGGATTGATGCTGTCATGGCTGTAGTGATAGTGGCGGATGATGTGATCCATATGCACGGTTCCGGCCACGCCGGGCCATTGATAGAGTTCCCGCGTATAGGCCCAGAGGTTGGGATAGTCGACCAGCCGCCGCCGGTTGCATTTGAAATGCAGATGATAGACCGGGTCGAAACGGATCAGCGTGGTGAACAGGCGCCAATCGGCCTCGGTCAGCCGGTCGCCCATCAGATAGCGATTCTGCGCCAGATGTGAGTCGAGCCAGTCGAGCGTATCGAACAGCGGTTCGATGGCGGCGTCATAAGCCTCTTGCGTGGTGGCAAATCCGCATTTGTAGACCCCATTGTTGACAGTATCATAGATGCGGGCATTGACCGGTTCGATCGCCTCGCGCAGCGCCTCGGGCCAAAAGTCGTCGCGGTTGCCGGTCAGCCCATCGAAGGCCGAGTTGAACATGCGGATGATTTCCGAGCTTTCGTTCGACACGACGGTCTGACGCTCGCTATCCCACAGGATCGGTACGGTGACGCGGCCGGAATAGGTGGGATCGGCGCGGGTATAGACCTGATGGGCATAGTTCAGCCCGTAAAGGCGATCGCCGGTGCGGCCTTGTGGTTCGGGCGCAAAGGTCCAGCCTTGATCCAGCATATCGGGATGCACGGCAGAGACCGGGATATGTGCGGACAAGCCCTTGATTTCGCGAAAGATCAGGGTGCGGTGCGCCCAGGGGCAGGCATAGCTGACATAAAGGTGGTAGCGCCCCGACGCCGCGGCAAAGCCCCCCTTGCCGGTTGGCCCGGGGGCACCGTCGGGGGTGACCCAGTTGCGGAATTGCGCGGCCGAGCGCCGGAAGGCGCCGCCGCTGGATTTGGTGTCATACCAGGTGTCGTGCCAGATACCTTCGATCAGCAGGCCCATCGGTGTCTCCTGTTTCTTTGAGACGAACTTAGGAGCTGCCACGGTGCGCGCCACGCCGCTGCCGCGCAACGACCCTGCGCAGGTGCACATTGGGCGCGACCCCACAGCAACCATCTTGGGACTATCCGCAGACAGCGAAAATCTTTGCTTGATTTTAAGGAAGGCTGCGGCAGGCTGATGAGGTTGGCGGGGAGACGCTATTATGAGCACATATATTTCAAAAGAAGTCAGTGAGGATCTGGCGCGGGCCCGGATCGCCGGATTGAAGAAGATGAGCCGCCTGCGGGTAGAGCATGGCGGCGTGTTTTACACCGTGCTGCGGCTGTGGCGCGACGGGTTTGCGGTCGAGGCCGAAACCACGCCGGCGCTGCGCGGGCTGGTCGATATCTATGAGGGGCCGAACCTGCTCTATCAATGCCTGATCGTGGCCTCGGGTGGCGAGGGCGGCGAGATGGTCTATGAGTTCAAGCGGCACACGCTGGCCCAGGACCGCGCGCCGCTGGATTTCGAACGCGCGGCGGATGCGCCCGTCGGGCTGCTGGGCAAGGGATAGTCTCCTCCGCCCTGCGGGCGTCCTCGACGGGTTTTGCGATGAGCGACATGGGGTCGCTCACCGGAACACGTTTATTGCAGATCGCCAAACGCCCTGTTCAGCCGGTCGATCGCCTCTTCGATCCGGGCCCGCTGGGTGCCCAGGTTGAAGCGCAGGAAATTCTCGCCGCCGGTGCCGAAACTGGTGCCGTGGTTTACCGCGATCTTGGCCTGCTGTTCGACCCGCTCGGTGAACTCGGCCCGCTCCATGCCGGTGCCTGAGAAATCCACCCAGGCGAGATAGGTCGCCTCGAGCGGCATCGAGCGCAGGCCGGGGATCGCCGCGATGGCGCTGTCGAACAGGCGCCGGTTCTCGTCCAGATAGGCCAGCAGCCCGTCGACCCATTCCGCCCCCTCGGGCGAATAGGCAGCCAGCGTCGCCATCTGCCCGGTCGAGTTCGGCGCCAGCGACAGCGCCGCCATCCGCTTGGCAAAGCGGCCGCGCAGTTCGGGATCGGGGATGATGACCTGGCCAGTGTGCAGGCCCGCTATGTTGAAGGTCTTGGAGGGCGCGGTCAGCATCAACAGCCGGTCGATGATATCGGGCGCCGCGTTGGGCATCGGGATATGAGTGTGACCCGGATAGACCAGGTCATGGTGGATCTCGTCCGACACAAGAAGCAGATCGTGCCGTTTGGCGAAATCGGCCACCGCGCGCAGCTCTTCCTGTGTCCAGACCCGGCCGCCCGGATTGTGCGGCGAGCACAGGATCACCATGCGCTCGTTGCCGGTCATCTGCGCGTCATAGGCGGCGAAATCCATCTCGTACCGGCCATCGGTGTTAACCAGCTGGCATTCCACCACCTGACGGCCCGCATTGCGGATCACCTTGGCAAAGGCATGATAGACCGGTGTGAACAGCACGATCCCGTCGCCCGGCTGGGTGAAGGTATCAAGGCACATGCCGACGCCATTCACCAGCCCGGTGGTTGTAAAGATCGCCTCGGGCGCCACATCCCAGTCGTGGCGGTTGCGCATCCACCAACGGATCGCGTCAGTATAGGGTTTGGAGTAATCCACGTAGCCCAGCACGCCATGGTCGGTCATCTCGCGCAGCCTGGCCAGCACATGATCGGGCGCGCGGAAATCCATGTCGGCGACCCACATGGCCAGCCCGTCCTGGGCGGGCACGCCATAGATGGGCTCCATCATGTCCCATTTCGAACAAAAGGTTCCGTGGCGGTCGATCAGGTCGTCAAAGCTCATCTGTGTCTCCGGGGTCATCTGGTCGGGCAGAGGCTAGCCTGTTTGCCGCCGTGCGCAAGGGGCGTTGCAGCAGAGCGGGCAATCGCCTAAATCGGGGCCATGAAACGTGCTATTCTCATTCATCCCGATCCGCGCCTGAAAAAGGTCTGCGCACCCGTTGCCGATATCTCGGACGAATTGCGGGCGCTGGCCGACGATATGCTGGAAACCATGTATGACGCGCCGGGCATCGGCCTGGCGGCGCCGCAGATCGGTGTGCTCGACCGCTTGATCGTGCTCGATTGCGTCAAGGAAGAAAGCGCGCCCGCGCGCCCGCTGGTGATGTTCAACCCGCGCGTGGTGGCCGCCTCGGACGAAACCAATATCTACGAGGAAGGCTGCCTGTCCATCCCCGAGCAATATGCCGAGGTGACCCGCCCCAAGGTGGTGGATGTCGAATGGATCGACCGGGACGGCAAATTGCAAAGCGAGACATTCGACGGGCTCTGGGCCACTTGCGTGCAGCACGAGATCGACCATCTGGATGGCAAGCTGTTCATCGACTATCTCAAGCCGCTGAAACGCCAGATGATCACCCGCAAGATGCAGAAGCTGAAGCGCGAGCGAGCCCGGGCGTGAGCGTCCTGCCGATCCTGACCTGGCCCGATGCGCGCCTGTCGTGGCGCTGTGATCCGGTTGAGGGGATCGTGCCCGACGATCTGATCCGCGACATGTTCGACACGATGTATGCCGCCAAGGGACGCGGTCTGGCGGCGCCTCAGGTCGGCGTGATGCAGCGGTTTTTCGTCATGGATGTCGGCTGGAAAGAGGGCCCCCCCAGCCCGATGGCGATGATCAACCCGGTGATCATGGCCGCCGAGCGGGTGCCGGTCGAGATGGAGGAGGTGTGCCTGTCGATCCCCGGCCTGTCGGTGCCCGTCACCCGGCCCAAGGCGGTAACCGTGCAATGGACCGCGCCCGAGGGCGACATTCACATGGCCGATTTCGACGGGTTCGAGGCGCGCTGCATCCAGCACGAATTCGACCATCTGAACGGGGTCGTCACGCTGGATCATCTGGACCCGCGGGCCCGCGCCGCCATGCTGTCCGCTTATGAGGGAAACCATTCATGACCGTTCGCCGCTGTCTGCCCTGGCCCGACAAGCATCTGCGCACCCGCGCCGCCGAGGTGAGCGAGATCACCGACGAGATCCGCGCCATCTGGACCGACATGATCGACACGATGGAGGCGATGCCCGGTGTGGGCCTGGCCGCGCCGCAGATCGGGGTGATGCTGCGGCTGGCGGTGGTCGACGGCTCGTCCGAGCGGGGCCGCGCGGTGCGTCTGGCGAACCCTGAGATCCTGCATGCCTCGATCGAGCTGCGCGAACATGACGAGGCCAGCCCCAACCTGCCCGGCGTCTCGGCAAAGCTGAAACGCCCGCGCGCGGTGACGGTGCGGTTCCTGAACGAACAGGGGCAGGTCGACCGGCGCGATTTCGTCGGCATCGAGGCGACCAGCGTGCAGCACCAGATCGACCACCTGAACGGGCGGATGTATTTCGACAATCTCAGCAAGGTGAAACGCGACATGCTGCTGCGCAAGGCGCGCAAGCTGGGGGGCTGAGGTCATGCGCGTCGTGTTCATGGGAACCCCCGATTTCTCGGTCCCGGTGCTGGAGGCGCTGGTCGCGGCCGGGCATGAGATCGCTGCCGTCTATTGCCAGCCGCCGCGCCCGGCGGGGCGCGGGAAAAAGGACCGCCCGACCCCGGTCCATGCCCGCGCGCTGGACCTGGGGCTGGAGGTGCGCCACCCGGTCTCGCTGAAAGGGGCCGAGGCGCAGGCGGATTTCGCCGCACTCGGCGCCGATGTGGCGGTGGTGGTGGCATATGGGCTGATCCTGCCGCAAGCGGTGCTGGACGCGCCGCGCCATGGCTGCCTCAATATCCACGCCAGCCTGTTGCCACGCTGGCGTGGCGCGGCGCCGATTCACAGGGCGATCATGGCGGGTGACGAAGCGACCGGCATCTGCATCATGCAGATGGAGGCGGGTCTCGATACAGGTCCGGTGCTGCTCAGGTCGAGGACGCCCATTCGGGCGGAGGAGACCACCGGCGCCTTGCACGACCGGCTGTCGGCGATGGGCGCCGACCTGATCGTCGAGGCTCTGGCACGCCTGCCCGAACTGACGCCCGAGCCGCAACCCGAGGATGGCGTCACCTATGCCGCCAAGATCGACAAGGCCGAGGCGCGGGTGGACTGGACCCGCCCCGCGGTCGCGATCGACCGGCAAATCCGGGGCCTCTCGCCCTTTCCCGGCGCCTGGACCGAGATTGCGGGCGAGCGGGTGAAACTGCTCGCCTCGCGCCTGGACGAGGGGCAGGGCACCCCGGGTGAGGTGCTGGACGATGCCCTGACCATCGCCTGTGGCACCGGCGCCATCTCACTCATCCGCTTGCAACGGGCGGGCAAGGCGGCGCAGGATGCCGATATCTTCCTGCGCGGCTGGCCCGTGCCAAAGGGAACCCGCCTGTAGAAGGGGATTGCGCATGTTCATGGTTCTGATGGGAACGGTGGTGATCGCCGGGATCGTCGGCTACATTTCCGAGAAATCGGGGTTCACCCATAACGGCTATCTGCAATCCATCATCATCTGCGTGGGCGGGGCCTTCCTGTTTTACTTTGTGCGGATCATGTTCGGGATCGGCTTTGGATCTGCGGGGATGAACGCCATCCTTTCGTCTATCGGCGCGCTGATCATCGTCCCCTTCCACTGGAGGAAATGAGATGCATATCGTTGTCCTGATCATCATCGGCGCCGCTGCCGGGTTTCTGGCCACCCGGCTGATGCGGGTCGAGGCGGATATTCCCACCACCATGCTGATCGGCATCGTTGGCGCACTGATCGGCGGGCTGATCCTGCGGGCGCTTCTGACCATGATGGGCTGGCTGTCGGGCTTTGTCGGCGCGGTACTGGGCGCGCTTCTGGTGGTCTGGCTCTGGCAGACCTATCTGCGGCGGCGCTGAGACGCGCCGGACGAGTGCGAGGCTCTGCCTCGCGCTTCGGAGTATTTTGGGCGAAATGAAGAGGCGTCAGCCGCGCGTGCGCGGCGGGCGGCTTTTATAGACCGGCAGGCGCCAGCCAAAGATCAGTGACCCGGCGCGCAGACCCCAGCAGACAAGCGCGCAAAGGCCCAGCGCGGGCAGCGTGGCCAGCCCCAGCCCGGTGGCGATCACCGCCGCCACCGCTCCCGCCAGCGCGCAAGAGACATAGAGTTCGCCCTGTTTCAGGACCAGCGGTACCTCGTTGCAGACCACATCGCGCATCAGCCCGCCCAGGCAGCCGGTCATCATCCCCATCAGGACTACGATCACGGGCGGTTGCCCCTGCGCCAGTGCGACCCCGGTGCCGGCCGCCACCGCGATGGACAGTGCAAAACTGTCCAGCCAGATCAGCAGGCGATAGCGGCTTTCGACCAGATGCGCGGTGAAGAAGACCAGCGCCGCAGCACCGGAGGCGATCAGGATATAGGCGGGCTGGCCCACCCAGAACACCGGGTCACGGCCCAGAAGCAGGTCCCGCACGGTGCCACCCCCCACCGCCGTCAGGCAGGCGACAAAGGCAAACCCAACCAGGTCGAGCTGCGCCCGGCTGGCCACCAGCGCGCCGGTCAGGGCAAAGACCAGAACCGAGGCGTAATCAAGCAGCGCAAGCAGGCTCACGCGCGGGCCTTTTTCGGCTTGAAGGGTTTCATGCCTGCACGCGCCAACTCGTCGGCGCGTTCGTTCTCGGGATGTCCCGCATGGCCCTTGACCCACTTCCAGGTCACGTCATGGCGTGCCTGCGCCAAGTCAAGACGCTGCCACAGTTCGACATTCTTGACCGGTTTCTTGCCGGCGGTCTTCCAGCCGTTGCGCTTCCAGCCGAATATCCAGCCGGTCACACCGTTCTTTACATAGGCGCTGTCGGTGACCACGGTGATTTTCGAGGGCCGCTCCAGCGTTTCCAGCGCGTTGATCGCAGCCAAGAGTTCCATCCGGTTGTTGGTGGTCTCAGCCTCGCCACCGCACAGCTCGCGTTCCTTCAGCACGGTCTCGCCCTCGATGGCGCGCAACAGCACGCCCCAGCCGCCGGGGCCGGGATTGCCGGAACAGGCGCCGTCGGTATAGGCAAACAGCTCAGGCATGGGCGCGCATCGCGATCCAGTCCTCGACCTTGCCGCTAAGCCCCGGCCCAGCGCCGAAAGAGCGGGCGGTGATGGTGAATCCGGCCTGTTGCAACAGATGTTCCAACGCGTCCTCCTGGTAATAGCTGTAGAACCGACCGAGGCTGTCGCGCCCTTCGCCGGTCCCGAGCTTGAGGGCGATATGGAAAATCCCGCCGGGTTTCAAGGCCCGAAACAGGTGCGCGAGATGGCCGGGGAACTCGGCCTGCGGGGCGTGCAACAGGCTGAAATTGGCCCAGATGCCGTCATAGGCGGCGGTCTCGTCGATCTCGTCGAACCGGGCCTGACGGGCGGTGACGCCCGGGTGCCGCGCGGCCAGCGCCACCATTTCGCCCGAGGCATCGACCGCCACCACCGTCAGACCAGTCTGCGCCATCCGGGCCGCAGAGGTGCCGGGGCCGCACCCGAGGTCAAGCACCCGGCCCCCCGGGGGCAGGGCGGCGACAAAGGCCTCCAGCGCGGGGTCGGCGGCGTTGTGATCCTCGGTCAGCGCGGCATAATCGCTGGCGCGGTCGTCATAGATGCGGATCGTTTCCGGGTCGCTCACAAGAAGGCTCCTACTGCCAGGCAAATGGTAACGACCGCCGTCAGCAGCAGGCGCAGCCGCATCCACCAGACCGGCGCCAGCCCCCAGCTGGCAAAGGCCGCATCCAGCATCAACAGGCCCAGAAAGCCGAAGATCAGGTTGATCGCCGCGCCGGTCGGGCCGCCCCCGGTCATGAAAAAGGCCCAGAGCGCGGGCAGCACCGCAAGTACATAGCCGGTCGCGGCGCGGCGGTCATCGGCCTTGGTCGCAAAGCCCCAGAGCACGCCGGACATGAAGGCCAGGATGATCTGGCCATAGGCGATCTGCACATAAGGCCCCACAAAGCGGGGGCCAAGCGCAGCAGCGCCCCAGGCCTGCGCCGCCGGGCTCAGATAGGTAAGCGCGCCCCAGAGGAATGGGATCAGCCCCGCAAGGCCCAGGATCAGCGGTGCGCGGGGGATGGCGGTCATGCGCGCTCCATCGCGAGACGGGCGGCAAGCCCGGCAAAGACCAGGGCAAAGCCGCGCCCCATCCAGCGCAGCGCCCGTTCGCTTTGCATCAGATAGGTGCGCGCGGCCGAGGCGAAGGCGCCATAGAGCAGGAACACGGCAAAGGTCATCGCCATGAAGACGAGGCCCAATAGGCTCATCTCGGCAGTGGCACTGGCCGGGTTGCCGGACAGGAACGGCGGCAGCAGCGCCAGGAAAAAGACGGAAAGCTTGGGGTTCAGGATGTTGATCAGCGCCCCGCGCCAGGCGATCCGCCAGCCGGGCTGGTGGCTGTGCTCGGATCGGATCGCCAGGGCGCCGTCACTGCGCAGCGCCTGCCAGGCGAGGTAGAGCAGATAGGCGACACCAGCGGCCTTGACCAGTTGGAACAAAAGCGCCGAACTGTGCAGGATCGCCGCAAGCCCCAGAATAGCCGCCGCCAGATGCGGCAGGATGCCAAGCGTACAGCCCAGCGCCGCCCAGGCCGCCGCGCTGCGACCGCGCCCCAGACCGATCGCCAGCGTATAGATCACACCGGTGCCGGGGGCCAGGACAACGACAAAGGCGGTGATGAAAAATTGCAATGAAATCATGAATCTAACCCTTTTCTGTCGTCGGTCCGCTGTCGGTTCCTATGCAGCCTAGCGGTGAACCTGCGGCTAGGGAAGCGGGGTTTCGGTAAGGTGCAGGCTGTCCCGCCCGGCCATATCCTGCCACCATGCCGCCAATGCGGGATAGCGCCGCAGCAGGTCCGCCCCCTCTGGCGCCTGTACAAAGGCTGCGATCATCGGCGCCAGATGGCAATCGGCGCGCGTCACCGGCCCCGAGAGCACCAGCCCCTCGGCCGCGATCTCGTCAAGCGCGGCCAGAACCGCCGGTGCACGCTCCATCCCCTCGCGCAGGCTCTGCTGCGACGCGGGTTCGCCCATCGCCGGGCGAAACACCGCGTGGGAATAGACCTGCCGGACCAGGGGCCAATAGGCATAGGCGTCCACGATCGAGATCACCTGCACGGCACGCGCCACCGCTGCGGGGCGTTCGGGCATCAGCGCGGGGCCGGGAAAGGCAAGATCGACATAGGCGGTGATCGCGGCGGTTTCATAGAACCGCGCGCCTGTGTGATGCAGCACGGGAACCCGGCCAAACGGGTGCGCGCCCTGCGCGCCGGGGGCAAAGGGGTCGTGTTCGTGATAGTCGTATGCGACCGCCTTTTCGATCAGCGCCAACCGGGCCGCCCGCGTATAGACGCTGTAGCGATAGCCGGTCAGGGCCGGGCGGTTCGGGGTCACGCCGGTTGCCGCAGCACGCGCGGGACCTTGAACTCGACATGTTCGACCGCGGTTTCCACCACCTCGACCGTCACGTCAAACCGCGCGCGAAAGGCGTCGATCACCTCGTTCACCAGCAGTTCGGGGGCCGAGGCGCCGGCAGAGACGGCAATGGTTGCGATGCCGTCCAACGCGCGCCAGTCGATGTCATCGGCGCGCTGTACGAGTTGCGCATAGGAACAGCCCGCCTTGGCGGCAACCTCGACCAGGCGGCGCGAGTTCGAGGAGTTGGGTGCCCCCACCACCAAGAGCGCGTCCGATTTCGGCGCCACCGCCTTGACCGCCTCTTGCCGGTTGGTGGTGGCGTAACAGATGTCTTCCTTGTGCGGGCCGACGATCTGCGGGAACCGCGCCTGAAGGGCCGCGACGATGTCGCGGGTATCGTCCACCGACAGGGTGGTCTGGGTGACAAAGGCAAGGCGGGCAGGGTCGCGCACCGCAATGCGGGCCACATCCGCGACCGTTTCCACCAGCAGCACCTCGCCCTCGGGCAATTGTCCCATGGTGCCGATGGTTTCGGGATGGCCGCGATGGCCGATCATGATGATCTGCAGACCGTGTTCGGCGTGCCGCTCGGCCTCGATATGGACCTTGGATACCAGCGGGCAGGTGGCATCGACATAGACCATCTGGCGCCGCTCGGCCTCGGCCGGGATCGCTTTGGGAACCCCGTGGGCGGAAAAGATCACTGGCCGGTCGTCCGGGCATTCATCGAGTTCCTCGACGAAGACCGCGCCCTTGGCGCGCAGCCCGTCGACCACGAACTTGTTATGCACGATCTCGTGACGGACATAGACCGGGGCGCCCCATTTCTCGATCGCCATCTCGACGATCTTGATGGCGCGGTCGACACCGGCGCAGAACCCGCGCGGCGCGGCAAGATAGAGGGTCAGGGGCGATTTGGTCATGGGCGGGTCTCCTTGCCTGTGCACAGGTAAGGTTTTGTGCCGCCCAGATCCAGCCCGGTTCTGGGTGTCACGAATCCGTCACCGGAACCGGATAGAAGGCGGGTATTGAAGCAGGCAGTGATATTTAATGACATACGGCCAGATGATTGCTCATCTGGCCGTATATTTTTTGCATGGTCTTTGGGGCGTGGATCAGTTGCCGTTGGCCGCAAACGAGCGCGGCTCTGCCGGCACTTCGCGGGGCGGGCGTCCGATCACTTCGCGCAGCTCTTCGAGCTCGATGAAATTGTCCGCCTGCCGGCGCAGCTCGTCTGAGATCATCGGCGGCTGGCTGCGGATGGTCGAGACCACCGAGACACGCACGCCCTGACGCTGCAGGCTGGCAACCAGCGGGCGAAAATCGCCATCGCCCGAGAACAGCACGATATGATCGACACGCGGCGCCAGTTCCATGGCGTCCACGGTCAGTTCGATATCCATGTTCCCCTTGACCTTCCGACGCCCCATGCTGTCGGTGTATTCCTTGGCCGGTTTGGTCACCATGGTGAACCCGTTATAGTGCAGCCAATCGACAAGCGGACGGATCGGAGAGTATTCGTCGTTTTCCAGCAGCGCCGTGTAATAGAAGGCCCTTAGCATCTTGCCGCGACGCATGAACTCCTGCCTGAGAAGCTTGTAGTCGATATCAAAGCCGAGAGCCTTGGCCGCCGCATAAAGATTCGAACCGTCGATGAACAGCGCTAGCCGTTCGTCCTTATAAAACATAATTGTTCCTTCCGGTATGTACCGAAACCGCCAGGTATCCGTGAGTGAGTGCTTAAAATCGGCGGATCAGTGGTCCTAATGTAGGAGAATAGGCATGTATAGCAAGTGCACTCTTGACGTTAACGGAAGCCAACCGTGATGGTTTCCGAGCAATTTGCCGTTATCGCATTGGGTGGAAATCTATCTTTTGATCAAACCCCCCCCGAGGTGACGTTGCGGAATGCGGTACGGATGCTTGCACGAAGGGGATTGGTGATTCGCGACGAGAGCCGGTTTTTCACCACTCCCTGCTTCCCGGCAGGCGCAGGACCTGATTACATCAATGCGGCGATTTCTATCAACACAAATCTATCACCGGTTGCTTTGCTTGAGCTGCTGCACCAGGTGGAGGCGGAATTCGGGCGCGCCCGCGAACAGCGCTGGGGGATGCGTACACTGGATCTGGACCTGATCTGTCATGGCGACAGCGTCCTGCCTGACAGGGCAGGTCACGATGCCTGGAGGCAGCTGGACCCGGCACGCCAGGCCGAACTGGCCCCCGACCAGCTGATCCTGCCCCATCCCCGGTTGCAGGATCGGGGCTTCGTGCTGGTGCCGATGGCCGATGTCGCCCCCGATTGGCGCCATCCGGTCCTGGGTCTGAGCGTGCAGGAGATGCTGGCGGCGCTGCCTGCCGGAGACCTTGCCGAGATCCGGCTGCTTTGACCGCAAAACCGGGCATTTCCCGCTTGTCAAGCTGGGGAATCGCGCCTAGAACCGTGCTTTCTGGACAAAGCTGCACTTTGGAGAGTCGCTGATGGCCCGCGTGACGGTAGAAGATTGCGTAGACAAGGTTCCGAACCGGTTCGAGCTGGTATTGCTTGCCGCTCATCGTGCGCGCGAGATCTCTGCCGGTGCCGCGATCACCGTGGACCGCGACAATGACAAGAACCCGGTCGTGTCGCTGCGCGAGATCGCTGACGAGACCCAGAGCGCCGACGATCTGCGCGAGCGCCTGATCGAGGCGAACCAGACCCAGATCGAAGTGGACGAACCCGAAGAGGACCAGATGGCCCTGCTGATGGGTGCCGAGAGCGACCGCCCGGTCGAGGACGACATGTCCGAAGAACGCCTGCTGCGTGCCCTCATGGAGGCGCAGGGGCAGGGCTGAGGACGCCGCGCGAAAGGATGCGGACCGGATGATTTCTGCTGACGACCTGATTGCTCTGGTCCGCAACTACAACCCCAAGACCAATGCCGAACGCATTACCCGGGCCTATGAGTTCGGGCAACAGATGCATGACGGCCAGTTTCGCCATTCCGGCGAACCTTATTTCACCCATCCCGTTGCCGTCGCCGCCATTCTGACCGAACAGCGGCTGGACGATGCCACCATCATCACCGCACTGCTGCACGACACGATCGAGGATACCAAGGCCAGCTATGGGCAGGTGTCCGAGCTGTTCGGCGAAGAGGTGGCCATGCTGGTCGATGGCGTGACCAAGCTGACCAACCTGCAACTCTCCTCGCGCGAGACCAAGCAGGCCGAGAACTTCCGCAAGCTGTTCATGGCCATGTCCAAGGACCTGCGGGTGATCCTGGTCAAGCTGGCCGACCGGCTGCACAACATGCGCACCATCAAGGCGATGCGCCCGGAGAAGCAGGCGGTCAAGGCGCGCGAGACCATGGATATCTATGCCCCCCTTGCCGGACGCATGGGCATGCAATGGATGCGCGAAGAGCTGGAGGATCTGGCCTTTCGCGTGCTCAACCCCGAGGGGCGCCAGTCGATCATCCGCCGCTTCATCACGCTGCAGCGCGAAACCGGCGACGTGATCCACCGGATCACCGGCGACATGCGGCACGAGCTGGACAAGGCGGGGATCGAGGCCGAAGTGTTCGGCCGCGCCAAGAAACCCTATTCGATCTGGCGCAAGATGCAGGAAAAGGATCAGGGCTTCTCGCGCCTGTCCGATATCTACGGCTTCCGCATCATCACCCTGTCCGAAGAGGATTGTTACCGCACGCTGGGTGCCATCCACCAGCGCTGGCGCGCGGTGCCGGGGCGGTTCAAGGACTATATCAGCCAGCCGAAATCGAACGGCTACCGCTCGATCCATACCACCGTATCGGGGCGTGACGGCAAGCGGGTCGAGGTGCAGATCCGCACTCGCCAGATGCATGACGTGGCCGAAACCGGCGTGGCGGCGCATTGGTCCTATCGTGACGGGGTGCGCACCCAGAACCCCTTTGCCGTCGATCCGGCCAAGTGGATCGCGGGCCTGACCGAACAGTTTGACAGCGAGGAGGATCACGAAGACTTCCTCGAAGCGGTCAAGCTCGAGATGTATTCCGACCAGGTGTTCTGCTTCACCCCCAAGGGCGATGTGGTCAAGCTGCCGCGCGGTGCCACCCCGATCGACTATGCCTATGCCATCCACACCCGGATCGGGCATGCCTGCGTCGGGGCCAAGGTGGACGGGATCCGGGTGCCGTTGTGGACCCGGCTCAAGAACGGGCAATCGGTCGATGTCATCACCGCCGAGGGCCAGACCCCGCAGGTGAGCTGGCTTGAAATCGCGGTGACCGGCAAGGCCAAGACCGCGATCCGCCGCGCATTGCGCGAGGTGGACCGCGAACGCTTCATCAAGCTGGGGCACGAACTGGCGCGCTCGGCCTTTGACCATGTGGGGCGCAAGGCCACCGACAAGGCGCTGGACACCGCTGCCAAACACCTGCGGCTGAAGGATCGCAGCGAGCTGCTGGCGCGGCTGGGTTCGGCCGAACTCACCGCTCATGACGTGGTGCAGGCGGTCTATCCCGAACTGGCCCCCGACGAGGGCGATGCCATCCCGCCGCGCCGGGCGGTGATCGGCCTGGAACCGGGGCAGAGCTTTGATCGCGCCCCCTGCTGTCAGCCGCTGCCGGGCGAGCGCATCGTCGGCATCACCTATCGCGGCAAGGGCGTGGTGGTGCACACGATCGACTGCGACCGGCTGAGCGAGTTCGAGACCCAGCCCGAACGCTGGGTCGACCTGCACTGGCATTCCGGCACCCATCCGGCCGCTTATGGCGCCACGCTCGACCTGACCATCGGCAACGATGCGGGCGTGCTGGGACGGATTTGCACATTGATCGGCGAGAAGAAGGCCAATATTTCCAATCTGGAATTCATCGACCGTAAACCGGATTTTTATCGCCTCATGATCAGCGTCGAACTGCGGGATGTGGAACAATTGCATTCTTTGATGCTGGCGCTCGAGGCAGAGGGTGACGTGGCTTCGGTCGAACGCTACAGGGAAAAGGCCAAGGCGGGCGCCGCGGCTGGGTAAAGGCCGACAGGCACGGAAAGGACAACCAAGCGTGGTTTTCAAGCGCCGAGATCGACGCTCCCCGCTGCAGGTGCTGTGGGAACTGATCTGGCCGCGCGGCGGTTGGACCCGTGCCTTTCACTATGTCAAACACCGGGTGCGCCGCCTGCCGGACCGGCCCGAACGTATCGCGCGCGGCATCGGGGCAGGGGTCTTCGCCTCGTTCACGCCCTTTTACGGTATCCATTTCGTGATCGCGGCGATTCTGGCGCGGCTGATCAACGGCAATATTCTCGCCGGGCTCAGCGGTACCTTCTTCGGCAATCCGCTGACCTATGTGCCGATCGGGGTGGTCTCGCTGCAAACCGGGCATTTCCTGTTGGGGACCGAATTTCACGAGGGTGCCAAACAGGGGCTGATGCGCAAGTTCGCCCGTGCGGCGGGCGATCTCAAGGACAATTTCCTGGCGCTGTTCACCGATCGCGACGCCGATTGGCAGGCGCTCGGCCTGTTCTTTGACGAGGTGTTCTTTCCCTACATGATCGGCGGCATCGCACCGGGGATCGTTGCGGGCGTGGTCTGCTATTACCTCAGCCTGCCGGTGATCAGCACCTATCAGAAGCGCCGCCGCGCCAAGATCAAGGCCAAGTTCGAAGCGATCAAGAAAAAGGCGCAGGCCGATCTGCCAAACCCCGGAAATCCCGGCTAGGGTCGGGCGCGAGCGAGTCGAAAGGAAGCCCCCTCATGTCTGTTCCCCACCTGCGCCTTGGCGTGAATATCGACCATGTGGCAACCGTGCGCAACGCCCGCGGCGGTGAGTATCCGGACCCGATCCGCGCCGCCAAAATCGCCGAACAGGCGGGCGCGGATGGCATTACCGCGCATCTGCGCGAGGATCGCCGCCATATCACCGATGCCGATATCGACGGGCTGATGGCGGCGCTGAGCGTGCCGCTCAACTTCGAGATGGCCGCCACTGACGAGATGCAGAAGATCGCCCTGCGCCACAAGCCGCACGCGGTCTGCATCGTGCCCGAAAAGCGCGAGGAACGCACCACCGAGGGCGGGCTTGAGGTCGCGCGCGAAGAAAACCGGCTGGCCCATTTCATCGCACCGCTGCGCGAGGTCGGGTGCCGGGTGTCGATCTTCATCGCCGCCGACCGACGCCAGGTCGAGGCCGCGCACCGGATCGGCGCGCAGGTGATCGAATTGCATACCGGCGCCTATTGCGATGCCCATGCCGAGGGCGACTTTGCCACGCGCGACCGCGAGCTGGAGGCCCTGCGCGAAATGTCCGCCTTTGCCCATTCGCTGGGTCTTGAGGTGCACGCGGGCCACGGGCTGACCTATGACACGGTGCAGCCGGTCGCGGCATTCCCCGAGGTGATGGAGCTGAATATCGGCCATTTCCTGATAGGCGAGGCGATCTTTCGCGGGCTGCACCCTGCCATCGCCGAAATGCGCCGCCTGATGGACGAGGCGCGGGCATGAACCGGGCACAAGACTTTTTCAAAAAGTCTTGTCCAAAGTTTCTGGAAAACTTTGGGGCGCCGCAATGATCCTCGGCATCGGCACAGACCTCGCCAATATCGAGCGGATCGAGCGCACGCTCGACCGCTTTGGCGACCGCTTTCGCAACCGCGTCTTCACCGAGATCGAACAGCGCAAGGCCGAGCGCCGCTCTGACACCGCAGGCACCTATGCCAAGCGCTGGGCCGCGAAAGAGGCCTGTTCCAAGGCGCTGGGCACCGGCCTGCGCATGGGGATTTCGTGGAAGGACATGGCGGTCAGCAACCTGCGCAGTGGCCAGCCCGTCATGCAGGTCACTGGCTGGGCCGCCGAGCGCCTGCGCGAGATGACGCCCGAAGGCTACGAGGCGATCATCCATGTCACCCTGACCGACGATCACCCCTGGGCACAGGCCTTTGTCGTGATCGAGGCGCGCCCGCTTGCCGAGGTGGGGGAGGTTAACTTGACTTACCCCGCCCCGCCCCGCATGTAGCCCCCGAAACGCCCGCAGCAACTGGAGAGCCTGATGGCCAGCAAAGCCGCCAAGACCGGAAATGCCTTTGTCGAGACGATCAAGACCATCGTCTATGCGCTGCTAATCGCGGGCGTGTTCCGGACCCTGTTCTTTCAGCCGTTCTGGATTCCGTCGGGCTCGATGAAGGAAACGCTGCTGATCGGTGATTTCCTCTTCGTCAACAAGATGGCCTATGGCTATTCCTATGCGTCGTGCCCCAGCCTGGTGCTGCCGCAATTCGGCATCGACATCGACGCCGAGGATGTCTGTGGCTGGGCCAAGGGCGACAATGACCGCCTGTTCGGCGGCACCCCCGAACGCGGGGATGTGGTGGTGTTCCGTCATCCGGTCTCTGGGCGTGACTTCATCAAGCGGTTGATCGGCGTGCCGGGTGACCGCATCCAGATGAAGGACGGCGTGCTTTACATCAACGATCAGGCGGTGAAGCTCGAAGACGACGGCGTGTTCGAGGAGCTGGCCGAGGCGCAAGGCCCCCAGCGCCTGCGCCCGCGCTGCGAAAACGGCCCGGTGGGCGAGGGTGGCATCTGCCAGAAGTCGCGCCAGATCGAAACGCTGCCCAACGGCGTCAGCCACAAGATCGTCAATATCGGTAATCAGGCTTCGGATCATACCGGCGTCTACACGGTGCCCGAGGGGAATTACTTCTTCATGGGCGATAACCGCGACAATTCCAGCGACAGCCGCCTGCCGCAATCGGCGGGTGGGGTCGGCTATGTGCCTTATGAAAACCTGATCGGTCGGGCCGACCGCATCATGTTCTCGTCGGCGGGCCGCTCGATGCTGTTCTTCTGGACCTGGCGCAGCGACCGTTTCTTCAAGGGGATCGAGTGAAGCTTTCGGCAGAGATGAAGGCCTTTGAGGCGCGGCTGGGCTACTCCTTCGAGCGGCCCGAGCTTCTGGTGCGCGCGCTGACCCATGGCTCGATCTCCTCATCCACCCGGCAGGACAATCAGCGGCTGGAGTTTCTGGGCGACCGGGTGCTGGGGCTGGTGATGGCGACGGCATTGCTGGAGGCGGACAAGGATGCGACCGAGGGTCAGCTGGCACCCCGCTTCAACGCGCTGGTGCGCAAGGAGACCTGCGCCGAGGTCGCCCGCGAGGCCGATCTGGGCGCGGTGCTGAAACTGGGCCGCTCCGAGATGATGTCGGGCGGGCGGCGCAAGCTGGCGCTGCTCGGTGATGCGATGGAGGCGGTGATCGCCGCCGTCTATCGCGATGGCGGTTTTGCCGCCGCCGAGGCGGTGATCCTGCGGCTTTGGGGGGCGCGTGTCCATCAGGTCGAGGCCGACGCGCGCGATGCCAAGACCGCGCTGCAGGAATGGGCGCAGGCGCGCGGCCAGACCCCGCCACGCTATGAGCTGGTGAAACGCTCGGGCCCCGATCATGCGCCGGTCTTTACCATTCTGGCGGAACTTGCCGATGGTCGCCGGGCCGAGGCCACCGCCGGGGCCAAGCGGCAGGCCGAACAGGCCGCCGCGCGCAAGTTGCTCGACAGTCTGGACTAGGGTCTGCGATGCCGGCCCGCCTCGCCCTTCTGTTGCCGGCGCTGGCGCTGGGATACTGCGGACAGGACGAGACCGCCACCGCCTATGGTGCCGCCGGGCAGGTCTGGCAGGCCCAGAGCATCGACGCCGCCGCCTTTGCCGTAGGGGCAGAGCTGCGCTTTCCCGAACCGGGACGGATCGCGGGGCAGGGGCCATGCAACAGTTTTACCGCCCGGCTGGACGCGCCCTATCCGTGGTTTGAAATCGCCGATCTGGTCGCCACCCGCGCCGCCTGTCCCGAGTTGGAGGCCGAGGGGGCCTTCTTTGCGGCGCTTCTGGCGATGGAACAGATCGAGGTCTCGGGCGAGGTGCTGATCCTGCGCAACGAGGCCGGGCACGAGATGCTGTTCAGGGCAGCCGACTGATCAGGTCGAGCAGCCGCCCGCGTGCCTGCGGCAGCGGCGCATGGCCCAGGGCGGGCGCGACGCGGTGTTCCAGAAAATGGCCGGTGGTGCGCAGGGCCTGCGCGATCTCGGGGTCCGGCGCCGGGCCTTCGCCGCGCAGGCAGGGGGGCAGTGGCAACAGCCGTTCGGCCCATTCGCCCGCCGCGCCCGCGCTGACCGCGCGCCCGCTGCGCGGCGAGACATAGACCAGATCGTCCGAGTTGCCGGTCACCGCGCAGCTGCTCAGATCAAGGCCAAATCCCAGCGTGTCAAGCAGCGCCAGTTCCCAGCGCAGATAGGCGAGCGGCCATATCTCGTCCTGCCCCAACAGGTCGAGGAGCTGTTCGCTTTGCTTGTAGAGGCGGGGATGCGCCTCGCGCTCGGGCAGGCAAAAGGACAGCAGCGAGACCACCGCATTCAACCCGGCCAACGCCAGCCGCCCCGACATCGCCGCCGCCGCGCGCGAGCGCAGGGGTTCCACCGTGAAACTGCCCAGATGGTCCTCCAGCCGGGCGCGCCAGCTGAGGTCGAGCTGTGCACCCGGTTGCAGGATCGGCGCGATGCGGCGGCTGGTGCCACCGCGGACCACGCCCGCATGGCGGCCATGGCTGGCGGTAAAGGTGTCGATGATCGCCGAGGTCTCGCCATGGCGGCGCACGGCCAGCAGGATGCCCTGATCACGCCAGTCCATGTCGCTCCTCTCGTGTACTCGGGGTCAGAGACGGGGCATGCGGCAAGGATTGCGACATGGGTGTCACGCTGTCCGGGTCCAGGGTCACAATAGCTTTGCAACCATGTCGTCGATGAGCTCGGAATGGAACGCCTGCACGCGTTCGCCGGGCTGTTGCCCCATCACACGCTGCGCCAGCGGGTCGGCTGCGTGGATGGTCGATCCGGACATTTCCTCGAGCATCGCATGGCCGCAGAAGGGCACATACAGTTCGGAATACCCGCCTTCATGGGCGGCCACCAGCTTGCCGTCCGAAACCTGCATGACGCGCCGTGTCATTTCCCTGAACGTCTCCGCCGAGCACATCATCCGGGCGAGAGGATCGAAACCGCCCGCATCGAAACCGCATGCGATGATGACAAGATCGGCATCGAATGCCTTCAGCTTGGGGATGATCAGCCGTTCGGTCGCCTCGACATAGGCGTTGTGGCCGCAACCGGGGGGCAGGGGGATGTTCATGTTGAACCCGAGGCCGGCGCCCTTGCCCTGATCGTCGATGGACCCCGTGTCATGCGGATAGCATCTGTCCTGGTGGATCGAGATCGTCAGCACATCGTCGCGTTCGTAATAGATCGCTTCGGTTCCATTGCCGTGATGGACATCCCAATCCAGAACCGCGACCTTGCCCAGCAGCCCCTTGGCCTTGGCCGCTTCGATGGCGATGGCGATATTTGCAAGCAGGCAGAACCCGTTGGGCCAATCGGGCAGGCAATGGTGCCCGGGCGGCCGCGACAGGGCATAGGCGTTTCTGTAGCGGCCCTGCACAACCCCTTCGACGGCGTCGATCACCAGACCTGCGGACAGCATCGCGATTTCAAAGGCGCCCGGCCCAAAGGGCGTTCTCAGCCCCAGTTCGCCACCGCCTGAGTCGGACAGGCGGCGGAACTCGTCGATGTAAGAACGGGGGTGGACCCTGAGCACGTCCTCTATCGTGGCGCTGCCGCCCGTGACCATTTCCAGATCGCTGTGCAGTCCGGTGACCTCGATCAGGTTCTTCAGGCGCCGTTTTGTCTCGGGCGCCTCGGGAAGCCCGCCCGCCACCATGGGCTGTACCAGCCCGCCGACCGGCGCAAGCAGCGCATAGTTGCCTCCGAAATGCCAAAAGCACTTCTCGTTCGAGATAAATGCCGTTTTTCCCATGTGCCTTACCTCAGACAAGTATGTTTGCTTCACCGCAAGAGCTTCGCCAGAAAAGAAGGCATCTTTGGCGCAGTCGCGCAAGACATATCCCTGCGTGTCGAGCGCGCGCCGGTTGCCTGTCTTTTGCAAATCCCTTCCAGCAGGCTCTGACACAGGCCCAGAGTCAAACGGCCTCGGAGGGGTTCCGAGGCCGTTTCTTCATTCGATCTGCAAATTAACCCTTTGATCCGTTCAGGCCACGTCGCGTGACACGACACGATGGATCGGCGCGGGTCTCAGCCGCATTTGGAATGGCCGCAGCTGCGGCAGGTCATGCAGCCCTCGACCATCTGCATGTCGAACTGGCCGCAGCTGGGGCAGGCCTTGCCACGGGGCATGTCGCCATTCACCACTTGCGCCTGTGGGTCCGATTTCAGGCCCATGCCCTCGCCTTCGAGAAAGCCGATGGCAATCAAGTGCTGTTCGATCACGCCGCCGATGGCCGCAAGGATCGAGGGGATGTACTTGCCCTTGACCCAGGCGCCGCCGCGCGGATCGAACACGGCCTTCAGCTCTTCGACCACAAAGGACACATCGCCGCCGCGCCGGAACACCGCCGAGATCATCCGCGTCAGCGCCAGCGTCCAGGCGTAGTGCTCCATGTTCTTGGAGTTGATGAACACCTCGAACGGGCGGCGATGGCCGTTGATGATGATGTCGTTGATGGTCAGATAGATCGCGTGCTCGCTGTCGGGCCATTTCAGCTTGTAGGTATTGCCCTCGAGCGTCTGCGGCCGGTCCAGCGGTTCAGACATATAGATGACGTCGCCGCCCTCGGTCCCGTGCGGGGCGCTGGCGCTTTCACCCGGCGCCTTGTCGGCGCTTTCCGAGACTGTCAGGACCGAGCCCGTCACATCATTGGGGCGGTATGTCGTGCAGCCCTTGCAGCCCAGATCCCAGGCCTGCATGTAGACATCCTTGAACGCGTCGAACGAGATATCCTCGGGGCAGTTGATCGTTTTGGAGATCGAGCTGTCGATCCATTTCTGCGCCGCCGCCTGCATCCGCACGTGATCGGCAGGCGCCAGCGTCTGGGCGTTGACGAAATAGTCGGGCAGGGGGGCGTCGGCGAACTTGTCGCGCCACATCTGCACCGCGTAATCGACCACCTCTTCCTCGGTCCGGCTGCCGTCTTTTTGCAGCACTTTGCGGGTATAGGCATAGGCAAAGACCGGTTCGATCCCCGACGACACGTTGCCGGCATAAAGCGAGATGGTCCCGGTCGGCGCGATCGAGGTCAACAGCGCGTTGCGGATGCCATGGGTGCGGATCGCCTCGCGCACATCCTCGTCCATCGCCCGCATGGTGCCCGAGGCCAGGTATTTCTCGGCGTCAAACAGGGGAAAGGCGCCCTTTTCCTTGGCCAGCTCGACCGAGGCAAGATAGGCGGCGCGGGCGATGGCGTGCAGCCAGTCCTCGGTCTGCTTGGCGGCCTCGTCGCTGCCATACCGCAAACCCAGCATCAACAGCGCATCGGCCAGCCCGGTCACGCCCAGCCCGATCCGGCGCTTGTTCTGTGCCTCGGCGGCCTGTTCGGGCAGCGGGAACCTCGAGGCATCGACCACGTTGTCCATCATCCGCACGGCGGTGGCGACCAGCTTTTGCAGCGCTTCGGGGTCAAGTTCTGCCGCGTCTTCGAACGGGTTCGACACCAGCCGCGCCAGGTTGACCGAGCCCAGCAGGCAGGCGCCATAGGGTGGCAGGGGCTGTTCACCACAGGGGTTGGTGGCGGCGATGGTCTCGACATAGTTCAGGTTGTTGGCCGCGTTGATGCGGTCGATGAAGATCACGCCCGGCTCGGCATAATCATAGGTGGCCTGCATGATCTTGTTCCACAGGGTCCGCGCCTCGACCGTGTGATAGACCTTGCCGTCGAATTGCAGCTCCCACGAGCCGTCGGCCTTGACGGCCTCCATGAAGGCATCGGTCACCAGCACCGACATGTTGAACATGCGCAGGCGGGCGGGGTCGGACTTGGCACCGATGAACTGTTCGATATCGGGATGGTCGCAGCGCATGGTCGCCATCATCGCGCCCCGGCGGGAACCGGCGGACATGATGGTGCGGCACATGGCATCCCACACATCCATGAAGCTGAGCGGCCCCGAAGCATCGGCGGCCACGCCTTTGACATCCGCGCCGCGCGGGCGGATGGTCGAGAAGTCGTAGCCGATGCCGCCGCCCTGCTGCATGGTCAGCGCCGCCTCTTTCAGCATCTCAAAGATGCCGCCCATGCTGTCGGGGATGGTGCCCATGACAAAGCAGTTGAACAGCGTCACCTGCCGCGCGGTGCCCGCACCGGCGGTGATGCGCCCGGCAGGCAGATATTTGAAATCCTCCAGCGCGGTGTAGAATTCCCGCTCCCAGCGGTCGGGATCCTGTTCGACGCGGGCCAGATCGCGGGCGATCCGGCGCCAGCTGTCCTCGACCGTCTGGTCGATCGGGGTGCCGTCCGCCTGTTTGAAACGGTATTTCATGTCCCAAATCTGCTCGGCGATGGGGGCGGCGAAACGGCTCATCGGATGATTCCCTCGTGCTGGAAGAGGTATCCAGCTTAAACCAAATGTGAGGTGGGCCACAACTGCTTGATGCCGGCGAGGGGTGAGCTACAATATCAAGGTGGGTCTCGGGACGACTCTGTGGGAAAGCTGTGGATAACTACGTCAATCTGATCAAGCTCAGCGTCGGCTCGGAAAGTGTCGACAGCTTGGCCGAATGGCAGGCGACGCGCCGGGCGCAGACGCCGGACGGATTGCCGCGCCATGTCACCCGCATGTGGCCCAAGCGCGAGGGGGAGATCCTGAATGGCGGGTCGATCTATTGGGTGATCAAGGGGTTGATCCAGTGCCGACAGCGGGTGATTCGGATGGACGAGGTCACCGGACAGGACGGCACCCGCCATTGCGCGCTGGTGCTCGACCCCGAACTGCATCGCACTCACAGCACCCAGAAACGCCCGTTCCAGGGCTGGCGCTATCTGAACCCCGCTGATACGCCGCCCGATCTGCCCAAGGGGCGCGCCCAGGACGACGCGCTGCCCGAGGACCTGAACCGGGCCCTGGCCGAGATCGGGGTGATCTGAGCCTCAGCCGGTCCAGGGGCTGTGGCGCAGGATGTCGGCGAATTCCGCGACCAGTTGCGGGAACTGGGCCCGGGTGTGGATCAGCATCGAGACGCTGCGCTGCTCCTCCAGCCCGGCGATGGGGCGGAACACCAACTCTTTAGGCTGCACCTGCGCGACCGAGCGCGGCAGGATCGTCACCCATTTCCCCGTGCGCACCATCGCCAGCAGCGAATGGGTGTTGTGCACGGTGATCCGGGCCCGGGGCAGGGCGGCGCGAATCTCGGGCGCCTCGATCAATGCGCACAGGCTGTTGCGGATAAAGCCCGAGGCAAAGACCGCGTCGACATCGGGCAGCTGTGCCTGCTGCGCCAGCGGGTGCCCGGTGGCGCAGAGCAGGCCAAAGGCATCCTCGAACAGGGTCTCGCTTTCGACTCCGTTCAGGACCGGCTGGCCCGAGACGATGCCCAGATCGGCCTGCCCCTGCAACAGCGCGTCGACCACGCGCCCGGTATCCATGTCGCGCAGCTCCAGCTCCAGCGCTGGATGGCGCTGCATCATCGTCTCGATCGCGCCCGGCAGCGCCAGACCCGAGGCCGATGGGATCGAAGCCACCCTGAGCAACCCCTGCGGCGCCCGCGCCGCCGCTTCGATCGCCTGTATGGTGTCGTCGAACTGACGCAATTGCTGCTGGGCAAAGCGGAACACCTCTTGCCCCAGCGGGGTGAGGCGGTTCTTGCGCTCGTTCTCGAACAGGCGCTGGCCCAGATGTTCCTCAAGCTGTTTCAGGGTCATCGACAGGGCGGACTGGGTCCGCCCCATCCGCATCGCCGCATCGGCCAGGTTTCCGGTTTGCGCCACGGTGCTGAAACAGCGCAGCATCTCGATCTTGATCATGAGTTCAGGTTTTCTGAAATTTCTTTAAGAAGTTTAAGTTTGACCGATGTGGCGGGCAGAGTCCACCATGACCCAATTCATTCGAGGAACTGGGCCAGAAGCATGTCGGACACAAAACTCAATCTCATCGCGGGCGAATGGCTGGCGGGCGAAGCCGAAATCGAAAACCGCAACCCGTCGGACCTGAGCGATCTGGTTGGCATGTTCGCACAGGCCAGCGCCGATCAGCTTGACGCGACGCTGCACCAGGCCCGGCGCGCACAGGCGGAATGGGCCGCCTATGGGATGGAGCGCAAGCAGGCGGTGCTGATGGCCATCGGTACCGAGCTGATGGCCCGGGCCGAGGAACTGGGCACGCTGCTCAGCCGCGAAGAGGGCAAGCCGCTGGCCGAGGGCAAGGGCGAGGTCTATCGCGCCGGTCAGTTCTTTACCTATTACGCCGCCGAATGCCTGCGCCAGCTGGGCGAGAATGCCGATTCCGTACGTCCGGGCGTCGAGGTCGACGTGCGCCGCGAGGCGGTGGGCGTCGTTGCAGTGATCAGCCCCTGGAACTTTCCCACCGCCACCGCCTCGTGGAAGATCGCGCCGGCGCTCTGCTATGGCAATGCGGTGGTGTGGAAACCGGCCAATATCACCCCCGCCAGCGCCGTGGCGCTGACCGAGATCATTGCGCGCCAGGATATCCCCAAGGGCCTGTTCAGCCTGGCCATGGGCTCGGGGCGCAGCATCGGTCAACGGCTGGTGGAAAGCCCGCTGGTCAATGCGATTTCCTTCACCGGCTCGGTACCGGTGGGCAAGGGCATCGCATCCGCCGCGATCCAGAACCTGACCAAGGTGCAGATGGAAATGGGGTCCAAGAACGCGCTGGCGGTGATGGACGATGCCGATCTGGATCTGGCGGTCACGCTGGCGCTGGGCGGCGCCTTTGGCGGCACCGGGCAGAAATGCACCGCAAGCTCGCGGCTGGTGGTGCATGCCGCCATCCACGATGCCTTTGTCGAGAAGCTGGTGGCAGGCACACAGGCGATGAAGGTGGGCCATGCGCTGGCCGAGGGCACCCAGATGGGGCCGGTGGTGAGCCAGCAGCAACTGTCCGAGAACCTCGCCTATGTCGATCTGGGCAAATCCGAGGGCGCCGAACTGGCCTGCGGCGGCCAGCGGCTCGAAATGCCGCAGGAGGGCTATTACATGTCGCCCGGCGTGTTCCTGAACACCACCAACACCATGCGCATCAACCGCGAAGAGATGTTCGCGCCGCTGACCAGCGTGATCAAGGTCGGCAGCTATGACGAGGCGCTGAGCGTGGTGAACGACACCAATTTCGGCCTGACCTCGGGTATCGTGACCAAATCGCTGGCGCGTGCCACCCATTTCCGCCGCAACGCGCGCACCGGGGTGGTGACGGTGAACCTGCCGACCGCGGGCACCGATTACCATGTGCCGTTTGGCGGCCGGGGCGACAGCTCTTACGGGCCGCGCGAACAGGGCAAGGCGGCGGCCGAGTTCTATACCACGGTCAAGACCGCATACATCAGCGCGGGGGCACCACAATGAGCTATCGCATCGACGGCCTGCAATATGCCAACTGGTCGGAAAAGATCTTTCGCCAGCTGCGTGCGGGCAATGTCGATGCGGTGCATGTCACCATCGCCTATCACGAAAGCTTTCGTGAAACGGTCCTGAATTTCGAGAAATGGAACCGCTGGTTCGAACAATACCCCGACCTGATCATGAAAGGGCAATGGGCCAGCGACATCGACACCGCGCGCGAGACCGGGCGCACCGCGATCTTTTTCGGATTCCAGAACCCCAGCCCGATCGAGGACGATATCGGACTGGTCGAGATCCTGCACACGCTGGGCGCACGTTTCATGCAGCTGACCTATAACAACCAGTCGCTGCTGGCGACCGGCTGTTACGAGGCCGAGGATGCGGGCATCACCCGCATGGGCCGTCAGGTCATCAAGGAGATGAACCGGGTGGGGCTGGTGGTGGACATGAGCCATTCCGCCGACCGCTCGACCATCGAGGCCGCCGAGATCTCGGAACGCCCGATCGCCATCACCCATGCCAACCCGCATGACTGGGCCCCGGCCCTTCGCAACAAGCGTGACGACGTGATCCGGGCTGTGACCGAAAATGGCGGCATGCTGGGCTTTTCGGTCTATCCCCATCACCTGAAGGACAAGTCCGACTGCACGCTGGACAGCTTCTGCGAGATGATCGCGCGTACCGCCGAGCGGTACGGCGTCGACCATCTGGGGATCGGCACCGACCTGTGTCAGGACCAGCCCGACAGCGTGGTGGAATGGATGCGGACCGGGCGCTGGTCCAAGGAGATCGACTTTGGCGAGGGTTCCGCCAGCGCGCCGGGGCTTCCCCCGATGCCGCACTGGTTCGAGGACAATCGCGACTTTGGAAATATCGAGAACGGGTTACGCGCGACCGGCCTGAACAAGGACGAAGTGGCCGGGATCATGGGCGGGAACTGGTACAGGTTCTTTGCCCAGAACTTCGTCCCGCAAGGATAAGAGAGATGGACACCGCCCCGAACAGGCAAATCCAGCGCAGGGATCCGGCGACAGTCATGCGGCTGTCGCGTCTGGGGTCGCTGCATCAATGCCGCCTCAGCTTCATGCGCATCCTGACCCGGCGCATGGCGCGCGAGAACTGGAGCTTTTCCCGCCCCGTGTTCCGCATCGACGCCGCAGGGGTGGGGCATGCGGTCTATACCGCGCAGGGACCCGAACGGGCCTATTCTCTGGTGGCCTTTGCCCATGACCTGCCGCCCGAGATGCGCTCGGACCGGGTGATCGCCACCGCCTGGGACGCCACTTTCACCCTGTTCGACGGTATCCCGACCGAGGATGATATCGCGCGCCTGTCGCAGAACGTGCCGCTGCAAGAGGCGGGCCGGGTCAGCGAGTGCGAGATCTCGGTCAGCCGGGCCAACCGGTCGGTGCGGCTCTGGGCGCATGTGGTCGACGCGCTCGCAAGCGGGCAACAGCCCGACCGGGCCGAGATCGACAAGGTGGGCTATCTGATGCGCACCACCGCCGTCTATGGCTCGGGCAAGCTGGGGGCGGCGGATCGCGAGCAGATCGCCGACCGCCCCGAGATGCAGGTGCCGTTTCAGGCCGAGATGCTGTCGGTCTATCTGACCCGTGTTTTCGTGCGTGACCTGGTGCAGCACATGGCGCGGGCCAAGGGCGGCGAGAGCGCGGTTGATCTGGACCCGGCGCTGGCCCGGCGGATGGGCATCGGCAACTCCACCGGCCTGGGCATGGCGCCCTATATCGTCAACCACCCGGTCCTGTTCAACAACTGGGTCATGGCCCGGGAAGAGGCGATTGCCCGCGTGCGCAGCGTCGCCACCGCCAGCCCCGATGCGGCCGCGCAGTTTCGCCGGATGCTGAGGCGCAGCGAGGTCTCGCTGGGCCAGTGGCGTTCCGAACACCCGATCCAGCTGGAGAAACTGGGTGATCTGCGCCGCGATATGGAGGTGCTCTCGCGCCATGTGGCGGGGGATGACCTGCTGAACGATCACCCCTGGGACCGGCTGATGCGCTGGGCAGAGGGCGCGCTCAGCGAGGAGGGGCAGGAACTGGTCGCCTCGCTGATCCTGGAACCCTATCCCGATCTGGTGGACGGTCTGGACAGCTGCATGGCCGATGGCAACCCGGGTGCGTTTCGCATCGAGGGCGCCATGGCGATCTCGGAGCTGCGCGGCCTGATCGCCGCCAGCTACGCCTGGGCCTTTGATCTGGACTGGTCGGCGCCCGAAAACTGCGCCCGCGCCTGGTATGTGTCCGAGGAGAAGCTGGAACCGCGTCTGGGCGAGCGGTTTGACGAGCCGGTTGCCGAGTACGAGCAGCCGCTGGCCCCGGCCCGCGATGCGGCGGCGGCCCATGCCGCGCTGGCCGATTGGGACGGCGCCCGCCTGGTGGCCGAGTTCCTTCTGGCCCATCCCGAACACCGCCATACCGTGCGGCGTGCGCAGATGAGCCGTTTGGCCCCCTATGGCGAGATCCATGACAACACGATCAGCGCCTCGGTGCTGCCCATCGACATGCTGCGGGCGAAACTCGCCTTCTTTGGCGCCATCCATTTCGACCCGCGTTCCGACCGCTGGGTGCGGATCTGCATGTATTCCGGCGCCCCTTACCCCGAGGAGCTTTCGCCCGAAACGGCGGATGACTGGGTCTATCCCGAGGTTCCGGCATGAGTTTCTCCCTCAACGAGATCGAGGCCACCGCCAAGCGCGCCACACGCGGCGCGGGCTATCCCTGGGGCCTCGCCGAAGAGGCGGCCAAGGCCACCCGCTGGCTGGCCGCCCATGATCTGGACGCTTGCGCCGAGCTGGCCGGGCTGCTGACCCGGATCGACGGGGTGCCGCTTGCCGATCTTGCTCCCGAGCCGAAGGGCACGACCTGGGTCGCGTCGGGTGGAACGATGTGCCCGCTGGCGGCAGGGGCCGCGCTGTCGGATCGCGCGGCGCAGCTGCGCGATACGGGGATCCGTCTGGAACAGCTGGCCCGGCCCGCGCTACTGATGCCCTTTGCCGCGCTGATCGCGCAGCAGATCGGTCGCCCGGTCACGCTGCGCTGGGAAGGCGGCAGTGCCGTCACCGATGGCGTGGCGCTCGATCTTTCCGGCACGGCGCCGGACCTCGCGGCCTGGGTCGAGGTAAGCCCGGGTGGCCAGATCGACGCCGCGACGCCGATCCGCAGCCGCGCCCGACCTGCGCCCGAAGCCTGGGTCACCCTGAACCGCCTTGCCCATCGCACCTATGCCCCGGCAACCGAGGAATCCCGGTTGAAGGGCGCAGGCGCGGGACTTTCCGACAATGACTGAATCGAGGACGCCATGACCGAAACCCGCACCCTGAGCCTGGACGAGATTGAAGATCTGAGCTTTCGCGCATTGGTGGCCGTCGGCACCTCCGAGGCCAATGCCCGGCCGCTGGCCGTTGCCACCGCCGCGACCGAGGCCGACGGCATCGCCAGCCACGGCCTGCTTTATATCCCGATCTATTGCGAGCATGTGCAATGCGGCAAGGTCGACGGGCAGGCCGAACCCCGGCTTGACCGTCCTGCGCCCTCGGTGCTGACCGTGGATGCGGCGACCGGCTTTGCCCATGCGGCCATCGACCTTGGCTTCGACCAGCTGATGCCGTTGGCGCGCAGCCAGGGTGTCGCCGTTCTGGCGATCCGCAACAGCTATAACTGCGGTGTGCTGGGCTATCACACCGCCCGTCTGGCCCGCGCCGGGCTGGTGGGGCTGGGCTTTACCAATGCGCCTGCCTCGATAGCGCCCTCGGGCGGCTCGAAACCGGTGGTCGGCACCAACCCGTTCTCGCTAGCGGTGCCGGGCGAGGATGGCGAGCCGGCGATCCTGATCGACCAGAGCGCCAGCACCATCGCCAAGAGCGAGGTGATGAAACATGCCCGCGAGGGCAAGCCGATCCCGGTCGGCTGGGCGTTGGACGGCGAGGGCAACCCCACCACCGACCCCGAGGTCGGGTTGAAGGGCTCGATGGCGCCGTCCGGTGGCTACAAGGGGGTGGGTGTGGCCCTGCTGGTCGAGACCATGGCCGCCGCGCTCACCGGCGCCACGCTGGGCATCGACGCTTCGCCCTTTTCCGGCACGGCGGGCGGGCCGCCGCGCACGGGCCAGTTCTTTATCGCGATCGACCCGGGCGCGACCTCGGGGGATCGCTTTGCGCCGCTGGTCGCCAGGCTCGCCGCCGCCGTGCACGATCAGGACAACGCGCATCTGCCCGGCGACGGGCGCCGCGGCCGTCGCCTGCGCGCGCGTGCGCAGGGCGTTGCGGTCAACAGCGCCACTCTGGAGCGGATCGAGAAGATCATCGCGGCATAAGCGACATTTCAGACGTCGCTTATGCACCACAAACCATCGGTCCCGCGTCACTCTGACCGGCAAGGGATCGCTAGAATAGCAAAATTCTTGCGTCAGGGAGGGATCGCATGTCTATCAAACCACCATTCACCGACATCGAGGTCAAACGGGCCGCGTCCGGTTTCTACCAAGGGCATAGCGTCGAAATCGCTCTGTTCTCCAAGGCGATCATGGTCGGCCTTGTCCTTTGGGCCCTTGTCTGGCCCGCCAATGCCAACGGTGTGCTGGGCAGCCTGAACTGGCGCCTGCTGGAGGATTTCAACGTCTTCTACATCGTCATCGTCGGTTTCTTTGCCGTGTTCCTGTTCGTGCTTGCGGCCCTGCCGCAAACCGGCAAGCGGATCATGGGGCGGCCCGGCGAGGGGACCGAGTTCTCCAACTTCTCGTGGTTCTCGATGATGTTCGGCGCCGGTCTGGGCGTCGGCCTGATGGTGTTCGCCACCGCTGAACCGCTGGGCCTGTGGGGGTCGAACCCCGTCGTGGTCTCGGGCGCGGTTCAGGGCAATACCGAGGAAGCGCTGCAATCGGCCTATCGCTATACCTTTGCCCATTACGGCTTTCACGCCTGGGCGATCTATGTGGTGACCGGTCTGGCGCTGGCCTATTACGCCTATACGCGTGACATGCCGCTGACCATCCGTTCGGCGCTGACCCCGCTGTTCGGCTCGTTGATGAACGGGTTCCTGGGCCATGTGGTTGACGTGCTGGGCGTGCTGGCCACCATCCTGGGTGTGTCGGTGACCATCGGCTTTGGTGTCTCGCAGTTCATCGACGGCATGTATGCGATCACCGGTATGGAATGGATGATGGACATGACCGGCGAGGCCCCCGCACCCGGGACCGTCGGCCTGATCGCCGGTCTTGTGGTGATCATGGGCCTGTCGATCGTCTCGGCGGTGTCGGGCGTCGGTCGTGGGGTGAAATACCTGTCGAACCTCAACCTGGTACTGTCGCTGATCCTGCTGTTCACCTTCGTGCTGTTCGGCTCGTTCCTGTTTGCGATGACCACCTATGCCTCGGCGCTGGTGGATTACCTGCTGAACTTCCTCTCGATCAGCTTCGGCGCCTATGGTCCGCAGGATCCGGCCGCGTTTGTTGCCGCGCTGCCGGCCGAAGCCGCCCCCTATGCCGATGCGCTGCGCGGTGGGGCGACCAATGCCTGGGGCTCGTTCGAAGGGTTCAAATCCGGTCTCGAAGGCGAGGCGGCAGCCCTGTCCGACGAGGTTCTGGCCGCGGCCTATGCCGCGGGCGAGCCGGGCCGTCAGTTCGGCTGGCAGGCAGGCTGGACCACCTTCTACTGGGCCTGGTGGATCGCGTTCTCTCCCTTTGTGGGTCTGTTCCTGGCGCGTATCTCGCGCGGCCGCACGGTGCGTGAGTTCATCATCGGCTGCCTGTTTGCCCCGGCGCTGGTCTGCTTTGCCTGGATGACCATCCTGGGCGGCACCGCCATCGACCTGGAGCTGACCGGCGACGCCAATGGTGCCATCATCGGAGCCTCGAACACGGCCAAGCTGTTCGTGACCCTGGGCCAGATGCTGTCGGGCGGGTTCCTGTCGGCGATCACCATCATGTGCGTGGTGCTGATCATGACCTTCCTCGTCACCTCAGCGGACTCGGGCATCCTGGTGATGAACACGATCATGTCGGGCGGCGACCAGAATGTCGGCAACAAGCACAAGATCGTCTGGGGCGTGATCCTGACCGCGGTGATCGGCACGCTGCTGATCGCGGGCAAGACCAATGGCGGAGCCGACCCGATGGAGGCACTGAAAAGCGCGATGATCATCGGCGCCCTGCCGTTCACGGCGGTGATGGGGCTGATGTGCGTCTCGCTGGCCAAGGCGCTTTATCGCGATGGCAAGCGAGAGAAGCTGGGCCTTGCCGTGGGCGACCCGGCCGAATGAGCCATCAACCGGGCGGCCAGGTGCCGCCCGGCCTTGATCTTTGCAAACGGGCCTGTGCCGGATCGGCGCCGGCCCGTTTCGCGTCTGGCTCAGGCGTTTGCCAGCAGGTCGCGCAACGCATCCAGCGCCGGGGCCATCTCGACCTCGGAAAAGGCGCAGAACCCCAGGATCAGCCCGTTGCCGCGCCCGGGAACCGCGCAATAGCGCGACAGGGCCGACACGGTCAGCCCCGCCGCGCGCGCCCGTTCGGCCAGCGCCGCGTCGTCCAGATCGGGGCGCAGATGCAGCACCGTCTGCATTCCGGCCTGATGATCGGTGGCGCTGCCAAATTCGGCGAAATCCCTGGCCAGCCGATCCAGCAGAAAGCGCCGCCGTTCGCCATAGATCCGGCGCACCCGACGCAGATGCCTGTAGAACTCGCCGCTGGACATGAACTCGGCCAGTGCTTGCTGCGGCATCGACCCGGCCCGCACCCCGAACCGGAGGACAGTCTGGCGGAATGCGCCCAGCAGCGGTTCGGGCACGATCAGATAGCCCAGCCGCAGCGCGTTCGAGAAGATCTTGGAAAAGGAGCCGACATAGATGGTCCGGCTCAGCGGATCAAACCCGGCCATGGCGGGGATCGGGCGCCCGGCATAGCGGAACTCGCTGTCGTAATCGTCCTCGACGATCCAGGCATCGCCAGAGCGCGCCCAATGGGCCCAGGCGCTGCGGCGGCTGGGCGACATGGCGCCGCCCAGCGGATACTGATGCGAGGGGGTGAGCACCGCGAGCCGGGGCGTCTCGACCGGTGGGGGCAGGGTGGCGCCCTGTTCGTCGAGCGGCAGAAAGACCGGGCGCAACCCCTGCGCGCGGGCAAAGCTGCGCAACGGCGCATAGCCCGGATCCTCCAGCGCGATGGTCTCGCCGGTTCGTGACAGGCTGCGCATGCACAGTTCCAGCGCATCGGTGGCCCCGGCGGTGATGATGATCTGCTCGGGCGCGGCCACAACCCCGCGCCAGTCGCGCAGATGCGCCGCTATGGCGCCGCGCAACGCAAGATTGCCAAAGGCGTCGGTGGTGGTGAACATCGCCTGCGGGTTGGACCGGCAAAGCCGCGCCACCGTGCGCGCCCATTGCCGGTAGGGAAACAGCCGCATGTCCGGGGTGCCCGCCACAAAGGGGCGCGCGCTGGGGGGGGACGCCTCGGCCCTGGCCGGACGTGGCCGGGCGGCGGCGGGCGCGGCCTCGACCTCGCCCATGGCGCAGACCACATGGCCCGAACCCTGACGCGCGCGCAGATAGCCTTCGGCCACCAGCTGTTCATAGGCGATCACCACGGTCGAGCGCGACACCCCCAATTCCACGGCCAGAACCCGGGTGGGCGGCACCGCGGTGCCCTCGGGCAGGTCGCCCGTGCTGGCACGGGCGCGGATGGCGGCACAGATCTGTTCAAACACCGGCACCGGTCCGGTCCGGTCGATCGAGATGGCGGGCCACGAGGTTTGGGTCATGAAATTGGTTTGCCTTGTTATGCACTTTTTGGAGGTTAACGGTTGACCGCTTCGCGGGCAAACAAAGAGAAACACAGGAGGGCCATAGATGGCGATACGCAGGAACGAGTTGGGCCAGCCGATCGGGGCGGCGCTGCCGCATTGGCGGGGATGCCCAAGACCCGAGCGGCAGCGGATGGAGGGAAGCTTTGCCCGGCTGGAACCCTTGTCGGCGGCCCGTCACGGGGCCGATCTCTGGCACGCTTTCGCCGCTGATACCGAGGGGCATGGTTGGACCTATCTGCCCTTTGGCCCGTTTGACGATCAGGCCGGCATGACGGCTTTTCTCGAGGCGATGAGCAAGACCGAGGATCCACTCTACTTCGCCATTTGCGACAGGGCCAGCGGGCGGGCGCAGGGCATCGCCAGCTATATGCGCATCCAGCCCGAGCATGGGGTGATCGAAGTCGGCGGCATCGCCTTTGCGCCGGTTCTCCAACGCAGCCGGATGGCGACCGAGGCGATGTTCCTGATGATGGCGCATGCCTTCGATACACTGGGCTATCGCCGCTACGAGTGGAAATGCGATGCGCTGAACGCGCCGTCGCGCCGCGCGGCAGAGCGGTTTGGGTTCAGCTATGACGGCCGGTTCGAGCAGGCCATCGTGTACAAGGGCCGCAATCGCGATACGGCCTGGTATTCGATCCTGAATCGCGACTGGCCCAAGCTGCGGCAGCGCTTTGTCGATTGGCTGGCGCCAGAGAACTTCACCTCCGACGGCCAGCAACGCAACAAATTGGGCGTAGGCCGGGCTTAAGCCCGGCTTACCTCCACAAATGTCTCGTTATAGCATGCGCCCCTTTCGATATCGGTGCGGATATCCGAGGGGATCAGCGCGTTTACCGTCTGCCCGGTAGCCGAGCTTTCGCGCCAGGTGCCCTTGGGGCTGTAAAGCACGCCGGGCCGGGTGGCGTCGGTGATCTTCACTCGCAGCTCCACGGCACCGCGCCCGTTGCGCAGCACCACCGGGACGCCATCGTCCAGCCCCAGCCGTGCCGCGTCCTCGGGGTGCATCTCGACCATTTCGGGGTCAAGGCTGTCCGCATGGCTGCCAAAGGTGGCGTTGGTCCGTTTCGACGAGCTGGGCGTGATCAGGGTAAAGGGCAGGTCGGGCGCCACCGGGTCATGGCGCGGCAGGCCGCAGCCGAACCGATCCTCCAGATCCTGGCTGAACAGCTCGATCCGGCCCGAGGGCGTGGCGGGCACCACCGTGTCGCACATCACCAGCGGCGCGCCTGCGGGGTCCGTCATCTCCAATGCGCGGTCGATCGGCAATTGGCTGGGCGCATGGCCCCTCAAACGCGGGTCGGTGCCGTCCATCGCCTGGTCCATCAGCGCCGCGTCGCTGTCGCGGAACTCGGGGCCGTCATAGCCGAACCGGGCGGCCAGCCTGCGAAAGATCTCGGTATTGGGCAGGCTCTCGCCCACCGGGGCGATCACCGGTTCGGCCCGTTGCAGATAGGTCTGCCCATAGGCGCCATAGATGTCGTCGAACTCGAAATGGCTGGCGGCGGGCAGGATCACATCGCAAAACGCCATGCTGTCGGTCATGGTCACATCGGCGCCAGCGATGAACAGATCGGGCCGGCTGAGCGCGCGGATCATGCTGGATTGATCCGGATGCGTGGCCACAGGGTTGTGGTTGTAGATCATCAGCGCCTGAACCGGCGGGTCGAGCGTCTCGTCCAGCAGATGCGCCGCAACGTCGACGATGTTGACCACCCGCGTGCCGGGCTGTTTCAGATGATCGCCCTGCAACTTGGCCGAGGTGCGCGGAAAAGCGAGGCCCGGCTTGGCGATCACCCCGGCGCCGGGCCGCCCGTGCTGGCCGGTCAGTGCGTTTAGCGCCATCGCCGCGCGCAATCCGGCTCCGCCCGAGCGGCCCCGCTCGATCCCGTTGCCCAGCGAGGTCGCCATGGTGCGCGCCTCGGCGATCCAATCGGCCAGCATGTGGAACGCGACCGGGGTCAACCCGCAATGCTGCACCACCGCCTGGACATCATAGCCGCGCGCCGCCGCCAGATACTGGTCGGCGCCCAGCACCCAAGCGTCGATAAAGGCATGATCGAGCGCGCCGCGCCGCTCCAGCTCTGCCGCCAGCGCCATCGCCAGAACCACGTCCGAGCCTGGCTTGATTTGCAGATGCAGATCGCATTGCTCGGCCAGCTTGATCCGGCGCGGGTCGATCACCACCACCCGGCCGCCCGCCGCGCGCACCCGTTTCAGCACGCGCATCAGATGCAGGTTCGAGACGGTGACGTTGTTGCCCCAGACCAGCACCAGATCGGCCTGTTCCGCCTGCTCGGGCGGCATGCCGGGGGCAGCGCCGAAAAGGCTGGTATAGGCGGTGCCGCGCACGCCGCCACAAAGCGGCCCGCGATCCAGCATCGTCGCCCCCATCCGGTAGAAGAAACGCCGGTCCATCGAACCGCCCGCCAGCTCTCCATGCGGGCCGGCATAGTTCAGCGGCAGCACCGATTGCGGCCCATGCGCGGCAATCGCGCGCGTGAACCCCTCGTGGATCAGATCAAGCGCGGTCTCCCAGCTGATCGATTCATAGGCGCCGGTTCCGCGCGGGCCGGTGCGCCGCAGCGGTCGGGTCAGCCGCCGGGGACCATGCACGAAATCAGGATAATAGCGCGCGACCTTGTTGCAGATGACCCCGGCGGTAAAGGGATTGGCGTCAGAGCCGCGCACCTGCGTGATCCGGCCATCCTTGACGGTGACGCTCAGACTACAGGTGTCGGGGCAGTCCAGCGGGCAGACAGAGGGCAGGGCGAGAGTCATCTTGGTCTCCGGTCAAATCTCAGGAGGCTCAGGATAGATGGACAGGACTGGTTAAAAACGGCCAAAACAGATAAATTCAAGAAGACCAATCTTGAGCAGAGACCCGCCACCCTGTCCGATCCAGCCAGTGTGCGGCCTTAAGAACACGTTTTAAGAGACTGGAAACAAAGTTCTTCCCCTGTCGGCGAATATTTGCTACCGAAAAGTTAATAAAAAAACTGAGGCAGGCAGACGGTAGATGAAAACGGGCTTTCGTGGCACGTTCGTCATTTCCTGGTCGCAAACGGATTTGGATGGTCTTGAGGGGGCTCCCCTCGACGCGCTTACCGCGGGGGCGGTATGGTCATGGCGTGGTGAGACCGTGCAGGTTGACGGGCCCACGGGCGTGTTGCGGCTGGACCGGGCGGACGGAGAAGAGGCGCTGCGCAAACGCGCGGCCCGCAAGGTCAGGCGTTTGGTGGGGGCTGCGGTGCAGCATCGCACCGATGTCGAGGCGATCGAGGTCGAGGATCCGCTGATGGACCAGGCCTTTGTGGTCACCAATGGGGCGCAGAGCTATACCATTACCGTGATCGAGACAGGCAACGGCGCACCGCCGCTGTTGATGTTCATCGACGAATTGCCGCCGCGCAATACCGATCTGTGGGTGGTGCATCACAACCTGAGCGCCGCCGATCCGGTGCCGGGTGCGCGCGAACGCGGCGGGGTGATCTGTTTCACGCCCGGAACCCGCATCGCCACACCCACCGGGCCGCGCCTGATCGAGGAGCTGCGCGAAGGCGACAAGGTACAGACCCGCGACAGCGGTCCGCAGGAAATCCAGTGGATCGGCCAGCGCCGGATGACCGGCGCGCGCCTGTTCGTGATGCCGCATCTGCGCCCGATCCGCATGCGGGTGGGCGCGCTGGGCATCGACCGGCCCGATGCCGAATTGCTGGTCTCGCCCGAACACCGGATGCTGCTGCGCGGCCCCGCCGCCCAGGCACTGTTCAACAGTAACGAGGTGCTGGTGCCCGCGCGCGATCTGGTCAACGACAGCACGATCACCGTGGATCTGACCCTGCGCGAGGTGACCTATGTGCATCTGCTGCTGCCCAGTCACCAGATCCTCTGGGCAAACGGGATCGAGACCGAGAGCTTTCATCCCGCCAATGCGGCGCTTTCGGCCCTGGCCGAAACCGACCGGCGCCGCCTGTTGCAGCGCATGCCCGAGATCGAGGCCGACCCCTATCTTTACGGCGGCTTTGCCCGGCGCAGCCTGACCCCGACCGAGGCAGCGCTGATGATGCACGAGGCGGCGTGATCGCCCGGCCAGATGCGCGGGCGGTCTGTTCCGCGCATCGCCTGCAAAACCCCTGTTGACTCCAACCACTGCGCGGCTATAAGCGCGGCTTCATTGGTGTTGGTGGCTCCCGCAAGGGATCGCCTGTCATGCCGCAAGGCAAGAGGACAACGCCCTTCATAGTGGCCCCTGGGGCCTCGACCATAACGAAGGAGATCAGCCGTGACCAAACGCACGTCTGCCAAGTACAAAATCGACCGCCGGATGGGCGAAAACATCTGGGGTCGTCCGAAATCCCCGGTCAACCGCCGCGAATATGGCCCCGGCCAGCACGGCCAGCGCCGCAAGGGCAAGATGTCCGACTTCGGCCTCCAGCTGCGCGCCAAGCAGAAGCTGAAAGGCTATTACGGCGACCTGACCGAAAAGCAGTTCCGTCGCATCTACGGCGAAGCCGAGCGTGTGAAGGGCGACACCGGTGAAAACCTGATCGGCCTGCTCGAGCGCCGCCTGGACGCCGTCGTCTACCGCGCCAAGTTCGTGCCGACCGTCTTTGCCGCCCGTCAGTTCGTGAACCACGGTCACGTTCTGGTCAACGGCAAGCGCGTCAACATCCCCTCCTACCGCGTGAAAGAGGGCGACGTGATCGAGGTGCGTGAGCGTTCCAAGCAGCTGGCCTCGGTTCTCGAAGCCGTGTCGCTGGCCGAGCGCGACGTTCCGGACTACCTGGAAGTCGACCACTCGAAGATGACCGCCACCTTCGTCCGTACCCCCCACCTGGGCGATGTGCCCTACGCGGTGGTGATGGAACCGAACCTGGTCGTCGAATATTACGCCAAGAACTGATCCGTTCAGCTCTTGCGAATTCCGGAAGCCGCGCAAATTCTGCGCGGCTTTCTTTTGTCCGGGTTGACCCTGTCGGTCCCTGTGGTATCGCGCCGCTAAAGCCCTTGAGCAACCGGAGCCTGCCGCCATGACCGCCAGCAAACGTATTGTCCTGTCCAGCGATCACGCCGCCATCGACCTGCGTCGCGCGGTCGCCGACCATATCTCGGCACAGGGCTGGGAGGTGGTCGATATCGGCCCGCAAACCACCGAAAGCACCCATTACCCCAAACATGGCCGCGCGGCGGCAGAGCGGGTCGCCTCGGGCGATTGCAGCCTTGGGATCATTCTGTGTGGCACCGGTCAGGGCATCATGATGGCCGCCAACAAGGTTGCAGGCATCCGCTGTGGTGTCTGTTTCGACACGTTCTCGGCCCGGATGATCCGCATGCACAATGACGCCAACATGCTGTCGCTGGGCGCGCGCGTGGTGGGCGAGGGGCTGGCGCTGGATATCGTCGATGCGTTCCTGTCGGCGGAATTCGAAGGTGGCCGCCATGCGACCCGCGTGGACATGATCGAAACCCCCGAGGGCTAAAGTGGCAGCGGCCGCCCCTCGGCAATCGCTTCCATTGCGAAATAGCTGGTGACGCTGTCCAGTTCGACCTTTTCGATAAGCCGCTGATAGACCTTGTCATAGCTGGCCATGTCACGCGTCACCACCTTGAGCTGATAGTCGTAATCGCCCCCGATGCGGTGGAAATCCACCACTTCGGGGATGGTCAGCACATGGGTGCGGAATTTCTGCAGCCACTCGGCCGAATGGTGCCGCGTGCGCAGCATGACGAAGACCACCAGATCCAGCCCCAGTTTCTCGCGCGCGACGCGAGCGCTCGACCCTTTGAGCACGCCCTCATCCGTCAGCGCCTTTAGGCGCCGCCAGCAGGCATTCTGCGACAGCCCGACCCGGTCGGCCAGGTCCCGCTGGCTGAGCGAGGCATCGCGTTGGAGCTCTTTCAGCAGCCTCGTGTCGATATGGTCGATTTTTCTCATAAAAACTATCAAATGACACAAGATTACAGAAAATCAACTAAGATAAGGTGAGTTTTACTCTGATTTCTTAGGTCAATCTGCCCTCACCAGCAGGAGACCGCAGATATGACCCTTTCCCAGTTCCGCAATGTGATCGAAGCCGATGTCCGGGCCGGGCGCCTGGCCGATGGGTTGATCGGCGAAAAGATCATGATCCCCGGCCTCAACGGCGATGTGCCGCTGGTCTATGCCGACTATGTCGCCTCGGGCCGGGCGCTGCGGCAGGTAGAGCAGTATGTGAGCGAATATGTGCTGCCCTTCTACGCCAACAGCCATACCGAGGCGTCTTATTGCGGGGCCTATATCACCGGCCTGCGTCGTGCCGCCCGGGCCGAGATTGCCCGGCTGGTCGGTGCTGCCGAGGATGACGCGGTGATCTTTGCCGGGTCTGGTGCGACTGCGGGGCTGAACCGGTTGGTCAGCCTGCTGGGCATCGCCCAGGCCGCGCGCCCGGTCGTGTTCATCGGACCCTATGAGCATCACTCCAACATCCTGCCCTGGCGCGAAAGCGGCGCCAAGGTCGTCGAGATCCCCGAGGCGCCCGAGGGCGGGCCGGACCTGGTCGTGCTGCAAACGGCGCTGCGTGCACACGCGGGCAGCGACCTGATGATCGGCGCCTTTTCGGCGGCTTCGAACGTGACCGGCATCATCACCGACACGGTGCCGGTGACCCGCCTGCTCAAGGCGCATGGCGCGCTGTCGATCTGGGATTATGCGGGCGGTGGCCCCTATCTGCCCATCGACATGGGCGAGGGCGGGCTGCGCAAGGATGCCATCGTGGTCTCGCCGCACAAGTTTCCCGGCGGCCCTGGCGCCTCGGGCGTTCTGGTGGTCAATCGCGGCGCGGTGCGGCGGGACGTGCCGACCTGGCCCGGTGGCGGCACGGTCAGCTTTGTCTCGCCCTGGGGGCATGACTACAGCCCCGACCTGGCCGCGCGCGAAGAGGCGGGCACCCCCAACGTGATCGGCGATATCCGCGCCGCGCTGGCCTTTGTCGTCAAGGACGCGGTGGGCGCGGACGAGATCGCCCGGCGCGAGGCGCACTATAACGCCATGGCATTGGAGGGCTGGGCCGGTAACCCGCATCTGATCTTGCTGGGCACCGACAAGGGCCACCGGCTGCCCTTCTTCTCGTTCCAGGTGCGCGACGGTGTTGGCCGCCCGGTGCATCAGCAGCTGTTCACCCGGATGTTGAGCGACGTGCATGGCATTCAGGCGCGGGGCGGCTGTGCCTGCGCCGGCCCCTACGGGCACCGGCTGCTCGGGATCGACCGGGCCACCTCCGAGGCGCTGCATGCCGATCTGGCCGCCGGGCGTGAGATGCACAAACCCGGCTGGGTGCGGCTCAACTTCTCCTACCTGATGGACGAGGCAACCGTGCGCTTCATCATCGACGCGGTGAACGACCTGTCGCGCCGGACCGGGGACTATGTGCCGCTCTATCAGGGTGACCCGGCCACCGCGCGCTTCAAGGCCGCATGAGGGAATTGCGTCTTTTCTCAGCCGGATGAGACCGGTATGAGGGGCTATTCTTCAGGAGCGCCCCGCATGAACCAGTTCACCCCGCAGCCCGGCATCATGGACATCGCCCTCTATCAAGGCGGCAAGGCCCATGTGGACGGCGTGGCCAATGTGATCAAGCTCAGCTCGAACGAGAACCCGCTGGGCCCCAGCCCGGCGGCGGTCGAGGCGATCCGGGCCACCGCGGCGCAGGCGCATCGCTATCCCAGCACCGACCATGCCGAACTGCGCGCCGCCATCGGCGCGGTGCACGGGCTGGACCCCGACCGCATCATCTGCGGTGTCGGCAGCGACGAGGTGCTGCAATTCGTGGCCCAGGCCTATACCGGCCCGGGCGACGAGGTGATCCATACCGAGCACGGGTTCTCGATGTACCCGATCCTGGCGCGGATGGCGGGGGCGACCCCGGTTCAGGTGCCCGAGCGTCAGCGCGTCGTCGATGTCGATGCGATCCTGGCAGCCGTCAACGACCGCACACGATTGGTGTTCCTGGCCAATCCAGCGAACCCCACCGGCACCATGATTTCCGAGGCCGAGGTGACCCGGCTCGCCGATGGTCTGCCGGGCCATGTGCTGCTGGTGCTTGACGGGGCATATGCCGAATTTGTCGAGGGGTTCGATGGTGGCGCCGCGCTGGTTTCGGCCCGCGACAATGTCATCATGACGCGCACGTTTTCCAAGATTTACGGGCTGGGCGGGCTGCGCATCGGCTGGGGCTATGCGCCGCGCGAAATCATCGACGTGCTGAACCGTATCCGCCAGCCCTTTAACCTGTCGACCATGCAGCTGGCCGCGGCCGAAGCAGCGGTGCGCGATCAGGACTGGGTCGCCCGCTGCCGCGATCAGAACACCACATGGCGCACCTGGCTGGCCGCGCGGCTGGCTGAACTGGGCGTGCCCTCGGACGTGTCCTGCGCCAATTTCATCCTGGCCCGTTTCGCCGACCAGGGTGAGGCCGAGGCCTGCGATCTGTTCCTGCAATCGCGCGGCCTGATCGTACGCCGGGTGGCGGGGTACAACCTGCCGCAGGCGCTCAGGATCACGGTGGGGGACGAGGCTGGCTGCCGCGCCGTGGTCGATGCCGTGCGCGCCTTCAAGGAGGCGCGCGCATGAGCCCGGTCTATGACCGTGTCGCCCTGATCGGTCTGGGCCTCATCGCCTCGTCGATGTTCTGGGCGATCAAGCGCGCCGGTCTGGCGGGCGAGGTGACGGGATTTGCCCGCTCCGAGGCGACGCGGGACACCGCGCGCCGGATCGGCCTGTGCGACCGGGTCTGCGAAAGCGCTGCCGAGGCGGCCGAGGGTGCCGATCTGGTGGTGCTTTGCGTGCCGGTTGGGGCGATGGGACAGGTTGCGGCCGAAATCGGTCCGGTGCTGAAACCGGGCGCGACGGTGTCCGATGTCGGCTCGGTCAAGCGCGCGGTGATCGACGCGGTGGGGCCGCATATTCCCGAGGGCGTGCATTTCGTTCCCGCTCACCCGCTGGCCGGGACCGAGCATTCGGGGCCGGAATCTGGCTTTGCCGAGCTTTACGACAATCGCTGGTGCCTGCTGGTGCCGACCGAGGGCAGCGACCCGCAGGCGGTGGCGCGGTTGCGCGCGCTGTGGGAGGGCATGGGCGCCAATGTCGAAGAAATGGAGGCCGATCATCACGATCTGGTGCTGGCGGTGACCAGCCATGTGCCCCATGCCATCGCCTATACGATGGTGGGGGTCGCCGACCATCTGCGGCGGGTGACCGAAAGCGAGGTCATCAAGTACTCGGCGGCAGGGTTTCGTGACTTTACCCGCATCGCCGCGTCCGACCCGACCATGTGGCGCGACGTGTTCCTGAACAACCGCGAGGCGACGCTGGATATCCTGGGCCGGTTCACCGAGGAGCTGTTCATGCTGCAACGCGCCATCCGGATGGGCGACGAGACCTATCTGTTCGACTATTTCACCCGGACACGGGCGATCCGCCGGGGCATCATCGAGGCGGGTCAGGACACCGACGCCCCCGATTTCGGCCGGGTCAAGGGCAAGCCCGCATGACCGGGCGCGGGCGTATCCTGTCGGCGCTGGTGCTGGCGATCTGGGCGCTGCCACTGGCGGCCAATGCACCAGCCCGCTCGCTGCGCCCGCTGCTTCGCCCGGTGGCTGCCGACCCGGTGGTCGAGGCCGCCATCGCAGCGGCGACCGAAGAGGCCGCCGCCTCGGTTGCAGTCACCCGGATGCGCCCAAACCTGCGTCCGCCTTCGGAACAGGAGATTCTGGCCGCGGCCACACCGCCGGTTCCGGGTGATACCGGTCTCGGCCTGTCGCCGCGCCCCGAGTTGCGCCCCAAAGAGGTGGAAGAGCGCGCGCTGTTCGGCCGCAAGAAACGGATGAAGGGCGCGGTCTGCGGCAACCCGGATATTCAGGGCGCCTCGGCCGGCAATGTGCCGGGCAAGATCAAGGGCTGCGGCATCAAGGATGCGGTGCGGATCACCTCGGTCTCGGGCGTGCGTTTGAGCACCCCGGCGGTGATGGATTGCCGAACCGCAGAGGCGTTGAACCACTGGGTCGCGCGCAGCGTCAAACCGACCTTTCGCCGGCGCGGCCCGGTGGTCGAACTGCAGGTTGCCGCGCATTACGCCTGCCGCACCCGTAACAACCAGCGCGGCGCCAAGATCTCGGAACATGGCAAGGGCCGCGCGATCGACATCTCGGCCTTTGTGATGAACGATGGCGAGCGGATCACCGTTCTCGAAGGCTGGAAACGTGGCGCCACCCGCAAGATGTTGCGGCAGGTGTGGAAAGAGGCCTGTGGCCCGTTCGGCACCGTGCTGGGCCCCGAGGCGGACCGCTTTCACAAGGACCACCTGCATATGGATACCGCCCGCCACCGGGGCGGCCCCTATTGCCGCTGAAGTAGTGCTGACCCTTTAGCGCAGGATGATGCGCGGTGCCGGGCCCAGCGGGATCGGGCCCAGCGTCACATAGCCCTTGCGAAAGCCCAGTTCCAAATCCAGCGCATCCGGATTGCCGCCCAACCCCGCAAGCATGTTCAGGACACGGGTCAGCGGCTCGGCGGCCTGATCGGGCAGGGCGCCTGCTTGCTGTGCCATCGCCACCATCTCGCGCCAGTTCTCGGCCTTCAGTGCCACCGATCCGGTGGGGATGCCGTATTCGTCGACGCTGACCTTGCCGGCGGCGAACAGGCGCAATTCACCCCAAGCGGCTTCGGCCAGCGAGAGGTCGATTTCGACCGGTTGCGGGCGGCGTTCTTCCAGCGCGGCGCGGTCCCAGGGGCGGTCGAAGGTCATCGCCATCGAGATCTCGGCCCGTTCGAAACTGCGTGGCAGGCCCTCGGCCCCGCCCATGGCGCGGCGCAGGTCGCGGCCCGGGGCCAGATCGCTGAGTTCGGCGTGGAACAGATAGGTCTCGGGCTGGTCCTGCTGGGTCATCGACAGGGTCAGCGCATCGGCGTCGGCCAGAACCGCGCCATCACGGGTCACCGACCATTCGCCCGCGCTCAGCCCCATGGTGCGCAGTTCCAGCGCCACCCCCGGCGCCAGGTCCAGATCGGCGCGCATCGCCTCGGCCTTGATCACCAGGGTCCGGTCGAAATACGAGAGCCGCTGCGGCGTATCGGGAAACAGCAGGCTTTGCCGTCCGGGCCAGATCGCCGGGCTTTGCAGCACCAGCCGGTCGGCCCGCCAGGCGGTGCCGGTGTCCGGGTCGGCCAGCGCCGGAGCCTCGATTTCGATGCGATGACGCAGCGGATAACCCGACAGGCCGGCCTCGGTAAAATCAGCTTGCCAGCCGCGCGCGGCCTGGGTTTCGAACCAGGTCACGACCGAGCCGCGCAGGCCGAACCCCGCAACCGCCCAATAGCCCGACCAGATCACCGCCGCCAGCAGCGCCACCCGCACCAGGTTCAACATCGCCTGCCCCTTTTGTCTCTGCTCGTTTTCCTGTTTATAGGCCGAAACGGGCAAGGACCAGCATGATGACGATGTGGGTATTCGGATACGGATCTTTGATGTGGAACCCGGGTTTTCCGGTGGCGCGGCGCGAGTTGGCGACGCTGAGCGGCTGGTCGCGCTCTTTCTGCATGAGTTCGATCCATCATCGCGGCACCGAGGAAAAACCGGGGCTGGTGCTGGCGCTTGACGCCGTGCACAACGCCCGGTGCCGCGGCATCGCCTTTGCGGTCGAACCGGGCCACGAGGCGCGCACCCTGGACGAGCTGCGCGAACGCGAGCTGATCTCCTCGGCCTATCTGGAGCGCGAGCTGGAGATCGACCTGGATATCGGCGAGCGGGTGTGCGCGGTAACCTATGTCATCGACCCCCATCACGAGCAGTATTGCGGCGGCATGCCGCTGGAGCGGCAGGCCCAGATCATCGCCACCGCCATCGGCGGGCGCGGCCCCAATACCGAGTATCTGTACAACACCGCCGCGCATCTGGCCGAAATCGGTCTGGGCGACCCCGATCTTGACTGGCTTTCCGCCCGGGTGCGCGAAATTACCTCATAAACCCTTGGCGTTGGGCCTCTCTTTTCGATAGGTTCGGGCCAGAGCAGTCAAGGGTTCAGGAACGCCGCGCATGGCCCAGCCAGACCGAGAAGCGAGGCCTCAGTTCTCGCACCCGACCCGCCAGATCCTGACGATGCTGATCGTCATCGGCCTGTCGGGTTTTGGCGTATTTGTCGCCATGCCCCGCGTCTTGCCGGTGTTTCAGGCCAATCCATATCTGAACGGGTTCATCCTGCTGGTCTTCATCATCGGCGTGCTGGCCTGTTTCTGGCAGGTGGTGCAGCTGATCGGCTCGGTCCGCTGGATCGAGGACTTCGCCGCCGGGCAAGAACGCGAGGATACCACGCCACCCTCGATGCTGGCACCGCTGGCCTCGCTGCTGCGTTCGCGTGCGGCGCGGATGCAGATCTCGTCCAGTTCGACCCGCTCGATCCTCGACTCGGTGGCCGAGCGGATCGAAGAAGAGCGCGAGATCACCCGCTATATCACCAATGTGCTGATTTATCTGGGCCTTCTGGGCACGTTCTTTGGGCTGGCGACCACCATTCCCGCGGTGGTGGACACCATCCGCAGCCTCAATCCGCAAGAGGGCGAAGAGGGGCTTGCCGTCTTCAACCGGCTGATGACCGGGCTTGAGGCGCAGTTGGGTGGCATGGGCACCGCCTTTGGCTCGTCGCTGTTGGGTCTGGCGGGGTCGCTGATCGTGGGGTTGCTGGAGCTGTTCACCGGCCACGGCCAGAACCGGTTCTATCGCGAACTGGAAGAGTGGCTGTCGACCATCACCCGCGTCGGCTTCTCCTCGGGCGAGGAGGGGCACTCGGAAAGTGGTGCCATTGCCGGGGTGATCGACACGATGGTCGAGCAGATGGACGCGCTGCACGCCATGTTCGCCGCCTCGGAAGAGGGCCGCGCCGAGATCAGCGGCAAGCTGGGGGCGCTGGTCGAGACCATCGCCGAGATGAACCAGCGTCAGGCCGAGACCGAGGATGTGACCGCCGCGCTTGACCGGGTGGCGGCGGGGCAGGAGACGCTGATCGATTTCCTGCGAGAACAGGGCGCCCATGACGGGATTGACGCCGAAAGCCGGATGCGGCTGCGCTCGATCGACGTGCAGATGTTGCGCATCCTCGAAGAGATTTCGGCAGGCCGGCAGGAAAGCATGGCCGAGCTGCGCAAGGATATCGAGCTTTTGGCCAAGGCGCTGTCGGTTCCGCGCCGTCCGTTGCGCGGTGTCACCCGCGACGAGGGCTGATCCATGGCCCTGTCACGCCGCACCGGACACAGGTTTCAGGGGTCGGTCTGGCCGGGTTTCGTGGATGCGATGACCGGCCTTCTGATGGTGCTGACCTTTGTGCTGACCATCTTCATGGTGGTGCAGTTCGTGCTGCGCGAGACCATTTCCGGGCAAGAGGACGAGCTGGACGCGCTGGCCGGCGAGGTCGGGCGGCTGGCGCAGGCGCTGGGCCTTGAGGAGCGCGCCAACAGCCAGCTGCAGGCACGTCTGGGCGCGCTCAATGCCACGCTCAACGACACCCAGGACGATCTGAGCCAGGCGCAGGCGCTGATCGCCGCGCTGACGGTCGAACGCGACCGCAGCCGTGCCGCGCTGGACGAGGCCGCGACCCGCATCACCGCGTTCGAGGCGCAGGTGGCCGCCCTGCTGGCCGACCGCGACCGGGCGCTGGGCGATGTGGCGGCGCTCGAGGACGAGCGGGGAAGGCTGCTCTCGCAGCAGGAGGCGCTGAACCTGGCACTGGCACAGGCGCGTGACGAGATCGACGACCGGGCCGAGGCCGCAAGGCTGGCCGCCGCTCGGCGCGAGGCGCTGGAGGCGATGATCGCCGATCTGCGCCGCTCGGGAGAAGAGAATGCCGCGCAGATCGGCACACTGAAACAGCAGCTGAGCGAGGAAGAAGCCGCCCGCCTGGCCGAAGCCGCCGCTGCCCAGGCGCTGCGGGAAAAGCTGGAAAATGCCGATGCGGAACTGACCGCAATGACCCTGGCGCTGGAGGCGCAGCGGCGTGAGGCCGAGGATACGCTGACCCTGCTGGCGGCGGCGGATGCCGCGCGCGAGCAGCTGAATGCGAAACTGGCCGAGGCGCTGGATCAGATCGAAGCAGCCCGCGCCCAGGCGCGCGAACGCGACGAACTGGCCGAACGTCTGACCCGGGTGCTGGGACAGATGGAGGTGGCCCGGTCCGAGGATGCCGCGCGGGTCAGCGCGCTCGAGGCCGAGCTGGACCGCATCCGCGCCGAAGGGGGCGAGACCCGCGCCGCGCTGGCCGCAGCGCGCGCGCATGCGGAAGAAACGCAAAGCGCGCTTGAGGCGGCCCTGGCCCAGCAACGCGCCGCCACCGTGGCGACCCGATCGCAATACCAGGACGAGCTGGATCGGCTGCAATCGGAACATGCCGCCGCCCGCGCGGCGCTTGAGGCGGAACTGGCCAAGGCCCGCGCCGAGGCCGACACCACCCGCACCGATCTGGAGGCGCGCCTGGCGCGCGGCGAGGCCGAGGCGGCCAGCGTCCGCGCCGGGCTGGAGGCTGAACTGGCGCGTGCGCGTGCCGACCTGAGTGCCGCCCGCGCCGCCGCCGATTCTACCGCCGAAGATCGCGCCTCGGTCGAGGCGCGGCTGCTGATGGCGCTGGAATCGCTGGAACGTGCACAGGCCGCCGCCTCGGATAACGAGGTGCTGCAGCGGCGCCTGCTGGCGGCGCTTGATGCGCAGACCGAAGCGGAAAGCAGTGCCGCCCGCCAGCGCAGCCTGGCCGAGGAACGCGCCGCGCTGCTGGCGCAGGCCCGTGCGGCGTTGAGCGAGGAGCAGGCGGTTTCGACCGAGGCGCAACGCCAGACCGCGCTGTTGAACCAGCAGGTCGCGGCCCTGCGCAACCAGTTGGGCAGCCTTCAGGCGCTGCTGGATGATTACAAGGCCCGCAACGCCTCTGCCGAAGTGCAGTTGCAAAGCCTGGGCCAGGACCTGAACGCCGCGCTTGCCCGTGCCGCCTCTGAAGAGCGCAAGCGCCGCCTGCTGGAAGAGGCCGAGCGCAAGCGGCTCGAGGAAGAGGCCCGCGTGCTGGCCGAGCAGGCCAAGGATCTGGAACGCTATCGCTCGGAATTCTTCGGGCGGCTGCGGGACGTGCTGGGCAATCAGGAGGGCGTGCGGATCGAGGGTGATCGCTTCGTGTTCTCGTCCGAGGTGCTGTTTGACCCGGGCAGTGCCGATCTCTCGCCCGAGGGGCAGTTCGAGATCGCCAAGGTGGCCCGCATCCTGCGCGCCATCGCCGCCGATATCCCGCCCGAGATCAACTGGGTGATCCGGGTCGATGGTCATACCGACAACGTGCCGCTGCTGGGCACCGGTAAATATGCCGATAACTGGGAGCTGAGCCAGGGCCGGGCGCTGTCGGTGGTGCGTTACATGGTCGAATCCCTTGGCCTGCCGCCCGACCGGCTGTCGGCCAACGGCTTCGGCGAGTACCAGCCGGTCAATCCGGCCGACACCGCCGAGGCGCGGGCGCAGAACCGGCGGATCGAGCTGAAACTGACCGAAAAATAGGGTTAATCCACCGTCACGGTGGCGTTGGTGCGGTCGATCTCGACCCCGCCGCGCATCAGGATCGCGCTGCCTTCATAGGTTCCGCCCGGCCATGAAGCGCCTTTCAGGCGTCGGCCCGCCGCGCGAAAGAACCGGGCCTGGGTGCGCTCCAGCTCCATATCCTGTTGCAACAGCTGCCCCTTGGGCCCCTCGATGGACAGTCGCAGGATGTCGCCAGCCTGCCCGCCAAAGGCGAGGATGAAGAAGACCAGCGCGCCGGCATCGGCGGGCAGGCTGGCGCGGGCAGCGGTGCCATCCTGCACCTGTACATAGTCGGGAACCGCATCGGCAAAGCCCGCGTCGATCATCCCGCCGGGGTCGTAATCGGGCGCTGCGCGCCAGAGACTGCCCGCGTCCGCACCGCATTGTGCCGTCTCGCCGGTGTCGAAGGGATCGATCACCGCGCCGTTGTGGCGCACCGACAGATGCACATGCGGAAACTGGGCCTTGCCGCTGATTCCGACCTGACCCAGAACCGTGCCGCTTTGCACCCGGTCGCCCTTGCGCACCCGGACCGAGCCCTGTTTGAGGTGGCAATACTGGGTTTCCCAGCCGTCTTCGTGGCGAACCACCACGCCGTTGCCGCATTCCCGGCCTTTGACCTCGGCGGCATTTTCGGGGCCATAGATGCGGTCGACGACCCCATCGCGCATGCCGGTCACGATACCGGGGGCCGAGGCCAGCACGTCGACGCCCGCGCGCATCTGCGCCAGCGTGGCGAGCGAGAAATCGGTGCCCTTGTGCCCATCATAGCTGAGCCCGCCACAGGTAAAGTCACGTGCGCCTGTGTCCGGGTCGCGGTCGACATACTGCTGGATATGGCAGGTCTCGCCCAGGGTGCAGGCGATGGGCAGGTCCAGAACGGGATCGCTCGCCGCGGGCAAGGCGGCGAGCGAGAGAAGGAGCGTAAGCCCCAGGCGCATCAATCGGCGGTCAGCAGCGGCGGCCTGTCGCCAGAAATCCGCGGCCGGTCGGGGCCGTCGATCTGCAACACCAGCTCTCCGGCCTTGACGCTGACCCGGACGACACCGCCCTTGGCAAGCTTGCCGAACAGCAGTTCCTCGGCCAGCGGCTTCTTGATGTGTTCCTGGATCACCCGGCCCAGCGGGCGGGCGCCCATCTTGTCGTCATAGCCCTTGTCGGCCAGCCATTCGGCGGCCTGCGGAGTCAGTTCGATATGCACATGACGGTCCATCAGCTGGGCCTCCAGTTGCAGCACGAACTTCTCGACCACCTGCAGAATGACCTCCTTGGGCAGCGGCGCGAACGAGATCACCGCGTCCAGACGATTGCGGAACTCGGGCGTGAAGGTCCGCTCGATAGCGGCGGTATCCTCGCCCTCGCGCCGGTCGCGGCCAAAACCGATGGCCGATTTCGCCTGTTCTGCGGCGCCCGCGTTCGAGGTCATGATCAGCACCACGTTGCGGAAGTTCACCGTGCGCCCGTTATGGTCGGTCAGCTGGCCGTGATCCATCACCTGCAACAGGATGTTGTAGACATCCGGATGCGCCTTCTCCATCTCGTCCAGCAACAGCACGCAATGGGGATGCTGATCGACCCCGTCTGTCAACAGCCCGCCCTGGTCAAAGCCGACATAGCCCGGAGGCGCGCCGATCAGACGGCTGACGGCGTGTTTCTCCATGTATTCCGACATGTCGAAACGCAGCAGTTCCACGCCCAGCGTTTCTGCAAGCTGTTTGGCCACCTCGGTCTTGCCGACACCGGTGGGACCGGCGAACAGGTAGTTGCCGATGGGCTTTTCAGGCTCGCGCAGCCCGGCGCGCGCCAGTTTGATGGCGCTCGACAGGGCCTCGATCGCCTTGTCCTGGCCGAAGACCACCCGTTTCAGGCTGGCTTCGAGATCTTTGAGAACCTCGGCATCGTCCTTGGTGACGTTCTTGGGCGGAATGCGGGCGATCTTGGCCACCACGGCCTCGATCTCCTTGACGCCGATGGTCTTGCGCCGCTTGCTTTCGGCGACCAGATGCTGCGCCGCGCCGGCCTCGTCGATCACGTCGATCGCCTTGTCGGGCAGCTTGCGGTCGTTGATGTAGCGCGCGCTGAGTTCCACCGCCGACTTGATCGCATCGGCGGTATAGCGCACTTCGTGATGCTCCTCAAAATAGGGTTTCAGCCCTTTCAGGATCTTGACGCTGTCCTCGACCGTGGGTTCGTTCACATCGATCTTCTGGAACCGGCGGCTGAGCGCGCGGTCCTTCTCGAAATGCTGGCGGAACTCCTTGTAGGTGGTCGACCCCATGGTGCGCAGCTTGCCGCCCTGCAACGCGGGTTTGAGCAGGTTCGAGGCGTCCATCGCCCCACCCGAGGTGGCCCCGGCGCCGATCACGGTATGGATCTCGTCGATGAACAGCACCGCGTCGGGGTGATCCTCAAGCTCGTTGACCACGGCCTTGAGCCGTTCTTCGAAATCGCCGCGATAGCGGGTGCCCGCCAGCAGCGCGCCCATGTCGAGCGAATAGATCGTGGTCTTTGACAGCACCTCGGGGATTTCGCCAGCGACGATCTTGCGCGCCAGGCCCTCGGCGATAGCGGTCTTGCCAACGCCGGGATCGCCCACCAGAAGCGGGTTGTTCTTGCGGCGGCGGCAGAGGACCTGAATGCAACGCTCGACCTCGTGATCGCGCCCGATCAGCGGGTCGATATCGCCGGCGCGCGACTTGGCGTTCAGGTTCACGCAATACTTGGACAGCGCGCTTTCTTTCTGCTCGCCGTCGCCAGAGGGCGCGCTCGATGTCTCTTCCTCGCCATGTTCGGCGCCGGTCACGGGTCGGTTCTCGCCAAAGGCGGGATCCTTGGCGACACCATGGGCGATGAAGTTGACCGCATCATAGCGGGTCATGTCCTGTTCCTGCAGGAAATAAGCGGCGTTGGATTCCCGCTCGGCAAAGATCGCGACCAGCACGTTGGCGCCTGTCACCTCGGTCCGGCCCGAGCTTTGTACATGGATCGCGGCGCGCTGGATCACGCGCTGGAACGCGGCGGTCGGGACCGCCTCGGACCCGTCGATATCGGTGACGAGGTTCGACAGATCCTCGTCGACGAATTCCACCAGAGTGTCGCGCAATTCCTTCAGATCGACGCTACAGGCCTGCATCACCCGAACCGCGTCGGGTTCGTCCAGCAGCGCCAGCAGCAGATGCTCCAGCGTGGCGAATTCGTGGCGCCGTTCGTTTGCAGCCGCCAGGGCGGCGTGAATGGCCTGCTCAAGTGTGCTCGAGAATGAAGGCACAGGCGTGCTCCTCTGTCTTGGGTCGGGAGGGGGCCGAGTAGCGGTCGGACCCCACATCCAACCATGTGCTCATAGTATTAGAGTTTGGTTGATGTGTGCGGCTCTTCAAGGGTTTTCTTGCCTTTGCCGCTCACATTTATGGTGACAGGTGGCGCGAATGTTGCATTTGCGGCATCAGAAGTGGTCCTTGCGGGCGCGGATTTCCGCAAAGACACGGGCGGGATCGGCCCCTTGCATGCCCAGAAGGCTCTGGATACCGGGATCGGCTGCGCGCAGGAAGGGGTTGGTGGACTTTTCCAGCGACAGCAGGCTGGGGACGGTTGGCCGCCCCTCGGCCCTTGCCTGATCTATCTCTGCGGCGCGGGTTTTCAAGGCCGCGTTATCCGGATCGACGCTCAGGGCGAAACGGGCGTTGGACTGGGTGTATTCGTGGCCGCTGCACACCAGGGTGTCGTCGGGCAGGGCGGCCAGCTTCGACAGGCTGGCCCACATCTGGTCCGGCGTGCCCTCGAACAGGCGGCCACAGCCCAGCGCCATCAGGCTGTCGGCGGTAAACACCGCCTTGCCGGTCGGCAGGTGGAACGCGATATGCCCGACCGTGTGGCCCGAGACATCCAGGACCTCGACCGGGGCGCCGCCAAGGTCGAACCGGTCGCCTTCGGACACGGCCAGATCGAGCGGGGGCAGGCGATGCGCATCGGCCTCGGCCCCGATCACGGTGGGTTTGTAGCGGTCGCGCAGCGCCGCGAGCCCGTCGACATGATCCCAGTGGTGATGGGTCAGCCAGACCTGATCCAGCGACCAGCCGCGCCGGTCCAGCTCGGACTGGATCGGGGCCGCCTCGGGCGCGTCGACCAGCGCGGTCTTGCCAGCGTCTGCGTCATGTATCAGATAGGCGTAATTGTCGCTGAGGCACGGGACCGTCACGATCTCAAGGGGCATGGTCTTTTGGCCTTTCATTGCTAGACTGCCCCAGCCAAACAGATCGGGCGAGCGGCTGCAATGCATCTGGACGTGCAGGACCTGAGGAATTTCTATTACCGCAGCACGCTGGGGCGGGCGGCGCAGGCGGCCGTGCGCGGCCGGCTGCTGGAGATCTGGCCCGAGGCCAAGGGTCAGACCGTTGCTGGCTTCGGCTTTGCGGTGCCGCTGCTCAGGCCCTATCTGACCCAGGCGCGCCGGGTGATCGGCCTGATGCCCGGCCCACAGGGTGTCATGCACTGGCCTGCCGGCATGGCCAATGTCTCGGTCCTGTGCGAGGAGACGCTGTGGCCGATCGAGACCGGCCATGTGGACCGGCTGGTGGTGATGCACGGGCTCGAGACCTCGGAACATCCGACACAGGTGCTGGATGAATGCTGGCGGGTGCTGGGGCCGGGGGGGCGGGCGATCTTTGTGGTGCCGAACCGGGCCGGGCTGTGGTCACGCTCGGACAAGACGCCGTTCGGCTTTGGCCGCCCCTATACGCTGGGCCAGCTGGAAACCCAGCTGCGCAAGCACCAGTTCCTGCCCGAATTCCACTGTTCGGCCCTGTATCAGCCGCCCTCGTTCAAACGCTTCTGGCTGAAATCGGGCGCCCTGATCGAGCGGACGGGCACCCGGCTGCCCACCATCATGGCGGGGGGCGTGTTCATGGTCGAGGTCAGCAAGCAGACCAATCCGCAAAAGGGCAACATGATCCGCGCCAAGACCCCCGGCCGCATCCGGGTGCTGGAAGGGCTGTCCAATCCGATGCCCGAACCGGCCAGCCCGTAGCGTCAAAATCAGTAGCGGATCAAGATTTGACGTTCGATTGCCAGGTTGCTGGTCACGGTCGGCGGCTCTCTGACGTAATCCCATTCCCTGAACTCGCCGCTTTCACCTTCATGCGTAAAGTCGATTTCCCCGCGTTGCCCCAGGTGGAAATCGGCAATCGGCACCATCCCCAAAGCCTCCCAATCGTGATAGTAGCTGCTTTCCAGCTCTTCCAGAGAATACTCAACCTCGTCCGGGATATAAACCAAGGTCAGTTCGTGCTCTTCTTCGAAGGAGCAGCACGCATCGCGAGGATAAGAAACGAAAGTTGAATAGACCGGCAACAAGGTTCCACTTTCCCCCTCGGGAAACTGCACGTCCAGCACGTCGTTTTTGTCCATGGAAAAACTGCCCCGGACAGAGCCGTCTTCAAAGAGCTCCTCGCTGGCACCGGGGGTGTAGATCAGGCGGACGGTATCCGCTTCCTCGGCGTCAGCATCGGCACCATCGGTGGTGCTGATGTTTTGGCCAAGCCCGGTGACAACGGTGTCCGCTCCTCCGCTTCCCATCAGAATAGAAAATTCACTGGTTGTGTCCGGGTCGATATAGACCGTCTCGTCGGCTTCGCTGCCTTGGTACACCCTCGCGTCACCATCTTCGTCCAGCGCCTCGACGTCAATCTGCACTGGCTCTTCATTTCCGGTGACAACGGTCAGACCGTTTTCCTGGATCAGGGAGGGGGTGCCGTCTTCTTCCTCGATCGGGGGCGGAACATCTCCATCAGCGATTTCTTCGTGGCTATCGTCATCGCTGCTGATCACCGTTGCGATGGCGGCGACTCCAAGAGCCGCGAATAAAATAGTTCCAAGCACTAGCGTTCCCCGGTTGAGTAACAAGTAATAACAAGCGGTAAGATTGCAAAAAAAATATATGCTGTCCATATGAGGTAACAGTTGCAGCCGCACCGCTGCGCGCACCTCTCCTGCGCAGGGCAGCCAGCCTGCCCAATTCGAATCCCGAAGTCGGCGCAGGCGGGCTCGCAGTGCAGCGTAGATCCGGGCCTGTGCGGTCAGGAGGGGGTGTAATCATCGTGGCGGCGAAGGGCCGTTTGAACCCCGTTCCGCGTCACAGGAATCGCGAAAAGCTGCAATCGGGTAACATTTTTCAAGCACTTATCGGGGTCCAAAGGGTCGCAGTTCAGGTAACGCATTGAAAACACATGATTTGGGTGCGAGACCGTTATCGCTATACTATATTGCGACACTGGGACTGCTCTGCTACATCCCCCCTGATTTTGATGACCTGCCGCCAGGGCGGGGTATCTTCACGCCCCCGGGGTCGCGCGCCACGCGCGTTCGGGGCCAAAATATCGGAAGGGTGGACGTGTCCGAACCAGCTTCGATTTCCGCAGGCATCGCCCAGCGCTATGCCACCGCGATCTTTGCGATCGCGCAAGACAATAATGACCTCAAGGGGCTGGAAACCGGCATCAACGATCTGACCGCCGCCCTGGGTGAAAGCGCCGATCTGCGTAGCCTGATCGCCTCGCCCCTGGTCTCGCGCGCCGAACAGGAGGCCGCGATCACCGCGGTCGCCAAAAAGATGAAACTGAACCCGGTTCTGGCCAATGCGCTGAGCCTGATGGCGCAGAAACGGCGCCTGTTCGTTCTGCCGCAGCTGCTGACCGCCCTGCGCGACGCGCTGGCAGAGGCCCGCGGCGAAGTCACGGCCGAGGTCGCTTCGGCCAAGGCGCTGACCAAGACCCAGATCGAAAAGCTGACCAAGACGCTGAGCGAAAAGGTCGGCAAGTCGGTCACCATCAATGCGACCGTGGATGAAAGCCTCATCGGCGGTCTTGTCGTCAAAGTTGGCTCGAAGATGATCGACAGTTCGATCCGCTCCAAGCTCAACTCCCTCCAGAATGCAATGAAAGAGGTCGGATAAATGGGTATCCAAGCTGCAGAGATTTCTGCAATCCTGAAGGACCAGATCAAGAATTTTGGTCAGGAAGCAGAAGTGGCCGAAATCGGTCGCGTGCTGAGCGTCGGCGACGGTATCGCCCGCGTTTACGGCCTCGACAATGTTCAGGCCGGTGAAATGGTCGAATTCCCGGGCGGCATCATGGGGATGGCGCTGAACCTGGAAAACGACAACGTCGGCGTCGTGATCTTCGGCTCGGACCGGGACATCAAGGAAGGCGACACCGTCAAGCGCACCAACTCGATCGTGGACGTGCCGCAGGGCGACGAGCTGCTGGGTCGCGTGGTCGACGGTCTGGGTAACCCGATCGACGGCAAAGGCCCGATCAATGCCAAGCTGCGCGGTGTTGCCGACGTCAAGGCGCCCGGCATCATCCCGCGTAAATCGGTGCACGAGCCGATGGCGACCGGCCTCAAGGCCGTCGACTCGATGATCCCGATCGGCCGTGGCCAGCGCGAGCTGATCATTGGCGACCGCCAGACCGGCAAGACCGCAATCGCGCTCGACACCATCCTGAACCAGAAATCCTATAACGACGCCGCCGGCGACGACGAGAGCAAGAAGCTCTACTGCGTCTACGTGGCGATCGGTCAGAAGCGTTCGACCGTGGCCCAGCTGGTCAAGAAGCTGGAAGAGAACGGCGCGATGGAATACTCCATCGTCGTGGCCGCCACCGCATCCGACCCTGCGCCGATGCAGTTCCTGGCGCCTTATGCCGCAACCGCGATGGCCGAGTATTTCCGCGACAACGGCCGTCACGCGCTGATCATCTACGATGACCTGTCCAAACAGGCCGTGGCCTATCGTCAGATGTCGCTGCTGCTGCGCCGTCCGCCGGGACGTGAAGCCTATCCGGGCGACGTTTTCTACCTGCACTCGCGGCTGCTGGAACGTTCGGCCAAGCTGAACGAAGACTTTGGCGCCGGTTCGCTGACCGCTCTGCCCGTCATCGAAACCCAGGGCGGCGACGTGTCGGCCTTTATCCCGACCAACGTGATCTCGATCACCGACGGCCAGATCTTCCTGGAAACCGAACTGTTCTATCAGGGCATCCGCCCCGCCGTGAACACCGGTCTGTCGGTGTCGCGTGTGGGCTCCTCGGCCCAGACCAAGGCGATGTCGAGCGTGGCAGGCCCGGTGAAACTGTCGCTGGCCCAGTATCGCGAGATGGCGGCATTCGCCCAGTTCGGTTCCGACCTCGACGCCGCGACCCAGCAGCTGCTGAACCGTGGTGCGCGTCTGACCGAGCTGATGAAACAGCCGCAGTATTCGCCCCTGACCAACGCTGAAATCGTCTGCGTCATCTTCGCCGGTACCAACGGTTACCTCGACAAGGTCGCGCTGGCCGATGTCGGCCGCTGGGAGGCAGGTCTGCTCCAGCATCTGCGCGGCAAACATGCCGAGCTGCTGGCCTGGATCACCAACGAAGATCCCAAGATCAAGGACGATGCTGCTGGTCGGGTCAAGGCTGCGCTGGACGAATACGCCGCAACCTTCGCGTAAGGAGAGGCGTCGATGCCCAATCTCAAGGACCTAAAAAACAGGATCGCGTCGGTCAAATCGACCCGCAAGATCACCAAGGCCATGCAGATGGTCGCGGCGGCAAAGCTCCGCCGCGCCCAGGAATCTGCCGAAGCGGCCCGCCCCTATGCCGAACGGTTCAATGCCGTGATGGCAGGGCTGGCGGCCTCGGTCGGGGGCAGCGACAGCGCCCCCTTGCTGCTCCGTGGTACGGGCAGCGATCAGGTTCACCTGCTGGTCGTCATGACGGCCGAACGCGGCCTGTGCGGCGGGTTCAACTCGAACATCGCCAAACTGGCCCGCGTCCGCGCAAATGAACTGCTGGCCAAGGGCAAGACGGTCAAGATTTTGACCGTCGGCAAGAAGGGCCGCGATGCAATGAAGCGTGACTTTGCCGCCAATATGGTGGGTCACGTGGACCTGAGCGGTATCAAGGCTCTTGGCTATGCCAATGCTCAGGACATCGCTCGCGACGTTCTGGGCCGGTTCGATGCCGGTGAATTCGACGTTGCCACGATCTTCTATGCGAAGTTCCAGAACGTCGTGACCCAGCTGCCGACCGCGCAACAGATCATCCCGGCGGCCTTCGAGGCCGAAGGGGAGAGCGACGAAGTTGCGCTGTTTGACTACGAGCCGAGCGAAGAGGCCATTCTGGCCGACCTGCTGCCGCGCGGCGTGGCGACGCAGATCTTTTCGGCGCTGCTGGAAAACGGGGCCTCGGAACAGGGCGCCCGGATGTCGGCGATGGACAACGCGACCCGCAACGCGGGCGAGATGATCGACAAGCTGACCATCGAATTCAACCGCTCGCGTCAGGCCGTCATCACCAACGAGCTGATCGAAATCATTTCCGGCGCCGAGGCGCTGTAAGAAAATCCGGAGACGAAACATGGCGAATGCAAAAGGCAAAGTCACGCAGATCATCGGGGCCGTCGTCGACGTCCAGTTCGATGATGCCCTGCCTGAAATTCTGAACGCGCTGGAAACCGAAAACAACGGCAAGCGTCTGGTGCTCGAAGTTGCGCAGCACCTGGGCGAGAACACCGTCCGCACCATCGCAATGGACGCGACCGAAGGTCTGGTCCGTGGCGCGGTCGTGACCGATACCGGCGGCCCGATCTCGGTGCCGGTGGGCGCAGCCACCCTGGGCCGCATCCTGAACGTGATCGGCGAACCGGTGGACGAAAAGGGCCCGGTGAACGCCACCGAGACCCGTGCCATCCACCAGCCCGCACCCTCGTTTGACGAACAGTCGACCTCGTCGGACATCCTGGTCACCGGCATCAAGGTGATCGACCTGCTGGCCCCCTATTCCAAGGGCGGCAAGATCGGCCTGTTCGGCGGCGCCGGCGTGGGCAAGACCGTTCTGATCATGGAACTGATCAACAACATCGCCAAGGTGCACTCGGGCTACTCGGTGTTCGCCGGTGTGGGTGAACGGACCCGTGAGGGCAACGACCTCTACCACGAGATGATCGAATCCAACGTGATCAAGCTCGAGAACCTGGAAGAATCGCAGGTGGCCCTGGTTTACGGCCAGATGAACGAGCCTCCGGGAGCCCGTGCCCGCGTTGCGCTGACCGGTCTGACCCTGGCCGAGCAGTTCCGCGACCAGTCCGGCACCGACGTTCTGTTCTTCGTGGACAACATCTTCCGCTTCACCCAGGCCGGTTCCGAGGTGTCCGCACTTCTGGGCCGTATCCCTTCAGCCGTGGGTTACCAGCCGACGCTGGCCACCGACATGGGTGCGATGCAGGAACGCATCACCTCGACCAAGGCAGGCTCGATCACCTCGATCCAGGCCGTCTACGTTCCCGCGGACGACCTTACCGACCCCGCGCCCGCAACCACCTTTGCGCACCTCGACGCAACCACGGTTCTGTCGCGTGCGATCTCGGAACTGGGTATCTACCCGGCTGTGGACCCGCTCGACTCGTCGAGCCGGATCCTCGATCCGCAGGTTGTCGGTGAAGAGCATTATCAGGTTGCCCGTGACGTTCAGGGTATCCTTCAGCGCTACAAGTCGCTGCAGGACATCATCGCCATTCTCGGCATGGACGAACTGAGCGAAGAGGACAAGCTGACCGTGGCCCGCGCCCGGAAAATCCAGCGTTTCCTCAGCCAGCCCTTCGACGTGGCGAAAGTGTTCACCGGCTCGGACGGTGTGCAGGTTCCGCTGGAAGACACCATCTCGTCGTTCAAGGCGGTTGTGGCCGGTGAATACGACCACCTGCCCGAAGGCGCCTTCTACATGGTTGGCGGCATCGACGAAGTGATCGCCAAAGCCGAGCGGATGGCCGCAGAAGCCGCCTAAGGAGTATCCCTGATGGCAAACACGATGCAATTCGACCTCGTCAGCCCGGAGCGACTTCTTGCGTCGCTTCAGGTCAGCGCGGTCCAGATTCCCGGCGCGGACGGGGACATGACGGCAATGCCCGATCATGCCCCCACCATCACCACGCTGCGTCCCGGGGTGCTGAAGGTCGAAGGACCCGAAGGCACCAGCGAATATCTGGTCACGGGCGGCTTTGCCCAGATCGGCGCCGACAGCCTGTCGGTGCTGGCCGAGAAAGCCATCCCTGTGACCGAGGTAACGCGGGCGCATCTGGACGAACTGATCGCCGAGGCCCGTTCCTCGCATGAGGCCGCCAAAGGGCAGGAGCATACCAGCGTTGTGGATGACGCTGCCAAGCTGTTGGCTGATATGGAGGCCCTGGGCACGCATATGGGGCTCTGAGCCTCGCGCGCGCAGTCCAGAAAACGGGGGCCAGCCGGGCAACGGGCTGGCCCTTTTTGCGTCATGTTTTGGCCGAACTGGCCTTGTAGAGACGTAGGCAAACAAGGAATTTGTGCGGGTTTCGAGCCATGAAGCTGTTTTCTTCCCATCCGGTCGCCATCCAGCAAGGCGATGAGGCGATGTTCTCGGATTTCGAGAATGGCGGTGATATGTGGACCGGTTCGGGCAGCCGTGAAAGGCGCAAGCCAGTCCTGTTCGAGCAGACGTTCCGCTCTACCCCGGTGGTGATGGTCACTATTTCGCTATGGGATGTGGATACCAGCGCGGCGGTACGGGCCGAAGTCAAGGCCGAGAATGTCACGCCGGAAGGTTTTGAGTTGGTGTTTCGTACCTGGGCCGATACCCGCGTCGCCCGCCTGCGGCTGGGCTGGACCGCGATCGGCGACATGCGCAACGAAGATGATTGGGACGTGATCTGATCCCTTGCGGTGGCCCCAGAAAATTCGTCGAATTTTCTGGGGCGCTCGCCGATTGCCGGTTCAGTTGAACCGGCAATCGGCATCAGTCCATGTGATAGAGAGATTCGTAGATCGGCCGCAGGGTCTTGTCCTCGAACAGGGACGAGACCGACGTTCCGTTCCAGATATTCAGGATCGCCTGGGTAAAGATCGGCGCGGTCGGTACCACGCGGATATTCGGGGCGGCCAGGATCTCGGGTGTCGGCTGGATGGAATCCGTGATCACCAGCGACTTCATCACCGAATTGCTGACCCGTTCGACAGCCGGCCCGCTCATCACCCCGTGCGAGATATAAGAGTGGACCTCGCGCGCGCCATTGTCGAGCAGCACCTGCGCTGCTTTGCAAAGGGTTCCGGCGGTGTCGCAGATATCATCGACGATCAGGCAGATCTTGTCGGTCACATCGCCGATCACCGTCATCTCGGCCACTTCGCCCGGCTTTTCCCGGCGCTTGTCCACGATCGACAGCGGCGCGTTGATCCGCTTGGCCAATTCGCGCGCCCGCGCCACGCCGCCCACATCCGGCGACACCACCATCAGGTCCGACATCTGCTGTTTGAACTGGGTCTGCACGTCCAGTGCAAAGATCGGCGAGGCATAGAGGTTGTCGACCGGAATGTCGAAAAAGCCCTGAATCTGGGCCGCGTGCAGATCCATGGTCAGGATCCGCTCGATCCCGGCGCCGGTCAGCATATTGGCGACCAGTTTGGCACTGATCGGGGTGCGCGCCTTGGTGCGGCGATCTTGGCGAGCATAGCCGAAATAGGGGATCACCGCGGTAATCCGGCTGGCCGAGGACCGGCGCAGCGCATCGGCGATGATCAGCAGCTCCATCAGGTTGTCATTGGCCGGGTTCGACGTCGGCTGGATGATGAACATGTCCTCGCCGCGGACATTCTCGAACACTTCGACGAATATCTCGCCGTCGTTGAACCGCTCGACCCGGGCGTCGACCAGCCCCTGGTCGACCCCGCGATAGAGGCTCATCCGGCGGGCAATGGAGCGGGCAAGCGGAAGATTGGCGTTCCCAGCGATCAGCTTGGGCTCGGTGAGTGACGGCATGACGATTATCCCCAGGCAGCACTGTCTGTTGTGACAGATTCGTGATGTTGACACCGCTTATCATGGGCGTACGGTCCCGCAAAGCGCAGGCAGTGGAGAAAACGAATATGGCCGATATCGACTACTTTTTTGCGACACTTTCCCCGTTCTCCTATCTCGCCGGGCAGCGTCTGGAAGAGATCGCCACCCGCCACGGGGCCACGATCGCCTACAAGCCGGTGGATATCATGGCGCTGTTTGCCCGCACCGGCGGGGTGCCGCCAAAGGATCGGCATCCCTCGCGCATCGAATACCGGGCACAGGAGTTGCAGCGCCAGACGCGCAAAACCGGTCTGCCGCTCAACATGAAACCGGCATTCTGGCCCACCAATGCTGCCCCTTCCTCATACGCGATCATCGCGGCGGGGCGGGCCGGGGGCGGCGACCTTGGCGCGCTGTGTCATGGCATTTTGCGCGCCTGCTGGGCCGAGGAGCGCGATATCGCCCAGGACGAGGTGATCCGCGATTGTCTGGCCCAGGCCGGCTTCGATCCGGGGCTGGCCGACAGCGGTCTGCTGGCGGGTGCTGAAACCTATAGCGCCAACCTGGAAGAAGCGGTCGAACGCGGTGTCTTCGGCGCCCCGTTCTATATCACCGCTGACGGGCAGCGGTTCTGGGGCCAGGATCGGCTCGACGATCTCGACGCCCATCTGGCGGAGATGAAAGGGTGAGGGCGGCGCAGGCCCTGCCGCAAACCGCTCATGTCAGCCATTTTGGCCATGGTCCGCGCCTGGTGCTGGCGCTGCATTGCACCATCGCCCATTCAGGCGCCTGGAAGGGGCTGACACGCATCTTGGGGGAGGAGGCGCAATTTACCGCGCCCGACATGCTCAGTCACGGTCGCAGCCCGGACTGGGACGGGCAGGGTTGTTTTCAGGACCGTATCCTGGGCATTGCCAGGACCTGCCTGACCGAGGCTCCGATGGATGTGATCGGCCATTCCTTCGGCGCCACGGTGGCGCTGCGTCTGGCGGTTGAACACCCCGAGCGGGTGCGCAGCCTGACCCTGATCGAGCCGGTCTTTTTTGCTGTGGCGCGCCAGGACGCGCCCGAGTTGATCGACAGCCATGCCAGTGATGCGCAACCCTATCTCGATGCGCTTGCCGCCGGGGATCATGCGCTTGCCGCGCGACTGTTCAACCGGATGTGGAGCACCGCCGATAGCCCGCGCTGGCCCGACCTGCCCGAAGCCACTCGTGCCGCCATGATACGCGGCATCCATGTGGTGCCGACGATGGATGCGGCATTGTTTGACGATACCGCCGGGTTGCTGGCGCCGGGCCGGCTTGACCGCGCGGCCATGCCGGTGCTGCTGCTGCGGGGCGCATTGACCCATCCGGTGATGCAGGCGATCTCGATGGGCCTCCAGCGCCGCTTGCCCGATGCCGTCGAAATGGTGATCGAGGGCGCCGGCCACATGCTGCCGATCACCCACCCCGACGAGACAGCGGCCCATATCCGCGCGCTCTGGTCGCGGACAGGCTGAGCACGCCCTTTCATTTCGCTAAAAATACTCCGGGGGAGGTGACAAAATTCTACGAATTTTGCACCGGGGCAGCGCCCCTTGCACCCCCTCAGAGCAGTGACAGGAAGCGGTCGATCTGGTCGGTTCCGATGGACCAGTCGCAGACCATGCGGCAGGCCAGCATTTCGTCCTCGTTCGCGCCTTCCAGCTCGGCCCCCCACAGGTGATAGGACGCACCCGCACCCATCAGGCGCCGATGGATCGCACGCGGGAAACTGGCAAAGACGATATTGGCCTGCGGTTCGTGCAGGAACTCGGCCCCGGCCGCCCGCAACCCCTCGGCCAGGCGGGCGCAATTGTCATTGGCCCGACGCGCCGAGCGCAGCCAGAGGTCATCGCTCAGATAGGCCAGCATCTGCGCCGACAGGTAGCGGTGTTTCGAGAACAGATGCGCGCCGCGCTTGCGGCGCAGCTCGAATTCCCAGGCATGTTTCGGGTCGAAGAAGATCACCGCCTCGACGCCCATGCAGCCATTCTTGGTGCCGCCAAAGCTGACCGCGTCAACGCCGGCCTTCCAGGTCATCTCGGCGGGCGAGGCGTTGAGCGCGACCAGCGCATTGGCAAAGCGGGCGCCGTCCAGATGCACCGGCAGGCCGTACGCCTTGGCCACCGCGCAAAGCGCCTGCAATTCGGCGATGGAATAGACGCCGCCGCGTTCGGTCACCTGGGTGATCGAGACCGGGCCGCGCTGTGGCCCGTGCACGCCACGGGTCTCTTCGCCCGTAATCGAGGCGCGTAGCGCCTCGGGCGTCATCCGGTCGCCGCCGGGCACAAGCGTCAGCTTGGCGCCGCCCGAATAGAATTCGGGCGCGTTGCACTCGTCCTCGTGGATATGGGCCACGGGTGAGCAAAAGATCGTCTGCCAGGGCTGTGACAAGGTGGCCAGCGCAAGCGAGTTGGCCGCTGTCCCGGTTGCCACCAGATAGACCGCCGCGTCTGGCGCCTCGAAAATTCGACGAATTTTCTCCTGCACCGCCTGCATCTGCGTATCCGCCCCATAGGCCATGGCATATCCCTGGTTGGCGTCAGTCAGGCCCGCAAGGATCTCGGGGTGGACGGGACCGGAGTTGTCAGAGGCAAAGAACATCAGATCGGCTCCTCGATGATATGGTCTTCCCAGTCTTCTTCGGGGGTTTCAAACTCGGATACGGTGATGCCGCGCACCGAGACGCCCGCGCGGTGCACGCTCTCGGGGTCGCCCGAGATCAGCGGGTGCCAGTCGTAAAGCGGCTTACCCTCCCACAGCAGCCGATAGGCGCAGGTGCGGGGCATCCAATAGGCGTGGCTGTCCAGATTGTCGGGCGTCAGCACGATGCAATCGGGCACGAACTGGTGCCGGATCGGGTATTGCGTGCAATGGCAGCTCTCGTCATCCAGAAGCCGGCAGGCGACCCGGGTCAGCTCGACCTCGCCGGTATCCTCGTCCTCGAGCTTGTTCAGGCAGCATTTGCCGCAGCCGTCGCACAGCGCCTCCCATTCGGTCTTGTTCAGCCGCGCCAGCGGCTTGCGCTCCCAGAAACGCGGGCGCAGCCCGTTGCGCTCGATTGGATCCGTCATGGCGCCGCCAGGATATCGCGGGCGCGGGCGCAATCGGCGTCCATCTGCGCGATAAGGGCGTCGAGCCCGTCAAAGGTCATCTCCGGGCGCAGATACTCAACCAGCCCGACGCTCAGCGTGGCGCCGTAAAGATCGCCGGAGAAGTCGAACAGAAAGGTTTCGATATTGGGCCGCTCGCCGTTGAACATCGGTCGCACACCCACCGAGGCGGCACCGTGATAGCTGCCCTTGTGCGGCCCATCGAGCACATCGACCAGCACCGCATAGACGCCGAACCGGGGCGGGTGCAGCCCGTCGATCGACATATTGGCAGTGGGAAAGCCTAGTTCGCGCCCGCGCTGCTCGCCGCCGATCACCTCGCCCTCGATCCGGTGCCAATGGCCCAGCATCGCGGCGGCGTCGCGCGGGCGGCCCTCGCTTAGCGCGGTACGGATCGCGGTTGACGAGATCACGCGTTCGGTCTGCTCCAGGAGCGGCGCAATGGTGACGCCGAACCCCATCTGCTGCCCGAACCGCACCATGTCGGCGGCGTTGCCGCTGCGGCCCTTGCCGAAGCAGAAATCGGCACCGATCACCACATGTTTCAGACCCAGCCCGTCGCAGATCACCCCGCGTGCGAAGCCTTCGGGCGTCAACCCGGCGAGCGCTGCGTTGAAAGGCAGTTCATAGAGCCGCTCGACCCCCAGCTTTTCCAGCCGGTGCGCCCGCGCCGGGCCGCGCATCAGGCGAAAGGGCGGGCTGTCGGGGGCGAAATACTCGCGCGGATGCGGTTCGAAGGTCATCACCCCCAGCGGCACATCGGGTGCGGCCTGCCGGGCCAGCTCGATCACCGAGCGATGCCCGATATGCACACCGTCGAAATTGCCGATGGCGACGCTGGCGCCCCGGTCTGCGGGTTCAAGAAATCTGTAGTCGCGGATGATACGCATGCAGGTTGGGTAAACGCAGGTTTCTCCATGTTCAAGCGCGACTTGACGGGCGGGGCTGTTTCCAACGCTACACATCGCCCGGACGGGGCGCTCGATTCATGCTGGCGGTTGTATATCATCCGATGTCTCGACCAGTTCGCCGATACAGAAATGCGCCATATGCGCGACCGCTTGCGCGCTGTGATAATCGCCGAACTCGGCGGTTGCCTCCTTGCCCGCATAAATCCGGGCGATGCCCGCGCCGCCGGGGTGATGAGGGGCCCAGGCCGTGATGTCATAGACCTTGCCCGAAACGATGATCCAGCAATCGTCGCGGGTGTTGTGCCGGGCGACCTCGGCGCGGGTCACGCGACGGGCGCCATCGGCCGGAACCTCTGGCCGCCAGAGGCTCTGCGTCGCCTTTGCATGATCCTCTTTCGACGCCTCGCGATAATCCCACGGTCCCCATTTCTTGGCGGGCAGGGTGGGGCCGATGTTGCGGGCGTCAAAGGCATAGATCCAGGCGTCATTCTCGCCGCCGCGCTTGTCATGGGAAAACGCTGGCGTGACACGTTCGTCCAGCCCTTCGAGCAGCGCTTTTTGCGCCTCGGTATCCTTGGGGCGCAGATGATCGAAGGCGAATTTCGATCCCAGCTGGAACCGGCTGGCGCGATAGTGGCGCACCCGTTCATAGTGCAACAGGGCAGTGGCCACGTCGCGGCGGTGCAGGGCAAAGGCGCAGCCAAGCGCGGCGGCATCCTCGAACGCCTGCGCGGCGCCCTGCCCAAAGGTGGGCAGCATCGGATGCGCCGCATCGCCCAGCAGGCAGATGCGCCCCTGCACCCAGCTATCCAGCGCATCGCGGTCATAAAGCCCCCATTTCGTGGGCCGCACCATCGCCCCGGCCAGGGCGACCAGGTCGTCGCGATTGGGAAGCTCGGCAAAGGCTGCGCCGACGTCGCGCGTGATTTCTTCGCGGCTGATGGGAAACCAGTCGCCCTCTTCCTGTTCAAAGGCGGTTGAATCGGGTTCGTAGCGGGCGATCCAGACGTTCAACAGCTCGCCACCCCGCACCCAATAGGTGGTCGCGCCGCTGCGGTCCGTCTTGTGGCGGTCCATGCTGAAAGAGTGGATGGGGTTGTAATCCAGCGGGCTGCCATCGGGTTTGCGCAGCGCCGCCACGGTTTCGCGCGGAATGAGGCCGCGAAAACAGGTGACCTCGGTCCAGCGCCTGGGGCGCGGACTGGGCCAGGCCAGACTGAGAGTGGCCGAGTTGATCCCATCGGCGCCAACCAGAATGTCGCCGGTCGCGGTATGTCCATTGGCAAACGCCGCCGTCACACCGCCTTGGCTTTGCTCCAGTCCGGTCAGCCTGCTGTCCATATGGACGGATATCGGGCAGGGGGTGCCACTGTCGGGGCCGAACTCGAACACCCGCTTGTAGAGGCACATCAGCAGGTCCAGCCGGTGCATGTGATGAAACCCGGCGCCATCGCCGACTGCGGTGACATGGTCGAACGGCCTTTCGGTCACGCTGCCATCGGTGTTGAACTGCCGGGTCGATTTCAGGATCGCGGCCCGGCCGCCATCTATCGCGCCATCCGGTCCTTTGGGATCGCCGCCATCCAGATCGACACCCAGCCAACGGCAGATCCGCGCCCCGTTGGGTGGAATGTTCAGCCCGGCCCCGGCTGTGCTTGGCTGCCTGGTCTGCTCGTAGACCTCGATCGCGGAAAAGACCCCGGATTGCCGCAGCGCCAGGGCGGTCATCAGCCCTCCCATCCCTGCGCCGATAACGATTGCTCGCATCTCGAACTCCACTTCATGAACAAGTTAAGTGAGTCTTGTCCAAACGATAGCAAGTTCAGTCTGGCTTTCAGCAGAATTGTCCTGCGCGCGCTCAATGGGCTGCGATCTGCGCAGGATTGTTCAACCTGTTGAAATGCAGGGGGAAAACGTTACCCGGACTGGGCCCGGGCAGCGCGAGCGACGATCACTTCTTCGTGTGTTGCTGAGGGGCGAGGCGGCGAATGGCAGCTTTGCTGCCGTTCAGTCGAACTTGCGCGAGGGGGCCAGCACCATGGCCTCGCCCACCAGCACCTTCTTGCCATCGACGGCGCAGTGACAGTCCAGCTTGACCCGGCGCTTGGCAAAGTCGATGTCGATCACCTTGACCTCGGCATAGACCGTATCGCCCGGCCGCACGGGGGCAAGGAATTTCAGCGACTGACCCATGTAGACCGTGCCATGGCCGGGCAGCTGCTCGCCGATCACGGCCGAGATCAGCCCGGCGGTCAACATGCCATGGGCAATGCGCCCCTCAAAGATGGTGTCGCGGGCGTATTCATCGTCCAGATGCACCGGATTGCGGTCGGTCGAGACCTGGGCGAACATCTCGATATCCTCGTCGGTCACCTGCTTGCGCAGGTACCGGGTCATACCCATCTCGATATCTTCGATACAGATCGTTCCGCGCGGCAGGTTGTCCAACATGTCACCCTCTCTATCCATGCGGCGGAGTAATTTTGCGTCAGACCCCGCCATACTTGGGCAACTTTATTACTTTGCAGTCGCAGAAAATCAAGCCCTAATTCGTCAGCGAAGTTGTCCGATGGTATAAGTTGGCATGCGGTTTTCCCTGTCCAGATAGGCTGTTAGCGCTGCGGGGTCGGGGCTGTGGCCAGTTTTGGTTTCCGATGCAGCCAGACCGCCCGAGATGAACAGGGAATCAATACCTTCACCCTGGCCACCGGCGATGTCCGTCTGGATGCCGTCGCCGATCGCCAGGATCTCGGAATCGGCAATATCCGCCCCCAAGGACAACAGCCGGCGGCGCGCCAGATCATAGATCGGCGGGTGCGGTTTGCCGAAATAGAGGCTCTCGCCGCCCATCTCGGTATAAAGCCGCGCCAGTGCCCCGGCGCACCATTCGCGGATTTCGCCACGGTCGACCACGATATCGGGATTGGCGCAAAGCAGCTTCATCCCCTTGGTCTTGGCGTAGAGGAAATCGGGCCGGTTCACCGCCGGGTCGGCCATCGGGTCGAAGGGGCCGCAACAGACGATGCCCTCGGCCTCTTGCAGCGGCACACGGGTGATTTCAACCGGGGAATCGAGCAGCTTGAGCGGTTCGAAAAAGCCCGCGTCGCGCTCCCACTCGCCCATGAAATAGACCTTTTGCCCAACTGCGCCGCGGAACATGGCCGAACGCGCACTGTCACCGCTGGTGGCGATGGTGTCATAGGCGTCCTGCGGCACCTTGAACTGGCTCAGCTGTGTTGCGACACCCGCACGCGGTTTGGGCGAGTTGGTGACCAGCACCACGATGCCGCCAGCCGCGCGATAGGCCTGCAACGCGGCGACCGCCTCGGGATAGGCCGTCACCCCGTTGTGGACGCAGCCCCACAGATCGACGAACAGCGCGCGGTAGCGCTCGGAAATCTCGGCAAGGGCGGTGATGATCTGGGTCATGTCTGGGTCCGGCTTTGAAACTGTCGCAAGCGCGTATATGCCGCAAGCGCCCGGCATTGGCCATGGCCAAAGCCGAGTGGTCAGGTGCGAAAGCTTTCCAGCCGCCGACCGGTGCGGCGCGTCATCACCCGCCGCAGGGCGGTGGCATCGCCATATCCGACCCGATGCGCGATCTGTTCCAGGCTCAGCCCGCCCGCCCGGTATAGCCGGATCGCCTCGGTCACCCGCAGGGTCTGGGCAAACTCGCCCGGGGTCATGCCCGCGACCCGTGCCAGACGGCGGGCAAAGGTGCGCGCGCCCAGCCCGGCGGCCTCTGCCAGTTCGGCCAGCGGCACCTGCCGGGCGATATGGCGGCGTAAATGCAGCTCGGCCCGTTGCAGCGCCGGATCGCCCGCCACCAGGGTCGCCACCGACAGATAGGGCAACTGGCTGGGCCGACTGTCGGCCAACAGGAAGCGGCGGCAATCCTCGGCCAGGGCATAGCCCGCCTGGGTCTCGATCAGATGCAGCATCAGGTCGATCTGGGCAAAGGACGCCCCTGCCGTCACCAGCGCCCCATCGCTGTACAGCACCTCGCCCATCTCGACCCGGACCTTGGGGAACCAGGCACGCAGCAGCGGCGCCAGCCACCAGGTTGTGGTGGCGCGGCGCCCGTCAAGCAGACCGGCGGCGGCCAGGGCAAAGACGCCGGTGCAGGCACCGGCGATGCGAGTACCGGGCTGGGCGAGGTGGCGCAGCGCTGCACTCAACGTCGCAAAGGCAGGGCTGTCCATCGCGGCCCGTAGGTCGTGAGCCGAGGCAAGCCCCAGCCCCGGCAGCACTACCAGCCCCGGCGCCGGTGTGCCCGGGCCGACCGCCTCGGGGCGCAGGGTGCGCCAGCGAAACGGCGCCGCCTCGCCGCGCAGCGCGGCCACCCGGTTGGCGCTGTCCAGCATGTCCTCGGCGATGGCCAGGCTGGACCGTTGGCAGGGGGTGGGATGCAGCAGGAGGACGTCCAAGGCGTGTTGTCCATTTCGATCTGGATAATGTCATTCATGACACTAGCCGCCCGTGGCCCCTGCGTCCATCCTGTGCTGCGATACCGACAACAGGAGACCACAAATGAAACTTACGGGCGGATGTTACTGCGGCGCGCTGCGATACGAGGCCGAGGGAGAGCCGATGCTCAAGGCGCAATGCCACTGCCGTGCCTGCCAGAGCTATTCGGGCGGCGCGCCGAACCTGTTCATGGTGATGCCCGCCGCTGGCTTTCGCTATGTCAAGGGCACGCCCAAGAGCTTTCGGCTGGAGGATCGCCCCGACCGCGTGACCCGCGATTTCTGTGCGACCTGCGGCACCGGGGTCGCCTCGCATCGGCCCGGCCTGCCAGCGGTGATCCTGAAGATCGGCACGCTGGACGACCCCGCCCTTTTCAAGGGGCCCCGGGCAGCGGTGTTTGCCGCCGAGAAACAGGCGTTTCACATCATCCCCGAAGGCGTGCATGCCTTTGACGGGCTGCCGCCGACCTGAACCGAGATGCTGCCCGGTGGTTGTGAAGCTGCCGGGCAACCCTGCCCAAGGAGCCCGATTGCAGCGCATCGGTTCTTGCCCCATGTTCGGGACATAAAACCCGACAGGCCCGACCGTTCATGCAGATACTCGAAAGTTCCATCATTGGCCTGAGATCGGCGTGCTATGTTCTCTCTTCTCCGGATTATCAACCCACCGTCACCTTGTTCCCGATGGTGCATGTGGGTGATGAGAGCTTTTTCGAGACTGTCTATCGCGATGCGCTCGCGCATGATTTCCTGTTGGCGGAGGGCGTCAATTCTCCTGTCGTCAAACAGCTGACCAGAAGCTATCGCTGGATGGCGTTCGACCGGCTGGGCCTGGTTCTGCAACCCAGTATCAAGGGAAGGTCGGGCCGGGCGCAGATCATCCATGCTGACCTGTCCGCCCGGGAATTCGAGGAGGCCTGGGCAAGGCTTCCGCTATGGCTGCGGCTCGTGGCGCCTGCCCATTCGACCGGCGTCGGACTGCATCGCTTCCTGACAATGTCCCGCGACAGGCTTGTTGAAAACAGAGGGATGGACGAGCTGTCCAGCCGCGACGATCTGCTGGGCTGGTCCCCGGACCAAGAGGCGCTGATGCGGGTCATTCTGGATATTCGTGACGAAAGGCTCTGCTCTGTTCTGCTTGGGCTTCTCGAGGCGAACAGGGAGCAGGACGGGACCATCGCGATCGTCTATGGCGCCCGACATATGCGCGCTGTGCTGCGTCTGTTGGTGCAACAGGGCTCTTTCCGCGTTCGCAAGGCCGATTGGATGCCGGTAATCTCGCTCTAGGCCGCAACGCAAAAGGCGCCCGCGAGGGGCGCCTTTTCATCGGTCAGGGCCGGATCAGACCTTGAGGTTCGGGATGATCTGTTTCTTGCGGCTCATGATGCCGGGCAGCACCACGGTGTCGCCCGAGACCGACGCGCCAAAGCTCTTTTCGGCGACGGTCTTGACCAGGTCGTTGGGCACCAGCAGGGTGGCTTCCTCGTTCAGGATGTCGATCACGAACAGCAGCACCTGATCGGCGCCGTCTTCCTTGGCCACGTCGACCATCGAGGCCATCAGGCTGTCCTTGCGGTCCAGCAGCACCTTGGGCGCGGTGGTTTCCAGAACCGAGACCCGGAATTCCTTGCCGTCGACATTGTACTCTTTCGAGTCCATCCGCAGCAGCTCGGCATCCGAGAAGGACGACACATCCGACTTGGCCGCGAACATCTCGGCGGCATAAGCGGGGATGTCGATGCCCAGATCGGCGGCCAGTTTCTCGGCCACGGCGCGGTCATGATCGGTGGTGGTAGGCGAGCGGAATTCCAGCGTGTCAGACAGGATGCAGGTCAGCGCCGCGCCCTTGATCGCCTCGGGCATTCGGGCGGCATCGTCACCCATCAGGTCGACCATGATGGTGGCGGTGCAGGCCAGCGGGCGCAGGGTGATGTCGATCGGGCCCTTGGTTTTCAGCCCGCCGATCAGCGCGTGGTGGTCGATGATCTGGCGGATATCGGCGTCGTTGACGCTGGCGGGCAGTTCGGCGGGGTTGTTGGTGTCGACGATCACCACCGGGGCGCCAGCCTCGACATCGGCGATGATCGCGGGCTTGTCCAGACCCCAGCGGCTCAGCATGAAGGCGGCTTCGGTGTTGGGTTCGCCCAGCAGCACCGGTTTGGCCGCCTGTCCCGCTACCTCGGTCAGATACCAGGCCCAGACGATGGGCGATCCGGTGGAGTCGGTGTCGGGGGATTTGTGGCCGAATACCTGAATGGTCATGTGTCTATCCTGCGAATGGTCGAATTTGCGCGCCTTATAGGGGCGCGGGCAAGGCTTGTCACGGGGCGCTGTGCGGGCTGCGACCCTTGGTCTGGCGGCCGATCAGAATTCGGCGCGGCTCAGACTGTATCCCGCTTCGCTCAACAGGTTCAGCAGCCCCTGGTCCCCCGGCAGATGCGCGGCGCCCACCGCGATCACCGCGGTCTGGTCGCGAATCTCCAGGATATGGCGCATCCAGTTGCGGTTGCGCCCTTCGACCAGCTCCAGCATGAAGCTATCCCAAAGCGGGTCGAATGCTTCGGGCGTCAGGCCGCTGCGCGTCATCGCGTCATGTCGCGAGAATTCCATGAACGCGCCGTTTTGCTCTTCGAAATAGATCGCGCTCAGGGTTGCCAGCTGGTCGGCATCGGCGCCCAGCATGGCCGAGAACATGTCCATCTCGCGGGCCTGCTGTTCGATCGGGGTGGCGGTGAACAGCGCCAGCAGTTCGGCCCCGGTTTCCAGCGAGTGCTGCGGCAGGCCATGGCTGTCGGCCAGGGCCGCCAGCCGCCGGTCCATGCCCTGTTTCGCCTTGGGATCGCGCAGCAGGCAGGGCGGCAGCGACAGGATCGAGCCCAGCACCCAGGGCTGCATCTTGGCGCCTATCCAGGCCGGCACGTTCCGCTCGGCCAGGGCGCGGGCGACCCGGTTCCATCCCTCCTCGCTCATCAACTCGATCAGGGTGGGGCCTTCGGTGATCAGCGCCACCTTGGGGTTGCCCATCACCTCGCGCTCGAACGCGGCGAGATCGGGTGTGTTCAGCTCGAACCAGACCGCATCGGCGCCCGCGATCACCGGTTCCAGCCGCGCGGCGGTGGCCTCCATGCGGGCATCGTTCACATGTAGCGTACCGATCAGGTGCAGCACCGTGTCGTCTCGCGTCGCGGTCCAGTGATTGCCCTCGGGAAAGGGGATCGCGGCGGCGGCCTGCTCCATCTCGGTGCGCATCTCGGGCGACAGGTCGTCCCGCAGGTCGCGCCCTTCACAGGCGGCTTGGGCGGTGAAGGGCGTCAGAACCAACAACAGGGCAGGTAGAAATCGCAGCATAGGTACTCGCAAGGTCAGAAATCGGCCCGGCTCAGGCTGTAGCCCTGCCGTTTCAACAGGTTCAGAATGCCGGTCTTGCCCGGCAGATGCGCGGCGCCCACCGCCACCACCAGAACCGGCGCGTCCGAGGCCAGGATCACGGGCATCCAGGCCCGGTTGCGCCGGTCCAGGATATGGGCGTCGAACTGGCGCAGCAGGCGCGTCACCTCGCTGCGCGAAATTTTCAGGTCACGGTAAAGCGTCCAGCTTTCGATCAGCATCGCCTCGGCCAGGCGCTGTTCGAAATAGGCATTGGCCATGGTGACGACCTGATCGTCGTAATTCACCTCGCTCTTCAGATCGAGCAGCAGCAGCTGGATCTGATCGCGGATCGGGATCGCCGACAGCGCCCGCATCCCGTCGCCCACGTTTTCCAGCGAGCCGATCGGCACCTTGGCCCGGATCGCGATCTTCTCGATGCGGTCGTCAAGGCCGCGATAGGCGAACAACCCGCGCCCGCCACAGCCCGAGGTGGACAGGCTCATCGAGATGAACCAGGGCTGCATCCGCGCCAACACCCGTTCATCGACCCCGTGCATGGCCATCCTGACGCTGAGCAGGCGCCAATCCTCGGCGCGCATCATCGTGTCCAGACCGGGCCCCTTGGGGATGGTGAGCAGCCCGGGCGTACTGCGCAACACGGTGTCGAGCGTGGCCAGCTTTTGCTGGGTCACCTCAAGCAGGACCGCATCGGCCGACCGGATCACCGGTGTCAGATTGCGCATCGCCGCCCGCATCCGGCTGTCGCCGGTATGCTGGGTGCCGATCACATGGATACGGCGGTTGCCTTTGGTGGCGACCCAGTGATTGCCATAGGCAAATGGAACCTGCTTGATCTCGCGCGTCAGCCGCGCCTCGGCTTCGGGCGTCAGCCGGTCGCGCATGTCCGTACCGGTACAGCGGGCCGCCGCCCCGCCCGCCGCCAAAAGGCAGAGGCAGATCACAAAGACGCGAAACATGACGAGGCTCCTGCAATTTCCGGCTGTTTTCACAGCTAGGCCGCCAGCACCGGGCGGGCAAGTCCGCGCAAGGGCAGCGATTGTATTGCGGCGGTGATGTGCCTAGCCTGCAACCATGCAACGAGAGCAGGATCTCTACCCGCCGCTCAAGGCGATGTTCGAGCGGCAGGGATATGTCGTCAAGGGCGAGGTGGGCGCGGCCGACCTTGTGGCACGCCGCGGTGACGAGCCGCCGGTGATCGTCGAGATGAAGCTGCGGTTTTCGCTGTCGCTGTTCCATCAGGCGGTCGCCCGGCTGGCGCTCAGCGACAGTGTCTATATCGCGGTGCCGCGCCCGAGCGGGCGCACGGCGCGGCGGGCGCTGCGCGACAATCTGGCGCTGTGCCGGCGGCTGGGTCTGGGCCTGATCACCCTGCGCGCCGATGGCCGGGTCGAGGTGCAATGCGACCCCGGCCCCTATCGCCCGCGCAAGTCCAAGGCGCGCGAAGGGCGGCTGCTGCGCGAGTTCGACCGGCTGGAGGGCGACCCCAACGCGGGCGGCGCCACCCGCCACGGCATCGTCACCGCCTATCGCCAGGATGCGCTGCGCTGTGCGGCATGGCTGGCGGAACAGGGCGCGTCACGCGGCGCCGTTGTGGCGCGCGCAACCGGTGTCGCCGCCGCGACCCGGCTGATGCGGGACAATCACTATGGCTGGTTCGAACGGGCCGAAAAGGGCGTCTATACCCTGACCGAGGCGGGCCGGGCCGGGCTGGTCCACTGGGCCTATAGCTGGGATCAGGAGGCGGCGGACCTGTCGGCGGCAAAGACCGGCTCGGGATAGCCCACCCGCGCCAGATAGAGGCCCTGCGGCGGACAGACCGGTCCACAGGCGGCGCGGTCGCGTGCCTCCAGTGCACTGCGCACATCCTCGGGCGCCCATGCCCCCGCGCCCACGCGCTCCAGCGTGCCCACGAAACTGCGGACCTGATTGTGCAGGAACGAGCGCGCCCGCACGTGGAACCGGATCTCGGGACCCGAGAAGCTCTCCACCGCCTCGACGCGCAATTCGTCCAGCGTCTTGACCGGGCTGGCGGCCTGGCAGATCGACGAGCGGAAGGTGGTGAAATCGTGCCGGCCCAGCAACAGATCGGCCGCGGCCTGCATGGCGCGCGCGTCCAGCCGGTGCCCGACCTGCCAGACCAGACCGGCATCATGGGTCGCCGGCGCCCGCCGCATCAGCAGGCGGAACAGATATTGTCTCTCGGTAGCCGAAAAGCGGGCATGCCAGTCCTCGGCCACCCGCGCGGCGGCGGTGATCGCCACCGGCTGCGGTTTCAGGTGATAGTTCAGCGCCTCCGACAGGCGGAACGGGTCCCAGTCGCGGGTCAGGTCGCAATGGGCCACCTGGCCCAACCCATGCACCCCCGCATCGGTGCGGCCGGCCGCAGCGATGGTATGGGGCCCCGGTTCCAGCCGCGCCAGGGCCGTCTCGATGGCGCCCTGAACCGAGGGCAGGTCCTTCTGCCGCTGCCAACCGGCAAACGGGGTGCCCAGATATTCGACTTTCAATGCATAGCGTGGCATGGCCGCGCTGGTACCCTGCGCCTGCCGCCCTGTCCAGTGGGGCGCTGCCCCCGCCGCCGCAAGCAGCACCTACCCCGGCGTATTTCGGGCGGAACGAAGCAGGGGCGCATGGGCTTCTTTCTGGTTCGAAATACTCCGGAGCGCGAGGCGGAGCCTCGCAAAAAACATGGCAACCCTAGCAACCGGGCGATGCGCTCTTTATCTTGGCGGTGAAACAGGCAGGGGCAGAACTTGGTCATCACCACCATCGCAGACCGCGTGATGCGCGGCGTCGAGACCGTTTCGGATACGCTGAGCGAGGCGCTGTTCGAGCCGGTGATCCGGCTGGGCGTGACCGGGCTGGCGCGATCGGGCAAGACCGTGTTCATCACCTCGCTGGTCGCCAACCTGCTCGACCGGGGCCGCATGCCGGGCCTTGTCGCGGCGCAGGAGGGGCGGATCGAGGCGGCGTTCCTGCAACCCCAGCCTGACGACACCGTGCCGCGTTTCGACTACGAGGCGCATCTGGCGGCGCTGACCGGCCCCGCGCCGCACTGGCCCGACAGCACCCGCGCCGTGAGCGAGCTGCGCCTGTCGCTCAGGGTACGGCCCGGTGGTCTGCTGGGCGGCTTGCAGGGGCCGCGCACCGTGCATCTGGATATCGTCGATTATCCCGGCGAATGGCTGCTCGACCTCGGCCTGATGGACAAGAGCTTCGAGGACTGGTCGGCCGGGGTGCTGGCGCGCATCGGCCCCCGACCCCAGGCGGCGGCCTATCTGGCGGCGCTCGAACCCGTCGATCCCACCACGCGCCACGATGAACCGCAGGCGCAGGAACTGGCGCGGGCCTTTACCGCTTATCTCGAGGCGGCGCGCGGGGCGGGGTTTTCCGACTGCACACCGGGGCGCTTCCTGTTGCCGGGCGATCTGGCCGGCTCGCCGGTGCTGACCTTTGCGCCGTTGCCGGTGACGGGCGCCGCACCGCGCCGCTCGCTGCACCGGGAAATGGCCCGCCGGTTCGAGGCCTACAAGGCGCAGGTGGTGCGCCCCTTCTTTCGCGATCATTTCGCTCGTATCGACCGGCAGGTCGTGTTGGTCGATGCGCTGGGCGCCATTCACAAGGGCCCGCAGGCGGTCGAGGACATGCGCCTTGCGATGGCCGATATCCTGGGCGCCTTCCGGCCCGGGCGCAACGCCTGGCTGAACCGGTTGCTGCTGGGGCGCCGAGTGGACCGGATCCTGTTCGCCGCCACCAAGGCCGATCACCTGCATCACAAACAGCATCCTCAGCTGACCGCGATCATCGAGGCGCTGACCCGTGAAGCGCGCGACCGGGCGCAGTTCGCCGGCGCCGAAACCGCCGCGCTGGCGCTGGCCGCGTTGCGCGTCACCACCGAGGAGATGCGCGCCCATGACGGGCGGGACCTACCCTGTGTGCGTGGCTCCTTGCTGGAGGATGGACGCCAGGCGGCCTTCTACCCCGGTGCCCTGCCCGAGGAGCCGGGCCAGCTGCTGAGCCCGGCCCGTGCCGGGGCCGAGACATGGTTGGGGGCGGGGTTCAAGGCGATGAGTTTTGCGCCCGCGCCGCTGCAGCTGAAGCCGGGCGACGGGCCGCCGCATATCCGGCTTGACCGGGCGGCGCAGTTCCTGTTCGGGGACCGGCTGTGAGCGCGGCGCTGCGCCCGGCCCGGCCCGGTGATGCCGAACCGACCGGAGACATCCTCTATCGGTTCGCTCAGGACACGCCCTGGATGCCCAAGCTGTATCAGCGCGACGAGACGGTCGGGTTTTGCGGCGTCATGATCGCGCGCGGCTGGGTTACGGTTGTGGTTCTCGGAGGGCAAGTGGCCGGGTTCATCGCCCGTGACGGGCAGGAGATCTGCTCGCTCTACCTTGCAAATGCGGCGCAGGGGCAGGGGTTGGGCACGGCCCTGTTGGCTGATGCAATGGGGCAGAGCGACCGGCTGGAACTCTGGACCTTTCAGCGCAATACCGGGGCGCAGCGTTTCTATGCGCGGCACGGCTTTGTCGAGGCCGCCCGCACCGATGGCGCCGGCAACGAAGAGCGCCTGCCCGATATCCGCTATGAATGGAGACGGTCATGACCCAGGGTCCGGTCCTGTTCGACCTGAAGGACGAGAAGACGCCGCCACCCGCGGTGGTCGAGGCGCCACCGGTGCCCGATACGGATCGCCCGCAGGGCGCGGCCATGTTGGCCGCCGCGCGTGTGGCGGCGCGGCGCCCATCGCGCCTGGCGCGCTGGTTCTGGGGGCTGGCCGCTGCGCTTTTGGGGGCGGTGATCTCGGTTGCGGCCTGGGATTTTGTCACCGGGCTGATGGAGCGTGTCCCGGTGCTGGGCTGGGTCATGACCGCGCTGCTGGCGGGGTTCGTGCTGGTGGCGCTGCTGATCGCGCTGCGGGAACTGGCGGCGATCGGGCGGCTGGGCCGTGTCGACGGGCTGCGCCGGGCCGCGGATGCCGCACTGGCCGAGAACGATCTGGCGCAGGCGCGCGCGGTGTGCCGAAAACTCGATACCTTCTATCGTGGTCGCGAAGAAACCCGTTGGGGCCGCGAACGGCTGGCCGAACGCGCAGGCGAGCAGTTCGAGGCGCACGATTTGCTGGCGCTGGCCGAGGACAGCCTGCTTGCGCCGCTTGATGCCGAAGCGCAACGCGAGGTCGAGGCGGCGGCGCGCCGGGTGGCCACCGTCACCGCGCTGGTGCCGCTGGCGCTGGCCGATGTGGTGGCAGCGCTGGCCTCGTCGCTCCGGATGATCCGGCGGGTGGCCGAGATCTATGGCGGCCGCTCGGGGGTGCTGGGCAGTTGGCGACTGACCCGCGCGGTGATGGCGCATCTGGTGGCAACCGGAGCCGTCGCCGTGGGCGACGATCTGCTGGAAACGGTGCTGGGCGGCTCGGTCCTGAGCAAACTGTCGCGCCGGTTCGGCGAGGGGCTGATAAACGGCGCGCTGACCGCCCGCGTGGGGGTCGCCGCGATGGAGGTCTGCCGGCCATTGCCGTTTTCGGCGCGGCGCAGACCCTCGGTCCGGGGCGTGGTGCGCCGCGCCCTGACGGGGATTGTCGGCAAGACCAGTGGCTGATCTGAGGTGGTAAAAGGGGGCGCTGCCCCCGCCTACAAAATTCGTCGAATTTTGTAGGCCCCCCCGGAGCACTTTGCGCGAAACGAAGAAGGGCTCAGAGAAACAAGGGCACTTCGTCCGGTTTCTGTCGCATCGAGGTGAGGCCCATCTTCAGCCCATGGCCGATCCGGTCGGCCAGCGCGCCCCAGCGGGCGGCGGTCTCGGCGGCAAGTTCTTGGGTCAGGACCTCGTGAAACAGGGCAAGCCAGAGCGGGAAGTGATCGGGCCGGATATCGGGACGCGAGACATGCACCCGCATCGGGTTGCCGTCATAGCAGCGTTCTTTCAGGATGGCGTTGCGCCAGAAGGCGGCGATGCGCGCCTCATGTGCGGGCCAATCCCGCACATGGGCGGCAAAGACCGGGCCCAGCTCGGCATGGGTGCGGATACGGGCGTAGAAGACCCGCACGACATGGTCGATCTGGGCGGGCGTGATCTGGAACAGGGGCAGGGGGCTGGGCATGGATCTCTCTTTTCCGACTGTTAAAGTCGGATATGGCGCCGCCCCCGGCAAGTGCCATACTGTCACAGGCGCGGCCTTGATCTGGAACAAGGACACCTGCGCCGGGGCAAGAGAAACGGGGCGTCATGACAGAACACGGACATAGCCCGCAAGAGGTCTCGCAACGCATCGGCGCCCCACCGGGGCGTGGGGTGCTGCGCGATGTCGTCTATGGCGGCATCGACGGATCGGTAACCACCTTCGCCATCGTGGCGGGTGTGGCGGGGGCGGGGCTGTCGCCCTTTGTCATCGTGGCGCTGGGGTTGGCCAATGTGCTGGCCGACGGGTTTTCCATGGCGGCGGGCAATTACTCGGGCACCAAGGCCGATCTGGACAACCTGCACCGCCTGCGCGCGATCGAGGAGCGCCATATCGCCCATTACCCCGAGGGCGAGCGCCTGGAAGTGCGCGAGATCCTGTCCCAGAAGGGCCTGTCGGGCGAGGTGCTGGACCAGGCCACCGATGCGATCACCGCCGATCGCGAGAACTGGATCGCGCTGATGATCGACGGCGAATACGGGCTGGGCGGGGTCGATCCGCACCCGATGCGGGCGGCGATCGCGACCTTTCTGGCCTTTCTGGTGGCGGGCATGATCCCGCTGGTGCCGTTTCTGCTGGGCCTGGCCGAGGCCTTTACCGTTTCAGCCTGGATGACCGGGGCGGTGTTCTTTGCCATCGGCGCGCTCAAAAGCCGCTGGTCGCTGGCGCCCTGGTGGCGGTCAGGGCTCGAGACCCTGGCCATAGGCGGGACTGCTGCGGCCATCGCCTATGGGGTGGGGACCCTGTTTCAGGGCTGACCCGTCCGCACCGTTGGCGCTATTGCAGCTCGATCTTCAACGGATAGCCATAGACATCCTGCGATTTGTCGCGCTGGCTGGCCTGGCTGGCGGTGACGGCGGCGCCGATCAGACCGTACCCCACAAGGATATGTGCCGCTGCCGCTGTCGAATAGGCTTGCTGCGTCAGGTTCACCGGCTTGACGGTCTCGTCGAATTCAAACTGATCCGACGTGCAGCGCACCCGCATCGGCGGTGTCTTGGTGCCATAAGAGGGCAGATTGACCTCACTCGGCACCTGGACCTCGGCAGTGAAATGGCTGCTGCTCAGCTGGCAGGTCTTGGGGTGAAAGGCCGGCGGCACGGCAGAGTAGGAGCGGCTGTCGGGAAAGGTGATCCGAACCGGTGTGATCGTTTCCGGGGCCGGTGTCTTGCCCGCAGCGCTCAGCTGCACCGTATCGGACAGGCTGAGCGTTGTATGTCCGACAGGGGTGGCCGGTTCGTTGCAGGCGGCAAGGGTTGTCATCAGGGCAAGGGCGGAAAGGGACAGAAGAGGTTTGTTCATGATGCTCGAAGTCTTGGATAGCTGGTTGCCCCTTGGAATGCGCAATCGGGAATGCGATTGCAACCCCGTTTGACGCTAAAGCGCGTAAGGCGCCCGGCTGTGTCACAACGGCGCTTTCCCCCCGTGCGGGAATTGCCTATAAGGCGCCCATGACCCACCGTGCGGCCATCATTATTCGAATTACCTCCCCGGCGCTCTGACCAGATCGAGACGCCGGGCAAAGGTGCTTGAGCCATCGCACCGAACCGAATATCCCCCAACCGACATGATTGCCAAAGGACGCCCGAGATGTGCGCCGACACGACCGCTGAAACGCCCGAATACAAAGACACGCTGAACCTGCCGAAAACCGATTTTCCGATGCGCGCCGGATTGCCCGCGCGCGAGCCGCAATGGCTGGAGCGTTGGGAGAAGATCGGCGTTTACGACCGCCTGCGCGAAAAGCAGGGCCGCGCGCCCTTTACCCTGCATGACGGCCCTCCCTATGCCAACGGCCACCTGCATATCGGTCACGCGCTGAACAAGACGATCAAGGACATGATCGTGCGCAGCCACCAGATGATGGGGTTCGACGCGCGTTACGTACCCGGCTGGGACTGTCACGGCCTGCCGATCGAATGGAAGATCGAGGAACAGTACCGCAAGAAGGGCAAGAGCAAGGACGACGTCAACGTTGTCGAGTTCCGTCAGGAATGCCGCCGCTTTGCCGAGGGCTGGATCGACATCCAGCGCGAAGAGTTCAAGCGCCTGGGCATCACCGGCAATTGGGCCGACCCCTATGTCACCATGGACTATCACGCCGAGGCGGTGATCGCCGACGAGTTCATGAAGTTCCTGATGAACGGCACTTTGTATCAGGGTTCCAAACCCGTGATGTGGTCGCCCATCGAACAAACGGCGCTGGCCGAGGCCGAGGTCGAGTATCACGACAAGGAAAGCTTCACAATCTGGGTGAAGTTCCGGGCGGTGAACAGCGGCGATCTGGACGGTGCGCAGGTGGTCATCTGGACCACCACGCCCTGGACCATCCCGTCGAACAAGGCGGTGGTCTATGGCAAGGACATTGCCTACGGCCTCTACGAGATCACAGGCACGCCCGAGGAATGCTGGGCCTCGGTGGGTGACAAATACATCCTTGCCGACAAGCTGGCCGATGACGTAATGCGCCGCGCCCGGCTCGACCCGGACATGTATCGCCGTGTCGGTGATGTGGATCCGTCGCAGATCGGCGGTCTGACCCACCCGCTGCACGGCGCCGAAGGCGGCAATGGCGAGTGGGACGATATCCGCGATTTCCGCGCTGCCGAGTTCGTGACCGATACCGAGGGTACCGGGTTCGTCCATTGCGCCCCTTCCCACGGGATGGAGGAATTCGAGCTTTACCGCGATCTGGGCATGCTCGAGCAGGTCATCACCTATAACGTGATGGACGATGGCTCGTTCCGCGCCGATCTGCCGTTTTTCGGCGGCAAGTACATCCTGTCCCGCAAGGGCGGCGAGGGCGATGCCAACAAGACGGTGATCGACAAGCTGGTCGAGGTCGGCGGGCTGCTGGCACGCGGCAAGATCAAGCACTCCTACCCGCATAGCTGGCGGTCGAAGGCGCCGATCATCTATCGCAACACGCCGCAATGGTTCGCCAGCGTCGACCGGCCCGTGAACGACGGGCAGGACAGCTATGGCAAGACCATCCGCGAACGCGCGCTGACCTCGATCGATCAGCTGGTGAAGTTCACCCCGCAGACCGGGCGCAACCGGCTCTATTCCATGATCGAGGCGCGGCCCGACTGGGTGCTGTCGCGCCAGCGCGCCTGGGGCGTGCCGCTCACGTGTTTCACCCGCAAGGGCGCGCTGCCGACCGATGCGGACTTCCTGCTGCGCGATCCGGCGGTCAACGCCCGCATCTTTGCCGCGTTCGAGGCCGAGGGCGCCGATTGCTGGTATGCCGAGGGCGCCAAGGAACGCTTCCTGGGCAACGACTACAAGGCTGATGAATGGGATCAGGTGTTCGACGTGCTCGACGTCTGGTTCGACTCTGGCTCGACCCATGCCTTTGTGCTGCGCGACCGCGAAGACGGCACCGCGGACGGCATCGCCGATGTCTATATGGAGGGCACCGACCAGCACCGCGGCTGGTTCCACTCCTCGCTGTTGCAGGCCTGCGGCACGCTGGGTCGCGCGCCCTATCGCAACGTGGTCACGCACGGGTTCACCCTCGACGAGAAGGGCATGAAGATGTCCAAGTCGCTGGGCAATACCATCGTGCCCGACGAGGTGGTCAAGCAATACGGCGCCGATATCCTGCGGCTCTGGGTGGCGCAGACCGACTATACCGCCGACCAGCGCATCGGGCCCGAGATCCTGAAAGGGGTGGCCGACAGCTACCGCCGTCTGCGCAACACCATGCGGTTCATGCTGGGCTCGCTCTCGGATTTCACCGAGGCCGACCGGATCGAGGATCCGGCCGAGATGCCGCCGCTGGAACGCTGGGTGCTGAGCCGGATGGCCGAGCTGGATGAGCAGGTGCGCAAGGGCTATGCCGGTTTCGACTTCCAGGGGGTCTATAGCGCGGTGTTCAACTTCGCCACCGTGGACCTTTCGGCCTTCTACTTCGATATCCGCAAGGACGTGCTCTATTGCGACGGCGACACGACGCGCCGCCGGGCGGCGCGCACGGTGCTCGACCTGCTGTTCCACCGGCTCACCACCTGGCTGGCGCCGATCCTGGTGTTCACCATGGAAGAGGTCTGGCTGGAGCGCTATCCGGGCGAGGGCAGCTCGGTCCATCTGGTCGATTTCCCCGAAACCCCGGCCAGCTGGCGCAACCCGCAGAACGAGTCCAACGTGGCCCGCGTGCGCCGGGTGCGCCGGGTGGTGACGGCGGCGCTGGAAATCCAGCGGCGTGACAAGGTGATCGGGTCGAGCCTGGAAGCCGCCCCCGTGGTGCATGTCGAGGATGCCGAGACCCGCGCCCTGTTGGCGCAGATCGACATCGACGATCTCTGCATCACCTCGGGCCTGACGGTCAGCGCCGATCCGGCGCCTGCCGAGGCCTTCCGCCTGCCCGAAATCGAGGGCGTCGGCGTGGTGTTCGAAATGGCCGAGGGCGAGAAATGCCAGCGCTGCTGGAAGATCCTGCCCGATGTCGGCCGCCACGCCCATGCGGGCGTCTGCGGCCGCTGCGACGCGGCGCTGGGCTGAGATGCCCCGCGCCCGTGATCTGGGCCTTGCGATCGGGCGGTTCCCGCCCGGTCCGCTAAACGCGATCACCGATGTGGGGCAGGTGGCCGTGGGCCACGTGACCCTGATCGAAGGTGACCGCACCCGCACTGGCGTCACCGCCATCCTACCGCATCCGGGCAATGTCTTTGCCGACCGGCCCCGCGCGGGCCTGTCGGTGCTGAACGGGTTCGGCAAGTTCGCGGGCGCCACCCAGGTGCAGGAACTGGGCGAGATCGAAACGCCGATCCTGCTTACCAACACGCTGGCGGTGGGGCGCGCGGTCGAGGCGCTGGTGCGGTACACGCTGGCGCAGCCGGGCAACGGACATGTCACCTCGATCAACGCGGTGGTGGGCGAGACCAATGACGGGCGTCTCAATGACATCCGCGCGGCCCGGCCGACAGTGGCCGAGATGTTGGCGGCGCTTGCAAACGCCCGCCCCGGCCCCGTGGCCGAGGGCGCGGTGGGGGCGGGCACCGGCACGATTTCCTTTGGCCTGAAGGGCGGTATCGGAACCGCTTCGCGGCGGGTTGGGGATTACATGCTGGGGGTTCTGGTACAGTCGAATTTCGGCGGCACCCTGCGGGTGGACGGACGCCCCGTCGCGGGCGTGCCCGAGGCGGATGCCGACGGCTCCATCGTACTGGTGATCGCCACCGACGCGCCGCTCTCGTCCCGCAACCTGACCCGGCTTGCCACCCGCAGCTTTGCCGGGCTGGCGCGCATCGGCTCGTCCCTGTCGAACGGATCGGGCGACTATGCGCTGGCCTTTTCGGTGGGGCCGGGTGAGGTGCTGGGAAATGACGCCTGCTCGCCCCTGTTCGAAGCGGTGATCGAGGCGGCGGAGGAAGCCATCCTGAACGCGCTTCTGATGGCGGGAGACATGGAAGGATATGACGCGCGCCACGACCGGCCCTACCGGGTGGCAGGGCTGGTTCTTTGACCCGGGGTTTCGCCGCCTGACGGCGGCGAGCGGGCGAGGGGCGCTGCCCCTCGCGCTCCCCGGAGTATTTAGGGCGAAATGAAGTTGCGTCGGGGCGTGGCATCTTGCGCGCGCGCGACGGCAGGGCCATTGTCGGATCATGCCCAGCCTGACCGTAGATACCCCCACCGGCGCCTTTGTCCTGACCGAGGAAGAGGGCGCGATCACCCGCGCCACATGGGGGCGGGGCGGATCGGATCATACACCGCTGCTCGACCGGGCGGCGGAGCAGCTGACCGAGTATTTCCGGGGCGAGCGCGAGGTCTTTGACCTGCCGCTGCGCGTGCGCGGCTCGGTTCTGCAACGGGCGGTCTGCGATGCGATTGCCGCGATCCCTTTTGGCTATACCCGTACCTATGGAGAGATCGCCCGCGATCTGGGCTCCTCGGCCCAGGCGGTGGGCCAGTGCTGTGGCGGCAATCCGATCCCGGTGATCATCCCCTGCCACCGGGTGATGGGCGCACGTGGCCTGACCGGATTTTCCGGGCAGGGCGGGGTAGAAACCAAGGTGGCTCTTTTGCGTCTGGAAGGGGCTGCGGGCTTGCTCATCTGACCCAGATCAAGGCAAGCTGGGCGGCAACCCGTTCAGATATCCTCCGGAACACGAAACAGGAGACGCATATGACCGATCGCGCCGCGCAGAAACAGGCCGTACAGGACAAGCTGATGTCGCTGGAGGCGGCCGAACTGGCTGCAGCCAAGGCGCATTACGAAGCCTTTCTGAAAGAGGCGCAACTGGGCGACCGCGAGGTGCATGACAAGGACGATCTGGTTGCCTCGCGCGAGAGTCGTGACCTGGCCGCTGCCTTTGATGCGCCGGTGCAGGCCCATCACGCCAAGATCGACGTGATCGAGAACACCGACTTTGCGTTGACCGACACGGTTGGGCCGGGCGCGGTGGTGTCCTTTGGCGGGCGCAACTTCGTGGTCTGCGTCTCGACCACCCGGTTCGAGGTCGATGGCAAGACCTATATGGGGATCTCGATGCAAAGCCCGATCTATCTGGCGATGAAGGACCTGCGGGCGGGCGAGAGCTTTGCCCATAACGGTCAGGATTTCGAGATCGAAGACATCATGTGAGCGAGACCCGCGACTGCCCGGTTCTGCGCGGTTATGCGGCGGCAGCGGAGGCACTGTACGCCGTCTGGGAAGGGCTGAGCAGCGAGGCGGTGCTGGCCCCGGTTCTGGCCGATCTGCCCGCTGAACCCGGGCGCTGTCTGGATCTGGGCGCCGGCAGCGGGCGCGACGCGGCTTGGCTGTCGGGGCGAGCGCATCGGGTCTGGGCAGCAGAGCCGGTGGCGGAGTTCCGGGCGGCGGGGCGGCGCCTGCATGCCGCCGCGGCGATCACCTGGGTCGATGACAGCTTGCCGGACCTCGCGCGGGTACGCGCGCTGGGTTTGCGCTTTGACCTGATCCTGGCGATCGGGGTGTTTCATCACCTGACGCCCACAGCGCAGCAACAGGGGCTGAGCGCCGCTCTTGCGCTGTTGTCGGCGCGAGGCAGGATGATCCTGTCGTTGCGCCATGGGCCAACCCCGCCGACACGTCCGGGCCATCCGGTCGATACCGACGCGTTGGTCGCGACGGCGCTGGAACAGGGGGTGCAGGTTCGACGCCTGATCCGGGACCACCCCTCGCTTTTGCCCGACAATCGGGCGGCGGGGGTCAGAAGGGACTGGCTGTGTCTTTCTCGGGAATGACCATCTGGGCGATACCGGCGAAGATCAGATAGAGGCTGGTCACCACCAGACCCCAATGGGCCCAGCTTTCGGGGTGAAACCCGACCCAGGCGGCCCAGCCTGCGAAAAAGGTCCAGGCCAGTGCCATTGGCAGGGTGATGGCGCGCCAGCGCTCGGTCCGCACCGGGTGCACGAATTTCAGCGGCAGGAACATCGATACCGCCAGTACCGTGACCAGCACCAGGCTGACCCAGAAATTGGGCTCCAGCGCAAAGATCACCAGAACCACCATGTTCCAGCAGCCCGGAAAGCCCGAGAAGGAATTGTCCTTGGTCTTCATCCGCGTGTCGGCAAAATACATGGCGCTGGCGAAGGTGATGATGATGATCGCAAGCCAGCCGGTCCAGCCATCCATCAACCCGGATTTGAACAGGGCGAATGCGGGGATGAACACATAGGTCAGATAGTCGATGATCAGGTCCAGCAACACACCGTCGAACTCGGGGGCATAGGTCTTGACGTGGTAGCGGCGCGCCATCGGCCCGTCGAGCCCGTCGACAAAGAAGGCAACCACCAGCCACAGGAACATCAGGTCCCATTTGGCATCTACCGCCGCCAGCATTGCCAGCATGGCAAAGACGGCGCCGGTGGCGGTAAAGAGATGAACAAGGAGCGCGCGGAACTGAGGTGTCATCCGCCTCTCATGACGGAAAACCGACGGGGTTGCAATTCGTCTGCTGCAAAAGCGATGCTCGGGCCGGGCGCTCAGGCCTTTGGATGGCTGCGGTTGTAGACATCCATCAGATGGGCGGTGTCGACGGCGGTATAGGCCTGGGTGGTCGACAGCGAGGCATGGCCGAGCAGTTCCTGTATCGCGCGCAGATCGCCGCCAGCCTCAAGCAGATGGGTGGCGAAGCTGTGGCGCATTGCATGTGGCGTGGCGGTGGCGGGCAGGCCCAGCTGCATCCGCGCCTTGGCCATCACCGCCTGGATGCTGCGGGCGTTCAGCGGGCCGCCCCGGGCGCCGCGAAACAGCGGTGTCTCGGGCTCCACCGGCCAGGGGCAAAGCCGCAGATAGGTGTCAACCGCCGCGCGGGCGACGGGGATCACCGGAACCAGACGCTCCTTGCCGCCCTTGCCGCGAATGCGAAGCGTGGCAGGCAGCGGCGCCGCGCGCCCGGTGAGCGACAGCGCCTCGGAGATGCGCAGCCCGCAGCCATAAAGAAGGGTCACCACCGCCATGTCCCGGGCGGCGATCCAGGGTTTGCTCGATTGCAACTCGACCGTGTCGATCATGGCGCGCGCCGCATCCTCGGCCAGCGGGCGGGGCAGCTTCCTCTGGAACTTCGGCGCTCGGGTCGACAGGACGGCGGTCGGTTCGAACCCCTCGCGTTCGGCCAGCCAGCGATAGAAGCTCTTGACCGCCGACAGCTTGCGCGCCAGCGAGCGGGCGCCGATCCCGTCCGCGCGCATCTGCGCCATCCAGGCCCGCATGTCGGGAACCCCGATACGGGCCAGCGGCGCCAGCCCCTGTGTCGCGCCGAAATGCAGGGTCATGAAGGACATGAACTCGACCACATCGGTGCGATAGGCGGTGATGGTGTTCTCGGCCCGACCCGCCAGTGCCCGTTGCGTGTCCAGCCAAAGCTGCAACGCATCGCGGCAGGCGGGTGAGATCAGGCTCACGACAGCCAGCGGCGCATCGTGCGTTCGAATACGCCGGCAAAGAACGCAAGTAGATCAGTGCCCAGCTGCGGGGTGAACTGATGCGGATCCTCGGCCCCCATCGCCAGCATGCCCGGCAGGCGGCCAGGTCCGAGATCGAGTTTCAGGCAGGCCTCGGAGCGGATCCAGTCGGCCCGGCGGCCATAGACCTGGGGCGTGGCCTGTTGCAGCTGGCGCAGCGTGACCTGGCGGGGCATCGCGTTGCGCCCGGCGGTCAGATAGCTGTCGACAAAGCCCGGCTGCGCCACGGTCAGCACATCGTCGAGCCGCTCCAGCGAGGCGCCGCGCTCGGCCTGGCTGCTTTCCAGCACCAGCCGGATCGCGTCGACGCGCAGAACCTCGGCCACTTCGGTGCCCAGATCCCGCAGGAAGGTCTCGAAATCCACCGGATCGAGCAGCCGCAGGACAGCGCGCTGCACCTGATTGGTGCCGGCGAGATTCTCATAAGCCGCCGCGATGACCGACCTATGGGTGTCCTCGAGCCGGTCGAGCCGGGCCTCGAGCCGTTCCATCGCGATGCCGCGCAGATCAACGACATTGCCGCCCATCGCCCGCTCGTTCGCGGCGACAAGCGCATGCATGATGTCCTTGTCATCCAGTACCGCCTGCGGCTTGGCGATGATCGCCTCGCGCAGGGTTTCGTCCAGTTTCGGGCTGCTGCTCATTCACGCCTCGTTTTATGTTGGGACGTTTTATAACACGGGATTGCGATTTTTCTGCCGAAAAATCAACACCCGAGCGGATTTCTACCGGTGGGTGTAGCCTCGCCGGAGAAACCCGGCAGGCTGACGGTGCGGCGGGGCTAAGAAAATTCGCCGAATTTTCTTGGCGGTCCGGCCCGGTCTTTTGCTGCGCGCGCGATGGCGCGCGCAGCAAAAGTGATTACTCAGAGGATCTTGATATCCGCCGCCTTGATATCGGCCAGGAACGCATCCAGCCCCTTGTCGGTCAGCGGATGGTTCACCATCGCCTTGATCACGGCGGGCGGGGCGGTGATCACATCGGCGCCGATCCGGGCGCTGTCCAGGATATGGTTCACCGAACGGATCGAGGCCGCCAGGATCTGCGTCTCGAAGCCGTAATTGTCATAGATGGTGCGGATATCCTCGATCAGTTCCATCCCGTCCAGGTTGATATCGTCGAGCCGCCCGATGAAGGGCGAGATGAAGGTTGCGCCCGCCTTGGCCGCCAGAAGCGCCTGGTTGGCCGAGAAGCATAGCGTCACGTTAACCATGTGGCCGTCGTCCGACAGCACCTTGCAGGCTTTCAGCCCGTCCCAGGTCAGCGGCACCTTGACCGCGATATTGCCGGCGATCTCGACCAGCTTGCGCCCTTCGGCGATCATGGTTTCGGCATCGGTGGCGGTCACCTCGGCCGAAACCGGCCCGTCGACCATGGCGCAGATCTCGCGCGTGACCTCGATGATATCGCGGCCCGATTTCTTGATCAGCGAGGGGTTGGTGGTGACGCCGTCCACCATACCCAGGTCGTTCAACTCGGCGATGGCGTCGATCTCGGCGGTATCAACGAAGAATTTCATGGGGCAGTCCTTTGATGGGTTGGCCTCGGTCTGGCTTGCCTTTACCTCATGAGACAGGCGGCGCAAACCCCGAATGCCGGGCTGTGCCTGCGCATCGGGTTTGACGGGAGCCATCAGCTTGGACACGGGCGGCTTGGACAGCGGCGGGTTTTTTGAAGAGGGAGCGCTGGTCTCGGTCCTGACCACGCAGCCGCTCGACCGGACGCTTGATTACAAGGCGCCCGAAGGCGGCTGTTTCGTGGGTGCCTTTGTCGAGGTGCCGCTGGGCCCGCGCAAGGTGCTGGGCGTGGTCTGGGGGCCGGGGCGGGGTGACTTTGACCGCTCCAGGATTCGCTCGGTATTGCGGGTACTCGACGTTGCACCGATGCGGGAGGAGATGAGAAGTTTTCTGGGCAGGACCGCCGATTACACGCTGACGCCGATGCCCGCGATGCTGCGCCTGGCCACCCGCGCGCCGGGCCTGGGCGATCCGCCCTCGATGCGCAAGGTTTATCGGCTAGGCGGTGTGGACCCCGACCGCATGACCGACGCGCGCGCCCGCGTGCTTGAGGTGCTGCGCGATTATGGCGGGCTGGCCTTCACCCTCAAGGAACTGGCCGAAATGGCAGGGGTGACCGCGTCAGTGGTCAAGGGGCTGGTCAAACAAGGCGCCGTGCGGGAAGAGGACAGCCCGCGCGATCTGCCCTATCCGCATCTCGACCCCGATCTGCCCGGCAAGGCGCTGACCGAGGATCAGGTCCGCGCCGCCGACAGCCTGCGCGCGGGGCTGCGCAGCGGGCGCTACGGCACCACGCTGCTCAAGGGCGTCACCGGTGCCGGCAAGACCGAGGTCTATCTGGAGGCAGTGGCCGAGGCGCTGCGCATGGGCCGGCAGGCGCTGGTGCTGCTGCCCGAGATCGCTTTGACGGCCGAGTTCCTGAGCCGGGTCGAGGCGCGGTTCGGGGCGCGGCCCGCCGAATGGCATTCGGGCGCGACCATGACCGAACGCCGCCGCGTCTGGCGCATGGTGGGGCAGGGCGCGGCGCAGCTGGTGGTGGGCGCGCGCTCGGCGCTGTTCCTGCCGTTCCGCGACCTGGGCCTGATCATCGTGGATGAGGAACACGACACCTCCTACAAGCAGGAGGACGGGGTACTCTATAATGCGCGTGACATGGCGGTGCTGCGCGCGGCGATCTGCGGCGCGCGGGTGGTGCTGGCCAGCGCCACGCCCTCGCTGGAAAGCTGGGCCAATGCGGATGCGGGCAAATACGAACGGGTGGAGCTGACCTCGCGTTTTGGTCCGGCGGTGCTGCCGCAGATGCAGGCCATCGACATGCGGGCCGAGACGATGCAGCCTTCCAGCTGGATCTCGCCCAACCTGCGCCGGGCGGTAAGCGACCGGCTGGCCAAGGGGGAACAATCGCTGCTTTTCCTCAACCGGCGCGGCTATGCCCCGGTCACGCTGTGCCGGGCCTGCGGGCAACAGATCGGCTGTGACCATTGCGATGCGCGCATGGTCGAACACCGGTTCCTGAAACGGTTGATGTGCCACCAGTGCGGCGAGACCAAGCCGATCCCCGAAACCTGTCCTCATTGCGGCGCCGAGGGGCGGCTCGCCCCTGTTGGTCCGGGTATCGAGCGGTTGGCCGAAGAGGCCACCGCCAGTTTTCCCGAGGCCCGCATCGCGGTGCTCAGCTCGGACATGTTCGGCACCGCCCGCGCGCTGAAGGAGCGGATCGAGGCGATTGCGGCAGGTGAGGCGGATATCGTCATCGGCACCCAGTTGGTGGCCAAGGGGCACAACTTTCCCTTGCTGACGCTGGTGGGGGTGATCGATGCCGATCTGGGCCTGCAGGGCTCGGACCTGCGCGCCGCCGAGCGCACCTTCCAGCTGATGCGGCAGGTGGCGGGCCGGGCGGGGCGCGCCGAGAAACCGGGCCAGGCGCTGTTGCAGACCTATCAGCCCGAACACCCGGTGATCCGCGCCATCCTTGCGGGGGACGAGGAACGGTTCTGGCGTGCCGAGGCGGCTGAGCGTCAGGCCGCCGGAGTGCCGCCCTATGGGCGGATGGCGGGGATCATCCTGTCGGGCCCCGAGGCTGGGCCGGTCTTCGATCTCGGCACCGCCATGGCACGCAACGACGCAGCCCTGCGCCAGATCGGGGCGCAGGTCTTTGGCCCGGCACCCGCGCCCATCGCCCGCGTCCGGGGCCGCCATCGGGTGCGGCTCTTGGTCAAGGCGCCCAAGGGCGCCCCCCTGCAAGAGGCGATCGCCCGCTGGATCGCGCCGCTGCGGCTGAAGGGCGATCTGCGCCTCAGTGTCGATATCGACCCACAGAGCTTTCTTTGATCTTTTGCGAGGCTCCGCCTCGCGCTCCGGAGTACTTATTACCAGAAAGAAGCAGGACCCGCATTCCGGCTTCTTTCTGGTCGGAAATACTCCGGGGGTGAGGCCCGCGAGGGCCGAGGGGGCAGCGCCCCCTTTTTCGACCTCCGATGCTAGAGCAATTGCTCATAGGCGCTGGTCGCCATCTGGCGCAGATCCTCACGGGCCAGCGCACCGGTCAGGACAAAGCCCAACCCGCCCTTGGCCCAGTGCAGACTTTCGGTCTGCCGGTCCCCGGCAAAGCGCAAGGTACTGTTACCCTCCTCCTGCGGCGCCACATAGAGGGTGATCCGCTGGCCTTCGGAATTCTCATACATATAGAGCCCGGCCACCCATTTGCCCGCAGGCAGGATGCGCCCGCCCATCAGGGCAAAGCCCGAGGCGGAGAGGTCCGGCGGGCTGACCGGCGCGCCGATCCGCTTGGACATCCAACTGTTCATATGGTCGCGCTGGCTGGCCGGGACCTCGACCGGATGCACCACTTCGACGACAAATGTCCTGTGCGCGGTCAGGGCCGCATCGGCCAGCGCCGGGGCGGGTGAAGGGTCACCCAGCCGGGCATGCCCGGCCCAACCGACCACAAGACCCAGCATCAGCACAGCCGAAGCCGCCAGCGCCTGGCGCAGCAGCGGGGCGCGGGGGGCGCATAGCGCGTCCCGCAGCCGCGCGGGCACCACGTCCTCCTGCATATCGCCATAAAGCGCGCGGATGTCCTCGTTCTGCCGGGCCCAATCCAGCAGCAGCGCCTGCGCGCGCGGATCCTGCGCCAGCCGCGCCTCCAGCGCGGCGCGCTCGGCGGGCGGCAGCGCATCCTCGAAATAGGCGATCAGCTCTTCGTCGCTCAGCGGGTCCTGGGTCATGCGCCTTTACCCCTTTGGGCCGGGCCAGTGGCGGGGTCCCCGCGCCCGGTCATGGTTCTCAGATTGGCCCGCGCGCGTGCCAACCGCGACATCAGCGTGCCCTTGGGAATGTCGAGCGCCGCCGCCGCTTCGTCGAAACTGGCCCCTTCCAGCGCCACGAGCAAGAGCGCGCGGCGCTGATCCTCGGGCAGGCGGGCGATGGCGGCCTCGGTCTCGCGCAGGGCCATGTGGCTGTCCTGGCCTGCGGGACGGGCCGGTTCCACCACCAGATCCTCGACCGCAACCAGATGTCCCGCGCGCGCCGCGCGGCGGCGCAGGTCGCGATGCCGGTTGATCAGGATGCGAAACAGCCAGGCCCTGAGCGCGCCGTCAGGGCGGCGGCCACCAAGACCGGCCACCGCCCGTTCCAGGCAATCCTGAACCAGGTCGTCGCCCGCCTCGCGGTCCCGCATCAGCGCATGGGCATAGCGGCGCAAGTCGGGGATCAGGGCTTCGATCTGGTCGAGGATCGCCATTCAACCGCTCCGCCGTCAGGGACGGGCCAGATGCCACACGCCCTTGACGCCGTCACCGGAGATGTCACCGGCCTTGGCATCCTTGATCCAAGTGTAAAGCGGCATGCCCTTGTGGGTCCACTGGCGCGAGCCATCGGCGCGCAGCACGATGCCGAATTCGCCCTGTGGACGGGCGGTATTGGCGGCCTCGAGCGGCGGCCATTTCGCCGCGCAATCGTCATAGCAGTTCGACACGGCGGGCGTGTCCTTGTCAAAGGTATAGAGCGACAGGCCATTACCATCGGTCAGCACCGCGCCCTTGGCGGTGTCGCCGGTCTGGATCGCGGCGCCCGCCAGGGCGGATGTGGCGATGGCCAGCGACAGGGCGGCCAGGGCAAGGCTCGGTTTCAGGGTCATATCGGGTGTCCTTCTGATCTCATGCAACCGGCGCCTCATGCAACCGGCAGATCAAAGGACGCCAGCGCGCCGCAAATAATCCCTGACCTCGCGTTTTCGTGATCGCGCGCCTATGCGGCCCTGGGGCTGGCGGCGCGCTGGTCGATCAGGAAATCGGTGGCCATGGCCCCCACCCACATGAAGAACAGCGCCGCCCAGGCGGTACCGACAAAGATCGAGCCTCCGGTCACGCCCGCGCCGATGGCGCAACCGCCCGCAAGCATGCCGCCGAACCCCATCAGCGCTGCGCCGATCATCGCCTTGCGCATGGTGACCGGCCCGTCAAAGGCCTGGATCTTCATCTCGCCCGCCAGCGCCGCCGCGATCATCGCGCCGATGAACACGCCGGGCACCAGCCCGACGTCGAATTCCAGAACCGCGTTGCGGTCCAGAAAGAACATCAGCGTATGCGCCGAGGGGCCGGTAAAGGTGGCGCTTTCGATCTGTACCGGCTCGAACGCGACCTGGCTCAGCGCATAGGTGAGCACCCAACCCAGCGCGACGGCAAAGCCCACGCCCGAGGCAAAGACCAGCCGCGCCGCGCCGATCCTGTGGCGCCGCGCCAGCACCAGCGCCAGCACCGCGCAGACCAGGCCGAGTACCAAACCGCCGTATTCCGGCAGGCCAAAGGTGCTGAGCAGGTTCATGTTGCGCCCGCCCTCGGTGATCCACAGCGCGGCCAGCTTGTCGCGCAGGGGTGACAACAGGCCCGACAGGCTCATCTGTGCCACCACCGCAAAGATCAGCCCCGACACGACCGAGCGCAGGTTGCCGGTGGCCGCCAGCACCAGCAGCCGCCCCGAGCAGCCGCGTGCCAGAACCATGCCAGCGCCGAACATCAGCCCGCCGATGATCGCCCCCGACCAGCTGCCGGGCACCGCCATCATACGGGCATCGGCACCGTTCATCAGCCCCATCAGCTGCGCCGCCTGCACCCAGACCAGCGCGGTCGAGAAGGTCAGCAGCCAGACCGCCACCTTGTCCTCCATCCGGCCGCGTGCGAATTCGACCGTGGCCGCGCGCAGGCAGAACCGCGACCGCTGGGCCGCGACACCAAAGGTGATGCCGGTGATCAGCCCGAACAGGGCGGCGGTTGGGGCTTCGCCGATGCGTTCGACAAGGCTGACAAGGTCCATGACGCTCTCCGCGCTGCAAAAGTTGCGCCGTTATAGCGACACATTCCGATATGTGATTTGATTTAGGTCATGCGGCTGTGCCGGACTGTCCTGCGCGCTGGTGCAGGGTGGATGTGCGGCGCTGGCTTTGCTCTCGCCAAGATCGGGGAATGGGCGTAAGGCATTTGCCATGTTTCGACCCGTCCCCCTGTCTCAGGCCGCCAGCCTGCCGTTCTGGCGCCGACCCATCACGCTGTTGTTTGTGATGGCCATCGCCATGCCTATCGCCTTCAATGCATGGAGCGCGCTGCTCAACAATTTCGTCATCGAGGTGGCCAATTTCGACGGCGCTGATATCGGCCTGCTGCACACGGTGCGCGAGATTCCGGGGTTTCTGGCCGTTGGCGTGATCGCGGTGATCCTGGTGATGCGCGAGCAGGTGCTGGGGATGATCTCGCTGGTATTGCTGGGGCTGGCCACGGCGGTCACCGCCTGGTTTCCCAGCCTTGGCGGGCTCTTGATGGTGACCCTGTTCAGCTCGATCGGGTTTCACTATTACGAGACGGTGAACCAGTCGCTGCAACTGCAATGGCTGTCCAAGGAGAGGGCGCCGCAGATGCTGGGCTGGCTAGTGGCCACGGGATCGGCCTCGACGCTGGTGATCTATGGGCTGATCGTGCTGACCTGGGACCGGTTCGAGCTGAGCTACAATACGGTGTTCATGGCGGCAGGTGGACTGACCGTGGTGATCGCCCTCTTTTGTCTGCTGGCCTATCCGCAGTTCGATGCCCCGACGCCGCAAACCAAAAAGCTGATCCTGCGACGGCGCTACTGGCTGTACTACGCACTGCAATTCATGGCGGGCGCGCGGCGTCAGATCTTTGTGGTCTTCGCGGGGTTCATGATGGTCGAGAAGTTCGGGTTCGACGTGCACGAGCTGACCGGACTCTATCTGATCAACCTGGTGATCAACATGGGTGTGGCGCCGCTGTTGGGCCGGGCGGTGGCCCGGTTCGGAGAGCGCCGCACGCTGGTCTTTGAGTATTCCGGGCTGGCGCTGGTCTTTGCGGCCTATGGCGGCATCTACTGGTTCGGCTGGGGCGTGACGCTGGCGGCGATCCTTTACGTGATCGACCATATCCTGTTCGCCTTGGCGCTGGCGCTGAAAACCTATTTCCAGAAGATCGCCGACCCAGCCGATATCGCCCCCACCGCTGCTGTCGCCTTTACCATCAACCATATCGCGGCGGTGTTCCTGCCGGTGTTGCTTGGTCTGCTCTGGGTGGTGTCGCCCTCGGCGGTGTTTGCCCTGGCGGCCTGCATGGCGCTGATCTCGCTGGGTCTGTCGCTGCTGATCCCGCGCCATCCCGAACCGGGCAACGAGACGGTGCTGTCGAAATACATGCCCGCCCCGGCGGAATAGCCCGATGGAGCGGCGCGGGCGGTTCCTCAGCGGTTCGACCATGGGCCATGTGGTCCGCATGACCCTGACCGGCGCGATGGGGATCACCTTTGTCTTTCTGGTCGATGCGGCCAATCTCTACTGGATTTCCCGGCTGGGAGAGCCGCGTCTGATGGCGGCGATCGGGTTTTCCTTTGCCATCCAGTTCCTGTCGGTCAGCGTCGGCATCGGGCTGATGATCGGCGCGGTGGCGCTGATCTCGCGCGGGATCGGGCAAGGGCGGCGCGGGCTGGCGCGGCGGCACGCCACCAGCGCGATGATGATCGCCTTCGCGGTTCAGAGCCTTGCCGGGTTGCTGATTTTCCTGTTCCGCCACCAGATCGTCGCCCTGTCGGGCGCGACCGGCGAAACGGCAATACTGGCCGCGCGCTATCTGGCTTTGACGGTCCCGTCCCTTGGCGTGATGGCGGCGGGAATGGTTGCCAACGGCGCGCTCAGGGCCGAGGGCGACGGGGTGCGCTCGATGTCTGTCACCCTGACCTCGGGTGGGGTCGCGATGGTGATCGACCCGTTCCTGATCTATGGCCTTGGCATGGGGCTGGACGGGGCCGCGCTGGGCGTTGTGCTGTCGCGGTTCGTCATGCTGGCCATGGCGCTGCGCTTTGCCACCGGGCCGCACGACCTGCTGGCCCGGCCCCGGCGGCGCGACGTCATGGGAACGCTGCGGCCTTTCATGGCGATTGCGGTTGCGGCGATCCTGACCCAGTTGGCCGCCCCGGTCGGCAATTACATCCTGACCTCGGTCATGGCGCAGTTTGGCGATCAGGCGATGGCGGGTTGGGCCGTGGTGGGGCGGCTGACGGTGGTGGCCTTTGGCGGCATCTTCTCGCTGGCGGGGGCCATCGGCGGTATCTTTGGTCAGAACTTTGGCGCCGGCGAACATGCGCGCCTGCGCAGCACCTATCGCGACGCGGTTCTGTTCGGCCTTGGCTATACGCTGGTGATGTGGGCGGTGCTGAGCCTTGCCGCCCCCGGTATCGGGGCGGTGTTCGACCTGCAGGGACCGGCGCTCGACGTACTTCATGCCTTTACCCATGTGGGCGCGGGCGGATTTGTCTTTGCCGCGCTGCTCTTTGTCTCGAATGCTGCCTTCAACGCGATGGGCAAGGCGCGGCGGGCGACGCTGACCAACTGGCTGCGCGACGGGGCGCTGACGCTGCCCGCCGCGCTTTGGCTGGCGGGCGCCTATGGGGCCGAGGGCGTGATCTATGCGCAAGCGCTGTGCAGCCTCGTGGTGGGGCTGGGGGCCGCGTTCTGGGGCTGGCGGTTCGTGGTCAGCCTGGGCCGCCGTCACCTGCCACGGCTTGACCTCGCGCCGCCACGGCCCTACGCGCATCCTGACAGATACAGGAGACGCTGATGCCCACCTTTACCGCGCTGACCACCCTGACCGGCAAATCCCAGGCCGAGGCGCTGGGCGAGGCGATGGAGACCCTGACCCCCGAACCCACCGGTATCGGCGTGTTCGAGTTGGAGGACGGCTCGGGCCTGTGGGAAGTCGGCGGCTATTTCACCGAGACCCCGGACGACACCGCGCTGGCGCTGCTGGCGGCGGTGCATGGCGCCCAGCCCTTCGTGGTGTCGGAATTGCCCGAGACGGATTGGGTCGCCCATGTCAAACGCGAGCTGTCGCCGGTCGAGGCGGGGCGTTTCTTTGTCTATGGCAGCCATGACGCCGACAAGGTGCCCGAGGGCCGTATCCCGCTGCTGATCGAGGCGTCGATGGCCTTTGGCACCGGCCACCACGGCACCACGCTGGGCTGTCTGCGCGCGCTGGACGGGTTGATCGAGCTGGGGTTCAGCGCCGCCAAGGTGGCCGATATCGGCTGTGGTACCGCGGTTCTGGCAATGGCGGCGGCGCGGGTCTGGCAGGGCGATTTTCTGGCCTCGGATATCGACGCGGTTGCGGTCGAGGTGGCCGAGGCCAACCTGAAGGCGAATGGCATGGCGGGCGCGGTCACCTGTCTGGAGGCGGCGGGCTTTGACCATCCCGATCTGGCGGCACAGGCGCCCTATGACCTGATCTTTGCCAATATCCTGAAAGGGCCGCTGGTGGCGCTGGCCCCGGACGTCGCATCGCATCTGCGCCCTGGCGGCTATGCGATTCTGTCCGGTATTCTCAACGAACAGGCAGATGATGTGATCGCGGTTTATGCGCAGGCTGGAACCAATCTTGTCGATCGTGGGGTGATTGGTGACTGGACCACGCTGCTGCTTCGCAAAATCGACGCATTTTAGGCCAGTTTTACGGGCATTTTAGGCATGGGCCTTGGTTTTGCCTCATTTCGACCGTAGCTTGGATCCAACGCTGGTGGGGGCCGGTGTATGGAGGCTGCCATGGTCGATAACAACGTTGACTTCGACCAACGCATTCGTCGATTGAACAAGAAGCACGAGGCCCTGTCGCGCGGCTATACGGCCCGCATGCGCAAGGATGGTCTGATCGAGCTGAAGCCGCGACGCGGCGGTGGCCGCATGCCGCTGCGCGCGCTTGTGTTGCTCTGCGGAGCGGTTCTTGCTTTCAAGGCATTCCTGTTGGCCAGTCTTGGCCCGGACAGCTATGACGCCCGCCTGTCGCGCCTGGCAGAGGGCACGCCGGTCGAACAGGCCGGGGCCTGGGTGATGCAGGCCGATCCGGCAAGCCTGTTCCTGGCCGAACAGATCGGGCCCATTCTGCGCTGACTTTCCCTCGGCAAAGAAAAAACGCCGCATGCACGTAATCTGCATGCGGCGTTTGCTGTTGTCCCGAGGGAGCGGGATGAACTCAGTAGGCGGTCTTGCCTGCGACAACGGCGTCGATGTCGGCGCGGCTCATGCCGATGTCTTCCAGTTCGCGGTCGCTCAGCGCGGTCAGCGCGTTGCGGGTGGCGCGGGCGTCGTTCCAGGCGACAAACGCGTTTGCGATGATAGAGCCAAGGGCAGCGATACGGCCAACGAGGCCGAAGGAGCCTTGGGCGAAGCGGGTGGTGTCCAGTGCGGCCATATCCGTGCGTCCTTTGTGGTTTGGTGAGTGGTGGTCGTTGTTTCAGCGGGGCATCTAGGCGTCGAAAATCGACAGCACAAGCACGGAAATTGCATGTTGGACATGCGCTGTGTGCATAGGTGCGAAACGCCGAAATCCCTTTGTAACATTGGTGAAAACGGGTGGTAAAACCTGTCGCTTTCTGCAATGCAGCATGTCGTTTTCGTGCCAGAAGTCGAAAACGGATTTCGAGGCGTCGCAAACATGCGTGAGCGTAAAGCGCTTGGAAAATGTTCCCCTTTCGTGCTAATCCGTGAGAAAAGTTACAACAATGGGCAGGCGGGGCGGAGATATGCGCATTCTAGGCATCGATCCCGGGCTGAGAACGCTCGGCTGGGGCGTCATCGAACAGCGCGGCAGCCGGCTGTCGCATGTGGCCAATGGGCTGTGTCATTCCGACGGCGACGACCTGGGCGAGCGGCTGTTGTCGCTGCACAATCAGATCGTCGAGGTGATCGAAGAATACCGGCCCGATCAGGCCGCGATCGAGCAGACCTTTGTCAACAAGGACGGGGCGGGCACGCTGAAACTGGGCCAGGCGCGCGGCGTGGCGCTGCTGACGCTGGCGCAGGCCGGGCTGCCGGTGGGCGAATACGCCCCCAACCGGGTCAAGAAGACGGTTGTGGGCGTGGGCCATGCCGAAAAGGAACAGGTCATCCACATGGTCAAGCTGCAATTGCCAGGCTGTCTGCCCAAGGGGGCGGATGCGGCCGACGCGCTGGCCATCGCCATCTGCCACGCCTATTACGGAAGCGCGCAGGCGCTGAGCCAGAGGGAGGTGCGGGCATGATCGGCAAGTTGACGGGGCGGCTCGACTATCGGTCCACCGACCATGTGCTGATCGATGTGCGCGGGGTCGGCTATATCGTCTATTGCTCGGACCGGACGCTGGCGGCACTGCCCGGCGTGGGCGAGGTGGTGGCGCTTTATACCGATATGGTGGTGCGCGAGGACCTGATGCAGCTTTTTGGCTTCATGTCGCTGGCCGAGAAGGAATGGCACCGGCTGCTGTGCTCGGTCCAGGGGGTCGGGGCCAAAGTGTCGCTGGCCATTCTGGGCGCGCTGGGGCCGGACGGGGTGAGCCGGGCGATTGCGCTGGGCGACTGGGCCTCGGTCAAGTCGGCCAAAGGCGTGGGGCCGAAGACGGCGCAGCGCATCGTGCTCGACCTCAAGGACAAGGCGCCGGGCGTGATGGCGATGGGCGGCACCGTGGCCCAGGCGATGGAGGGCGCGGTAGAGGTGGTCGAGGTGATCGAACCCGCCGCTCCGGCACCGCGCAAGGCCGCGCCGCCCGGCGGCGCCGGTGCTGCGACCGCTGGCGCGCTGTCGGCGCTGTCAAATCTGGGCTATGGCCCCTCGGACGCGGCCGCCGCTGTGGCTCAGGCCGCCGCCGAAGCGCCCGAGGCCGGAGAGACAGACCTGATCCGCGCGGCGCTGCGCCTGCTGGCGCCCAAGACATGAGGTACGCTCGATCCGCCCTGGCGGGCGTCCTCGCGGGAGATGACAGATGACCGACGCCGATCCCACCCTGCGGCCCGACCCCTTGCCCGAGGACAATGACCGCGCCCTGCGGCCGCAGGCGCTGGACGAATTCATCGGCCAGGCCGAGGCGCGGGCCAATCTGCGCATTTTCGTGCAATCGGCCCGCCAGCGGGGCGAGGCGATGGATCACACGCTGTTCCACGGCCCACCCGGCCTGGGCAAGACCACGCTGGCGCAGATCATGGCGCGCGAGCTGGGAGTGAATTTCCGCATGACTTCGGGGCCGGTGCTGGCCAAGGCGGGGGATCTGGCGGCGATCCTGACCAATCTCGAAGCGCGCGATGTGCTGTTCATCGACGAGATCCACCGGCTGAACCCGGCGGTCGAAGAGGTGCTCTATCCGGCGATGGAGGATTTCGAACTGGACCTGGTGATCGGCGACGGGCCCGCCGCGCGGACCGTGCGGATCGAGTTGCAGCCCTTTACGCTGGTCGGGGCCACCACCCGCATGGGTCTGTTGACCACGCCGCTGCGCGACCGGTTCGGCATCCCGACCCGGCTGCTGTTCTACACGGTTGACGAACTGTTCGAGATCGTCAGCCGCAATGCCCGCAAGCTGGGCGCCCCCGCCGAGGAGGCCGGCGCGCGCGAGATCGCGCGGCGCGCCCGCGGCACCCCGCGGATCGCCGGGCGCCTGCTGCGCCGGGTGGTTGATTTCGCCGTGGTCGAGGGTGACGGGCGGATCACCCGCGAACTGGCCGATCATGCGCTGACCCGGCTGGGGGTGGATCAGCTGGGGCTTGATGGCGCCGACCGCCGCTATCTGCGGCTCATCGCCGAGAATTACAGCGGTGGACCAGTCGGGATCGAGACCCTGTCGGCGGCGCTGAGCGAAAGCCGGGATTCGCTGGAAGAGGTGATCGAGCCCTATCTGTTGCAGCAGGGTCTGATCCAGCGCACGCCGCGCGGCCGGATGCTGGCGCAGAAAGCCTGGACACATCTGGGCCTGGACGCGCCGCGCCCGCCGGGGCAGAGCGATCTGTTCGGCTAGGGGCCGGGATGGGCAAGGGGGCGCTGCCCCCGCGTACAAAATTCGTCGAATTTTGTAGGCTCCCCCGGAATACTTTTCGCAAAGTGAAGGGCCAAGGCCGCAATTCCGCCGCGGCGGGGGTGGACCTTGGCGCCGGTTTCGACAAGAAACGGGGCGCCTTTTTTGCGGAGCCGCCTGCCATGTTGACCCCCGAGACGATCGAGACCCTGTTCACCCGCGACGACGGCAGCTTTCAGTTTGCCCGCTGGGGGCGGCCGGTGGTGCCGATCGTGTTCGGGGTCGAGGATGAAACGCTCTCGGTCGTGAAAGGCGCTTTCGAGGCGGTGATGGCGCTGGCGGGCCACAAGATGGCCGAGACCGATCCCGAACTGGGCGCCAATTGCATGGTCTTCTTCTTTCGCGACTGGGAGGAGCTGTTGGCGGTGCCCGATCTGGATCGGCTGATCCCGGATCTGGCGGCGCTGGTTGCGCGTCTTGTGGGGGCGGGCGCCAACCAGTATCGCGCCTTTCGCTTTGATGAGGCCGGGGCGATCCGGGCGGCCTTTGTCTTTGTGCGGATGGATGCGCAGATGGCGGCGCAGCCGGCCGAGACATTGGCGCTTGCCCAGGTGGTGCAGGTGATGCTGCTCTGGTCCGAGGCGGCGTTTCGCGCGCAATCGCCGCTTGCGCTGGCCGGTGACGCAACGATCCTGCGGCCCGAGATTGCCGGGCTGATCCGGGCGGCCTATGATCCGATCCTGCCGGGGGCGGCGCGGGACGCCTCTCATGCGCTCAGATTGTACGCCCGCATGGAGCGCCCGCAATGACGCATGTGTTTCCCGTTCGGGTCTATTACGAAGACACCGATATGGGTGGCATCGTCTATCACGCCAATTACCTGCGCTATATCGAGCGCGCGCGTTCGGATTGGGTGCGCAACCTGGGCAACGACCAGAACGCGATGCGCGAGGCCGGGCTGGTCTGGGTGGTGCGCAAGATCGAGGCCGAGTATCTGGCGCCCGCGCGGTTCGAGGACGACCTGACCGTGCTGACCGAGGTGGTGGCCCTTTCGGGCGCGCGGCTGACCATGGCGCAGAGTGTCCGGCGGGCAGAGGCCGAGATATTCCGGGCCACCGTCACCGCCGTTTGCATGAATGGCGAGGGGCGCCCGGTGCGGCTTCCGGCGGAGATTCGCGCATTGCTGTAACATTTTTGGGCGGCTCCGCTGTTCTGTTGGAAATCGCCGGGAATCTGCTATAGCGTCTTGCGAAACAAGGCCGGACAACCGGCCGTAGGGCAACAAAGAGCAGGTTCATGGAAACAGAAGCCCTGGCATTGGCGCAGGAAATCGATTTCTCGATGTGGGGTCTGTTTGCCCGCGCGACGCTGACGGTCAAGCTGGTGATGCTGTTGCTGGTCCTGGCCTCGTTCTGGGCCTGGGCGATCATCATCCAGAAACACATCCTGTATCGCGCGACCCGGCGCGAGGCGGACCGGTTCGACCAGTCCTTCTGGTCTGGAGAGCCGCTGGACGAGCTGTTCGAACAGATCGGGGCCCAGCCCGAGGGCAGTTCCGAGAAAATCTTTGCCGCCGGCATGGTCGAATGGCGCCGCTCGCACCGCAACGATGGCGGGTTGATCGCCGGGGCGCAGGCCCGGATCGACCGGTCGATGGACGTGGCCATCGCCAAGGAGGCCGAGGGGCTGCAACGCGGCTTGCCGGTGCTGGCGACGGTCGGCTCGACCGCGCCCTTCGTGGGGCTTTTCGGCACCGTCTGGGGCATCATGACCGCCTTCATCGAGATCGCCGAGCAGCAGAACACCAACCTGGCCGTGGTGGCGCCGGGCATCGCCGAGGCGCTGCTGGCCACCGGCTTGGGTCTTTTGGCCGCGATCCCGGCGGTCATCTTCTACAACAAGCTCAGCGCCGACAGCGACCGGATCGTTGCGGGCTACGAGGCGTTTGCCGACGAGTTCGCCACCATCCTCTCGCGTCAGCTGGACAGCTGAGCCATGGGGGCCGCGCTCCAGCAAACCGAAGGCGGGGCAGGCGGGCGTCGGCGTGGACGCCGTCGCGGACGTGCCCGGCCGATGTCCGAGATCAACGTCACCCCCTTTGTGGACGTGATGCTGGTGCTGCTCATCATCTTCATGGTGGCTGCGCCGCTGATGACGGTGGGGGTGCCTGTCGAACTGCCCAAGACTGCCGCCGGCGCGCTGCCCTCGGATGACGAGGAACCGCTGACCGTCACCGTCACGGCAGAGGGCGAGGTGCAGATCCAGACAACCGCCGTTCCGCGCGACGAACTGGTTGCGCGCCTGCGTGCCATTGCTGCCGAACGCAGCAGCGACCGCGTCTATCTGCGCGCCGATGGCGGCATTCCCTATGCCCAGGTCATGCAGGTGATGGGCGCGCTGAACGCGGGCGGATTTTCCAATGTCGGGCTGGTCACCGATACCGGCGGACCACGGCTCGACAGTGGCGGAGAGTGAGGCAGCGGTTTGCAGACCGGCACCAAGATTTCCGCGCTCGCCCATGTCACGTTGGTTACATGGGCCTTTCTGGGTGGTGCCTTCCGCTCGGATCCTTTGCCTTTCGAGGTGCAGGAAGTCTCGGTTATTTCGGCCGAGGAGTTTGCCGCGCTGAGCGCGCCGCGCGAGGCGCCCGAGATCACTCCTCAGCCCGTCGAACCGGAGCAGCCTACCGCGCCCATCGAACAGCCCGCGCCGTTAGAGCCGGCGCCCGAGCCGGAGCCCGCGCGCCCCGAGCCACAGCCCGTGACACAACCCGAGCCCGAGCCCGCGCCCGAACCGGTACAGCCGACGCCGGAACCGCAGGTGCCCAGCGAGGCGCCCAGCCTGGAGCGGCCGGAACCCGAAACAGTGCTGTTGCCCGAACCGCCCGGCAAGCGTCCCAAACCGCGCCCGGTCGAACGGGTTGCCCCCGAACCTGTCGCCGCTCCGCCCCCCGATGCGCGTCCGGATCCGGTCGAAACCCCTCCGGTCAGCGCCGAGGAGGGGGCCGAGGCACCGCAGCCCGAACAGCCTGCAACCGCGCCCGAAGAGGCGACCGACCGGATCGAGCCCGAGACCGATCCGCAGGCCGATGTGGCGCCGTCGCGCTCGCCCCGCCCAAAGACGCGCCCGCAGCAGCCCACACAAACCGCCGAGACCAAACCCGAGGCCAAGCCCGAAGCGAAACCCGAGGCGAAACCCGCAACGGGTGGCCAGACCGACGACAGCCGCAACGCGGTGAACGAGGCGCTGGCCCAGGCGTTGGCCGCCTCCGAAGAGCCCGCCGCCGCACCGGCCCCCAGCGGCCCGCCGCTGACCAGCGGCGAGAAAGAGTCGTTGCGGGTGGCGGTATCGCAATGCTGGAACGTGGGATCGCTTTCCAGCGAGGCGCTGCGCACAACCGTGGTGGTTTCGGTGCGGATGAATGCCGATGGCACCCCCGATATCGGCTCGATCCGGCTAACCGACAGTTCCGGCGGATCGACAGGTGCCGCGAAACAGGCTTACGAGGCGGCGCGTCGTGCTATCATCCGTTGCGGGGCCAAAGGCTATAATCTTCCCAGTGAAAAATACGATCACTGGCGCGATATCGAAATGACATTCAATCCCGAGAGGATGCGGATCAAATGATGAGATTTCTGACCAGCCTTGTTCTGGGTGCAGCGCTGCTGGCCGGAGCGGCCCAGGCGCAGAACCAGCCGCTCAGGATCACCATTGACGAGGGGATCATCGAACCCTTGCCCTATGCGGCGCCGAATTTCGTGCCCGACAGCCCGGCCGCCGCCGAATACGCGGCCGAGATCGCGCGCGTGCTTGCGGCCGACCTGACCGGCAGCGGCCTGTTCCGCGAGATCCCTTCGACCGCTTATATCAGCCAGGTCACCTCGTTTGATGCGCCGGTGCAATTCGCCGACTGGAAGGCGATCAACGCGCAGGCGCTGATCACCGGCGCGGTCAGCGTCTCGGGCAACCGGCTGACGGTGCGTTTTCGCCTGTGGGACGTGTTCGCCGGGGCCGAACTGGGCAGCGGTCTGCAATTTGCCGGTACCACCGATGGCTGGCGCCGGATGTCGCACAAGGTGGCCGATGCCGTCTATAGCCGCATCACCGGCGAAAGCGGCTATTTCGACAGCCGCGTCGCCTTTGTCTCGGAAAGCGGCCCCAAGGACCAGCGCCGCAAGCGGTTGGCGATCATGGATTATGACGGCGCCAATGTGCAGTATCTGACCGACAGTTCCTCGATCGTGCTGGCGCCGCGCTTCTCGCCAACCGGCGACCGGGTGCTTTATACCAGCTATCAGGGTGGCTTCCCGCGCATCCATATCCTGGATGTGGGCCAGGTGCAGCAGCGTGTCCTGCAAAGCCAGGACGGCACCATGAGCTTTGCGCCGCGCTTCTCGCCCGATGGTCAGACGGTGCTGTTCTCGCTGGCCCAGGGCGGCAATACCGACCTTTACGCCATGAACATCGCCTCGGGGCAGAGCACCCGGCTGACCAGCGCCCCCTCGATCGAGACCGCGCCCAGCTATGCCCCCGACGGCAGCCGCATCGTGTTCGAAAGCGACCGGTCGGGCACGCCGCAGCTCTATGTCATGTCCGCCGCGGGCGGCGAGGCGACGCGGATCAGTTTCGGGCAGGGCCGTTATGGCACGCCGGTCTGGTCGCCGCGTGGCGATCTGATCGCCTTTACCAAGCAGAGCAAGGGCCGGTTCCATATCGGCGTGATGCGCGCCGATGGCAGCGAAGAGCGGTTGCTGACCGCTTCGTTCCTGGACGAGGGGCCGACCTGGTCGCCCAACGGGCGCGTCATCATGTTCACCCGCGAGACGCAAGGCGCCAGCGGGCGCGCCGCGCTCTACTCGGTCGATATCTCGGGCCGCAACCTGCGCCCGGTCCGCACACCCGATGGCGGCAGCGATCCTTCATGGTCGCCGTTGCAAAAGTAAACACCGGTTTTCCACACCCTTGTCCGCGTTCACATGACCGGGCCGATGTGGTATGAACAAGCAAAGAAAAAGCATAGGTGAGGCACCTGAAATGAACGTATTGAGCAAGCTTGCTGCGATGGGCGCGCTGGTCGCGCTGGCCGCCTGCACCAATCCCGAGGATCTGGGGGACGGCAATTCCGTCGATCTGAACGGCGCCGGCGCCGGAAGCGGCCTGGTGGGTGATCCCACCTCGCCGGCCTATTTCAGCCAGGCGATCGGCGACAGGGTCCTGTTTGCGGTCGACCAGTCGACACTGGGGCCCGAGGCCCAGGCCACGCTTGGCGCCCAGGCGCAATGGCTGCTGACCAACACCGATTATACCGCCACCATCGAGGGCCATGCGGACGAGCAGGGCACCCGCGAATACAACCTTGCTCTGGGCGCCCGCCGCGCAAATGCGGCGCGCGAGTTCCTGATCTCGCGCGGGGTGGCCGGCAGCCGGCTCAAGACCGTCAGCTATGGCAAGGAACGTCCGATCGAGATTTGCAGCGACGAGGCCTGCTATTCCAAGAACCGCCGCGCCGTGACGGTTCTGACGACGGATCTGACGGGGTAAGCGGATGAGAGTTGCAGGCGTCGTTCTGGCCGTTTCGCTGACGTTTGCCGGTCAGGCACCGGCGCAGGATCAGCAGACCCTTGCCGATATCCGGCAGGAGCTGACGGTTCTGCATGTCGAGGTTCAGCGGCTCAAGCGTGAGTTTTCGACCACCGGATCGCCCACGCCTTCGACGGCGGGGGGGACGGTGCTGGAACGGGTCGATGCGATCGAGTCCGAGTTGCAGCGCCTGACCCGGCTGACCGAACAGCTTAACGCCCGGATCGACCGGGTGGTGGCCGATGGCTCCAACCGGGTCGGTGATCTGGAATTTCGCCTGTGCGAACTGGAACCCGCCTGCGACATCTCGAAACTGTCCCAGGGGACCACCCTGGGCGGCGACGTGCCGGTCACGCCGGCAGCCACGCCCCAGCCTAGCCAGCCCCAGACCGAGTTGGCGGTGGGCGAACGGGCCGAATTCGACAGCGCGACGCAGGCGCTCGAGGCGGGCGATTACGCCAAGGCGGCCGATCTCTTTACCCAGTTCGATGCCTCTTATCCCGGCAGCCCGCTGGCGGCCGAGGCACATCTGAAACGGGGCAAGGCACTGGACGGGTTGGGCGACACCCGCGAAGCGGCGCGCGCCTATCTGGCCAGCTTTACCGGCGACGGAAGCGGACCGTTTTCTGCCGAGGCGCTTTACAAACTTGGATCGGCTCTGGGCCGGTTGGGGCAGACCAGCCAGGCCTGCGTCACGCTGGGCGAGGTATCGGTTCGCTTCCCGTCGGCGGCTTCCGTTGCTGATGCACATCGGGAAATGGCCTCGCTGGGGTGCTCTTGACGATTGGCGCACAGGACCTCGTAAATCATCTCAGGGCGCAGTTTTCAGCCCAGCCGCCGCGGCGGCTGGGCGTTGCTGTTTCCGGGGGCGGGGATTCGGTTGCGCTGATGCATCTCCTCGCCCGCTGTTTCCCCCGGGGCGAGGTCAAACTCTGCGTGGCAACGGTGGATCATGGCCTGCGCTCCGAGTCCGCCTCCGAGGCGGCCCTGGTCGCCCGTCAGGCCGCCGGGTTGGGCTTGCCGCATGAAACGCTGCTCTGGACCGGTTGGACCGGCGAGGGCAATCTGCAGGATCAGGCGCGCCGCGCCCGTTATGGGCTGCTGACCGACTGGGCGCTGCGCAACCGGGTTACCACGGTTGCGCTGGCCCATACTGCGGACGATCAGGCCGAAACGCTGCTGATGCGACTGGGCCGCTCTGCCGGCGTGTCTGGCCTCGCTGCGATGGCGCCCCGGCGGATGCAGGACGGGGTGGTGCTGGTCCGGCCCCTGCTGGGCATCACCCGCGACGCGCTGCGCGATTTCCTGCGTGCCGAGGGGATCGCCTGGGCCGAGGATCCGTCCAACGAGGATATCCGCTACGATCGGATCAAGGCGCGTCAGGCGCTGGCGGGGCTGGCCCCGATGGGGATCGACGCCCAGAGGCTGGCCGAGGTGGCCGCGAACATGGCCCGCGCGCGCGAGGCGCTGGACTGGTACACCTTTCTGGCGGCCCGCGACCTGACCCGGATCGACGGTGGCGATGTGCTGCTGGAGCCGCGCGGCTTTCGCACCCTGCCGGACGAGATCGCACGGCGGTTGCTGCTGCATATCGTCGGCTGGATCGGCGGCGGCGAATATCCGCCGCGCCGTGTGGCCGTCGCCGAGGCCCTGTCGGCCCTGCGTCACGAGCGCTCCAGCCAGCTGGGCGGCTGCCTGATCCTGGGGCAGGGGCGCCGGATCCGGTTCTGTCGCGAATGGAAGGCGGTCGAAACCCTCACCGTGCCGCAGGGTGCGTTATGGGACGGGCGCTGGGTGCTGCGCGGCCCCGTGGTGAAGGACGGAGAGCTGCGCGCGCTGGGGGCTGCGGGGTTGAAACTCTGCCCCGACTGGCGCCAGACCGGGCGCCCCTATGCGGCGCTGATCGCCAGCCCGTCGGTCTGGAGCGGTGCCGATTTGGTCGCCGCGCCGCTGGCCGGATTGGCCAATGGCTGGACCGCTGAACTGGAAAGTGGCGAAGAAGACTTCTACGCGTCCCTTTTATCGCATTGAACCTCGCCCGATCATCTCTATTTTAAGGGGTAAGCTGGCTGCGGAGTTCCGCGGCCGGAAAGTATTGGGAGAATGTCCTTGGGCAACGCACGTAACATCGCCTTCTGGGTCGTCCTTTTCCTGTTGATTCTCGCTCTGTTCAACCTCTTCAGCGGGTCGGGCGGAACTTTGCAGAGCCAGGAAAAGACCTATTCCGAATTTGTCAGTGCCGTCGATGAAGGCAATGTGACAAAGGTGATCCTCGACGGTGAGCAAATCCGCTACCGCACCAGTGACGGTCGCGATTTCGTCACCATCAAGCCTGGCGATGCCGAGGTGACCACCCTGCTGATCGACAAGAACATCCCGGTGCGCGCGGAAAAGCAGCAGCAATCGGGGTTCCAGTCCTTCATCATCACCCTGCTGCCATTCCTGCTGCTGATCGGTGTCTGGGTCTATTTCATGAACCGGATGCAGGGCGGCGGGCGCGGTGGCGCCATGGGTTTCGGCAAGTCCAAGGCCAAGATGCTGACCGAGAAACATGGCCGCGTCACCTTTGACGACGTGGCGGGCATCGATGAGGCCAAGGAAGAGCTGGAAGAGATCGTCGAATTCCTGCGCAACCCGCAGAAATTCAGCCGCCTGGGCGGCAAGATCCCCAAGGGTGCGCTGCTGGTGGGCCCTCCGGGCACCGGTAAGACGCTGCTGGCGCGTGCCATTGCGGGCGAGGCGGGCGTGCCCTTCTTCACCATCTCTGGCTCGGATTTCGTGGAAATGTTCGTTGGTGTCGGTGCCTCCCGTGTGCGCGACATGTTCGAACAGGCCAAGAAGAACGCACCCTGTATCGTGTTCATCGACGAGATCGACGCCGTGGGCCGCCATCGTGGTGCCGGCTATGGCGGCGGCAATGACGAACGCGAACAGACGCTGAACCAGTTGCTGGTCGAAATGGACGGGTTCGAGGCCAACGAGGGTGTCATCATCCTGGCCGCCACCAACCGCAAGGACGTGCTGGACCCCGCGCTGCTGCGCCCGGGCCGGTTCGACCGCAACGTCACCGTCGGCAACCCCGATATCAAGGGGCGCGAGAAAATCCTGGGCGTACATGCCCGCAAGACCCCGCTGGGTCCTGATGTCGATCTGCGCATCATCGCGCGCGGCACGCCCGGCTTCTCAGGCGCCGATCTGGCCAACCTCGTGAACGAAGCGGCGCTGATGGCCGCCCGCGTGGGCCGGCGTTTCGTGACCATGGAGGATTTCGAGAACGCCAAGGACAAGGTCATGATGGGGGCCGAGCGCCGCTCGATGGTGCTGACCCAGGACCAGAAGGAAAAGACCGCCTATCACGAGGCCGGTCACGCGGTGGTGGGGCTTGCCCTGCCGATGTGCGATCCGGTCTACAAGGCCACGATCATCCCGCGCGGCGGCGCGCTGGGCATGGTGGTCAGCCTGCCGGAAATGGACCGGCTGAACTGGCATCGTGACGAATGCCAGCAAAAACTGGCGATGACCATGGCTGGCAAGGCCGCCGAGATCCTCAAATACGGCGAGGATCACGTGTCCAACGGCCCGGCGGGCGATATCCAGCAGGCCAGCCAGCTGGCCCGTGCGATGGTGATGCGCTGGGGCATGTCCGACAAGGTCGGCAATATCGACTATGCCGAGGCGCATGAGGGCTATTCCGGCAATACCGCCGGGTTCTCGGTCTCGGCTCATACCAAGGAGCTGATCGAGGAAGAGGTCAAACGCTTCATCCAGCAGGGCTATGATCAGGCCCATGCCATCCTGACCGAACGCCGCGAGGATTGGGATCGCCTGGCTCAGGGCCTGCTGGAATACGAAACCCTGACCGGCGAAGAGATCAAGCGGGTGATGAAGGGCGAACCGCCCCATGCCGGCGATGACGAGGATCAGGGTACGGATCAGGGCAATGCTGCCAGTGTGACCGCGATCCCCAAGACCAAGCCCAAGGCGCCGCCGGCAGGCGGGATGGAACCCGAACCCACCGCCTGATCGCGACCAGTACATCCCAGAAAAGGCCCGGCATCGCCCGGGCCTTTTCCATTTCGGCTGGCCAATCGCGACGAGACCGCTAGGGTTGCGACGGTAATCAAAGACGGAGAAATGTGATGCCGGTTCTCGAGAAAAGCGGCCATATCGGCCGGGTCGAATGGCTGGGCCGGGTACCTGCGGGCGGCTCGCTGCGGGCCGAACCGGTCGACATGCTGGACCTGGGCTTTGCCGGGGTGACCGGTGAGCGGCACGAGGGGGTCACGCGCCCCTCTTGTGTGCGGGTGCGCAACCTTTACGACCGCGATACCGAGATCCGCAATGCCCGCCAGCTGACCGTCCTGTCGGCCGAGGAAATGGCAGCGATTGCCGCCGAGATGGGGCTCGACCGGCTCGACCCGGCCTGGCTTGGTGCCTCGATCGTGATCAGCGGCATTCCCGATTTCACCCATGTGCCGCCTTCCTCGCGCCTGCAGAGCGGGGACGGGACCACCCTGACCATCGACATGGAAAACCGCCCCTGCGTCTTTCCCGGTCGCGAGGTCGAGGCCGATAAACCGGGACATGGCGCTGCTTTCAAGCCCGCGGCCAAGGATCGGCGCGGTGTCACCGCCTGGGTGGAACGGCCCGGCGCCTTGCGACTGGGCGATGAGCTGACCCTGTTCATCCCCGATCAGCGCCCCTGGGCGCCATAACGCAGCGCCGGTTTCCGATCCGCGACGCGCGAAATCGGTGCGCGACGTTTCGCGTCGCGATTATGTCGGAATCCACATCCTGCCCGCGCAAATGCGACGTTACTGCTGTCACCAGCCCGGCGCGTGTGCGCCGGTATACAGGGATATCAAGCGGGGGATCGCACCCATGGCGTACAAGAGTGACATTGAGATAGCGCGCGAGGCGCGGAAGTTGCCGATCTTGGAGATTGGCGCGAAGCTTGGGATCGCGGCGGATGAGCTGCTGCCTTATGGCCATGACAAGGCGAAGGTGAGCCAGGGGTTCATCGATTCGGTTCAGGACCGCGCCGATGGCCGGCTGATCCTGGTGACGGCGATCAACCCGACGCCTGCGGGCGAGGGCAAGACCACGACCACGGTGGGTCTGGGCGACGGTCTGAACCGGATCGGCAAGAACGCGATGATCTGTATCCGCGAGGCGTCTCTGGGGCCGAACTTCGGCATGAAGGGGGGGGCCGCCGGGGGCGGCTATGCGCAGATCGTGCCGATGGAAGAGATGAACCTGCATTTCACCGGCGATTTCCATGCGATCACCAGCGCCCACAGCCTGCTGAGCGCGATGATCGACAACCACATCTACTGGGGTAACGAGGCCGATATCGACACCCGCCGGGTGGTGTGGCGTCGTGTGGTGGACATGAACGACCGGGCGCTGCGCCAGATCACCTGCTCGCTGGGCGGGGTCTCGAACGGCTTCCCGCGCGAGGCGGGGTTCGACATCACCGTGGCCTCGGAAGTGATGGCGATCCTGTGCCTGGCCCGGGATCTGAAGGACCTTGAGAAGCGCCTGGGCGACATCATCGTGGCCTATCGCCGCGACAAGAGCCCGGTCTATTGCCGCGACATCAAGGCCGAGGGCGCGATGACCGTGCTGTTGAAGGACGCGATGCAGCCCAACCTAGTGCAGACGCTGGAGAACAACCCGGCCTTTGTGCATGGCGGCCCGTTTGCCAATATCGCGCATGGCTGCAACTCGGTCATTGCCACCAAGACGGCGCTGAAAGTGGCCGATTACGTGGTGACCGAGGCCGGTTTCGGCGCCGATCTGGGCGCCGAGAAGTTCATGAACATCAAGTGCCGCAAGGCCGGCATCGCGCCCTCGGCGGTGGTGCTGGTGGCGACCGTGCGCGCGATGAAGATGAACGGCGGCGTGGCCAAGGGCGATCTGGGCGCGGAAAACGTGGCCGCGGTCAACAAGGGCTGCGCCAACCTGGGCCGCCATATCGAGAACGTCAAATCCTTCGGCGTGCCGGTGGTGGTGGCGATCAACCATTTCGTCACCGATACCGATGCCGAGGTGCAGGCGGTCAGGGACTATTGCGCCAATCACGGGGTCGAGGCGGTGCTGTCGCGCCATTGGGAGCTGGGCTCGGAAGGCTCCGAGGCGCTGGCGCGCAAGGTTGTCGAACTGGCCGAATCGGGCAAGGCGAATTTTGCCCCGATCTATCCCGACGACATGAGCCTGTTCGAGAAGATCGAGACCATCGCCAAGCGCATCTACCGCGCCGACGAGGTTCTGGCCGATGCCAAGATCCGCAACCAGCTGAAGGAATGGGAAGAGGCCGGCTATCGCAACCTGCCGGTCTGCATGGCCAAGACCCAGTATTCCTTCACCACCGATCCGAACCGGCGCGGCGCGCCGACGGGCCATTCGGTGCCGGTGCGCGAGGTGCGCCTGAGCGCGGGCGCGGGCTTTATCGTGGTGGTCTGCGGCGAGATCATGACCATGCCGGGCCTGCCGCGCAAACCGGCGGCAGAGACCATCCGGTTGAATGACGCGGGCCAGATCGAGGGCTTGTTCTGAGCCGCGATATGCGCAATTCACGGCCCGGGACCGATCCCGGGCCGTGAGAGTTTCAAGACATGAGCACATCCATCCCGCCGCAGGATTGCACGGATATGACCAGCCTGCGGGCGCAGATCGACCGGCTGGACCGCGAGCTGATCAGCCTGCTGGCCGCGCGGGCGGGCTATATCGACCGGGCGGTGGAGCTGAAGCAGGGCAATGGCTGGCCGGCGCGGATCCCCGAACGGGTCGAGGAAGTGGTCATGAACGCCCGCGCCGCCGCCGAAGGCCAGGGGCTGGACCCCGGCCTGATCGAGGATCTGTGGCGGCAGCTGGTGGACTGGTCGATCGCCCGCGAGGCGCGGGTGATCCGGGAAGTATGAAGGCCGGGCCCGGGCGGGCGCGACCCCAAGGCGGCAACAAGGCGGCAACAAGGAAGAAAGCAAATGGCAGCAACTGTGATTGACGGCAAGGCCTTTGCGGCCCGGATACGGGGCCAGGTGGCGGAACATGTGGCAGAGCTGAAGGCCGGGCATGGGATCACCCCCGGCCTGGCGGTGGTGCTGGTGGGCGAGGACCCGGCCAGCCAGGTCTATGTGCGCTCCAAGGGCAAGCAGACCGTCGAGGTCGGCATGAACTCGTATGAGCACAAGCTGGACGCCGACACCTCCGAGGCGGATCTGCTGGCGCTGATCGACCGGCTGAATGGTGACCCGGACGTGCATGGCATCCTGGTGCAGCTGCCGCTGCCCGGCCATCTGGACGAGGACCTGGTGATCAACGCCATCGATCCGGCCAAGGATGTGGACGGGTTCCATATCTCGAACGTGGGTCTTCTGGGTACCGGGCAAAAGAGCATGGTGCCCTGCACGCCGCTGGGCTGCCTGATGATGCTGCGCGACCATCACGGCTCGCTTTCGGGGATGGACGCGGTGGTGATCGGGCGCTCCAACATCGTGGGCAAGCCGATGGCGCAGCTCTTGCTGGGCGACAGCTGCACGGTGACCATCGCCCATAGCCGCACAAAGGACCTGGCCGATGTGGTGCGCCGCGCCGATATCGTGGTGGCCGCGGTGGGCCGGCCCGAAATGGTGCCCGGCGACTGGATCAAGCCCGGCGCCACCGTGATCGACGTGGGCATCAACCGGATCGAGCGCGACGGCAAGACCAGGCTGGTGGGCGATGTCCATTACGACAGCTGCGCCCAGGTGGCGGGCGCCATCACCCCGGTCCCCGGCGGCGTCGGCCCCATGACCATCGCCTGCCTGCTCGCCAACACCCTCACCGCCTGCACCCGCGCAAACAAACTCACAGAACCAGACGGACTAACCCCGTGAGCGGACTCTGATCGCGCAACCAGATCGCCCCACGCGGATGTGTGGGGTGATGCTGACGCCAATTGACGTCGATTTGAGGCGGCAATATACAGCTTTAAGGAAATGCAGAAATTATCAAGCAATCAGGGGGTGTTGCTTCCTTGAACCTCGTGACGCCAGAACGCCGTTTTTCATCCTGGTGCGACCAACGCGGTATTTGTGACACGGTTGCATTTGCGGTATGACGGTATTCCGCGTCAGGTCAGTTCAAGTAAGTAATTCATGATTGCCACACTGAGATCATATCTGAGTGCCGATAAACGGGGACTGGTCGGGCCGGCATTTTTGTTTCTGTCGCTTCTGGCCAGTATCTCGGATCCGTTCGGCGGTTATGGCATGACCTTCTTGCGGCGCTTCCTGTTCTGGGTGCTGGTTCTGGGGGTTGCGGGGGGCATTGCCTTCTTGAGCCATCGGATGGTTGAGCGGCATCTGTCCGGGGCGCCGCTGTTGGGGAAGGATCTGTTGATCGTTCTGCTGGTGACGCTTTCTTTTACACCTTCGCTGTGGGTGCTGATCTTCCTGTTTGCCGCCCCTTCGACCGGCACTGCCCCCGATATGTGGAGCATGGCGCGATACGGGACCATCTTTGCCTCGGGGCTGATCGTCTTGCGGCGGGGGGTCTTCGGACAGTCAGTGCCGGAAGAGGAGTCGCTGCAACCGAGGATCTACAAACGTCTGCCCGAAGGATTTTCCGAGCAGATCCTGCGTCTTACCGTGCGCGATCACAGTGTCGATGTGGTGACCGACAAGGGGGTTCACACGATCCGGTCGCGCTTCGGGGATGCCATTGACGAAATGGTGCCGATCAGCGGCCATTGCACCCACCGCTCCCATTGGGTGACCGATACGGCGATAGAGAGCGTCGAGCGCAGCGGGGGCAAGATTCACCTGCGCCTGTCCAATGGCGATCTGATCCCGGTCAGCCGCAAGTACCGCCCGGCACTGGAAGAGGCGGGAATCGTCTAGCGCGGCATCGGCACCGCGACTGGGCTGGGGCCGGTGACGATGGCCAGCGCCCCGGGGCGCATCAGCCGGGCCAGTACCGGCGCATCGCTGCGCAGGCCACCGGTATAGGTGCCATAGGCGGGCATCACGATCCGGTCCTGATCAAGTAGAAACGCGGGGCGCGACAGGCTGCGCCCGCGCAGGCGCAGCGCCGCCTTTGGGTGGTAGTGGCCCGAGATCTCTCCCTCTGCTCCGTCTTGCGCGATATGGCGAAACAGCAGCGGCCCAAGTGTCAGTTCGCGCAGATGCGTGCCGCCAATGTTCACCGGGCCGGGATCGTGGTTGCCTTCGATCCAGACCCAGCGCAACCCGGCCTGAAGCGTGGCGATGCGCAGGCGCGCGGGCTCGGGCAGGGCGCGTGCGGCCTCGGCATCGTCGAAACTGTCGCCCAGACAGATCACCGTCTCGGGCGCGGTGCGCTCCAGATCGGCGGAAAGCCGGTCCAGCGTGTCGGCCACCTCGTAAGGCGGCAGCGGGGTGCCGCCACGCCGGGCGATGCGCTCGGATTTGCCCAGATGCAGGTCCGACACACACAAGAGCCGCCGTTCGCGCCACCAGAGCGCCCCTGACCCCAGCGCCGTCAGCCGCGCCCCGGCAAAGGTGAAATCATATCCGTTCATGATGTGTTCTTTGCCTGTGGCGCCGGGATGCGCAAGCTTTTTCAGGCGGTCAGCCCGGCGTCGGCCAGCAGGCGGGCGCTTTCCTCGGCCAACAGCCGTTCCTCGGCGGCGCCCTGCACCGGCACCCGACCGACCTCCAGGAACAAGGGCGCGGCCAGCGGCGTCACCCGGTCCAGCCGGATCAGGTCGATGCGGGTACCGACCCTGGCGATCATTTCTTCGATGCGGCCGAAGTCGACCAGCCCGCGCATCGCCTCGGCCCGGGTGATCTGCATCATCAGGTGGTCGGGGTCGTATTTCAGCAAGGTGTCATAGAGGATGTCCGAGCTGAAGGTCGCCTGCCGCCCGGTCTTGCGCTGGCCGCCCAGATTGCGCTCGATCAGCCCGGCGATGGTGGCCGAGGCGCGAAAGGTGCGTTTCATCACCGCGTTTCCGGCCAGCCACTGGTCCAGCCCGGCGCGCAGGCTGTCGATTTCGAACAGCGGCACCGGATCGGTCGTTGCCTCAAGCCCCCAGATCAAGACCGCATAATCGGTGGCGACAAAGCCCAGCGGGTTCAGGCCCGTTTCCTCCATCCGTTTGGTCAGCAACAGGCCCAGCGTCTGCATCGCGTTGCGCCCGGCGAAACCATAGACGCAAAGATGCTCGCGCCCGTCCTGGGGAAAGCTTTCGACCAGCAGCCGCCCGCGTTCGGGCAGGCGCGAGACCTGGCGTTGCAGGGCCAGCCACTCGGCGGTGTGGCGCGGCAGCTGCGGCCAGTGGTCTTGCGCGAACAGGTCGAGGATGCGGGCGCTGAGCTGGGTCGAGGTGGCGAATTTGGTGCCCATGAAGGTGGCGATCTTGGGCTTCTTGTCGGCGCGGCGGCTGACCTCGACCACCATCTCGCGCAGGCCCTCGTAGCGCACGATCTGGCCGCCGATCAGAAAGGTGTCGCCGGGGGTGAGCGAGGCGGCGAACCCTTCCTCGACCTCGCCCAACGGCTTGCCGCCGCGATTGCGCCTAAGCCGTACCTTGAGCGTGTCGGTGTCCTGGATGGTGCCGATATTCTGGCGGATCCGCTGGGCGCTGCGCGGGTCGCGCAATTGCCATTGCCCGTCCGGGCGTTGTTGCAGGCGCTGCCAGCGGTCATAGGCGCGCAGCGCATAGCCGCCGGTGGCACAGAAATCGAGACAAGCGTCGAATTCGGATCGGGCAAGATCGGCATAAGGCCCCGCCGAGGTCATCTCGGCAAAGAGTGCATCGGCGTCGAACGGGCCGGAACAGGCGGCGATCAGGATATGCTGGCAGAGCACGTCGCGCGGGCCGGGGCCGCGCGGATCGCCGTCCAGTGCATGGGCGCGCACCGCTTCCAGAGCGGCGATGCATTCGACCACCTCGAACCGGTTGGCGGGAACCAGCAGCGCCTTGGAGGGCGCGTTATAGCGGTGATTGGCCCGCCCGATCCGCTGCACCAGCCGCTTGACGTTTTTTGGCGCACCGATCTGGATCACCAGATCGACATCGCCCCAGTCGATGCCCAGATCGAGACTGCCGGTGCAGACGATGGCGCGCAGCTCGCCCCGCACCATCGCCGCCTCGACCCGTTCGCGCTGAGCCCGGTCGAGGCTGCCGTGATGGATGCCGATGGGCAGCCCTTCGTCGTTGGCAAGCCAGAGGTTGTGAAAGAAGATCTCGGCCTGGGCGCGGGTGTTGTGAAAGATCAGCGTCGTCTTGTGCCGCCGGATCTGCTCCAGCACGGCGGGGATGGCATAGGCGGCACCACCACCCGACCAGGGCGGCATCTCTTCGGTCTCAAGCATGGCGATATCGGGATCGGGGCCGGGATCTGCCAGCAGGATCTCGCAAGGGTCGGGGTGACGGGCGAGGAAGCGGGCGATGGCCTGCGGGTCCTCGACCGTGGCCGACAGGCCCACCCGGCGCAGGTCGGGGCAGAGCGTTTGCAGCCGCGCCAGCGCCAGCATCAGCTGATCGCCGCGCTTGCTTTCGGCCAGCGCATGGATCTCGTCGACCACCACGCGGCGCAACCCGGCGAACATGCGCGGCGCATCCTCGTAAGAGGTCAGGAGCGCCAGGCTTTCCGGAGTGGTCAGCAGGATATGGGGCGGGTCGGCGCGTTGGCGTTTCTTTTGCGTGGCCGAGGTATCGCCGGTGCGATCCTCGATCCGGACGGCCAGGCCGATCTCGTCAACCGGGGTGCGCAGGTTGCGCTTGATATCGGCGGCCAGCGCCTTGAGCGGGGAGACATAGAGCGTGTGCAGGCCCTGATGCTGTCCCTCTGCCAGCTCGGCCAGCGTGGGTAGAAACCCGGCCATGGTCTTGCCGCCACCGGTTGGCGCGATCAGCAGGGTCGCGGGGCGGTCGGCTCGATCAAACATCGCCTGCTGATGGGGATGAACGGACCAGCCCTTGGCGGTGAACCAGTCGGTGAGGAGCGCGGGGAGTTGCGGCATGGAGTGACCTTATCACCAGCCTTGGGCAAGGGAAGGGGGCGCTGCCCCCATCGCCCTTCGGGCGACTCCCCCGAGGTATTTTCAAACAGAAGAAGGTCGGGGGCGCAGGGATCTGATCGCAGCCTGCACGCTGCGGGGCAGGGTGGTGTCGGTGCCCGGTGGCGCGGCATCGAGCGCGCTTTCGACATCCTTGACCAGGATGCCAATGGTGTTGTCCTCGCTCAGCCCGTCGCGGGCGAATTCGATCTGGTCGAAGTTGCTTGCGAACCAGTTCTGGCCCGAGCTGGTGTGGATGAGCCGGAGCAGCGCGACCTCGTCGAGGCCTGCGGCATCGGCCCAGTCCAGCACCAGCCGTGTCATGGCCGTATTGGCCGCGGCGAGCAGATTGTTGAGTACCTTGGCCTGCATGCCAGACCCATAGGGGCCCATGCGGTGGAAATGGCTGCCCATGGCCGCGAAGAGAGGTTGGGCGGCGTCGAGATCGGCAGGTTCGCCACCCAGCATGAAAGACAGCCGCGCCTCCTGAGCCGCGATCTGGGCGCCGGACATGGGCGCGTCGATCAGGGCGATATGATCCGGCACCCGCGCCCGCAGGTCACGCACATAGCGGGGTGACAGGGTGGAGCAGATGATGACACAATCGAGGTGTTTTGCGTGGATGAGTTTCTGGTCCGTGAATAATACCTGCTCAGTTTGCGAGATGTCCCGGACGACGGTGATGAGAGTGCACAGGTTTTGCGAAAAAACTGCTACGCCATCGGTAATTCCGTGGTCTGTACCGGGAAAATCGCTGGAGGGGCGGATATCAAAGCCCTGCGCCTGGAACCCGGCGCGTCGCAGGGCGGCCAGCATCGGCGCGCCCATGCGACCACAGCCCGCGACCCCGATCATTTGACGATCTTCTCGTCCCTGACGAACATGTTGGCCCAGGCGCGGTCGATCAGGTCGGGGCTCATCTGATAGGGGATGCCCTCGAACTCGCAGATGGCGATCATCTGGTCGATCAGGAAGACCGGCTGATAATTGGCATAGATGTTGTCGATGGTCGGGTATTTGACCTTGAGCAGATGCACCAGCGCCTTTTCGTCCAGCGGCACGCCCTTCTTGCGGGCGACCATGGCGAAGATCTTCAGGAAGTTTTCCTGGTTCGGGCCGTCGATCTTAATCTTGAAGAAGATCCGGCGCAGCGCCGCCTGGTCGAAGATCTCGTTGGGGTGAAAGTTGGTCGAGAAGATCACCAGCGTGTCAAAGGGGACCTCGAATTTCTCGCCCGATTGCAGGCCCAGGATGTCCTTGCCCTCTTCCAGCGGCACGATCCAGCGGTTGATGATCGCCTGCGGCGGCTCGGCCTGGCGGCCAAGGTCGTCGATGATGAAGATGCCGCCGGTGGATTTCAGCTGCAAGGGCGCCTGATAGGTGCGCGCGGTGGGGTTATAGACCAGGTCGAGCATCGACAGCGACAGCTCGCCCCCGGTGATCACGGTGGGGCGCTCGCACATCACATAGCGGCTGTCGAACCGGGCACGGCGGCGCAGCTGGGTCGGGTCGTCGGGTTCCTGTTCGACTGCGGTGTGCACGATCGGATCAAAGACGGTGATCACCTGACCGGAATATTCGATGGCGCGGGGCACATAGACATTGTCACCCAGCGCGTCGCGGATGCCGTTCGAGATCGAGGATTTGCCGTTGCCGGGCGGGCCATACATCAGGATCGAGCGGCCGGCGCTGACGGCGGGGCCGAGATGGCCCAGCAGGCTGTCGGGCAGCACCAGATGGCCCATCGCCTTGACCAACTGATCACGGGTGACCTGGATGTTGCGGATCGACTGGCGTTTGACCTGCTCTCGGTACACCTCGAGCGGGACCGGCATGGCGCCGAAATATTCTGACTGGCTCAGCGCGTCGAGCGCGCGTGACTTGCCCGCATCGGTCAGCTGATAGCCCATTTCGGTGCCGCTGTTGGCATTCAGTGTCCCGGTCGCCTCGAGCAGTTTCTGGGTACGCGCCATGTCGATCAGTTCCTGCGTCACCGACAGGGGCAGGCAGATTGCTTCGGCAACTTCGCGGGCGGTTTCCACATTCTTGCGAAACACGGTTTTCAGTAGAATGTCCCGCATCATGACGACGGGCAGCTGCATCTCGGCGATCCCCTTGGGCGCGGGAGGGGCGATCACGGCGGTGGGTTGCATATTCATCGGAGTGCCTGCGGTGGTTCTTGTGACATGTCTGCGGGTGTCCCGCTTGGCCCTGATGGTGATGCTACAATGTGGCATCACAAGGGCGCCGGGGCGGTGATTGATGGGTCAGCGGCGCTCAGCTGCCCCGTGCCGCACCAAGTGCCAGATAGGTGACCAGCCACAGGCCCAGTGCCAGCCCCATGGGGAATTTCTTGCCACTGTCCCAGCTTTTCCAGTTCGGGGCAAAGCGCCTTAGCCCGCTGTGTTTGGCGATGCGGTGGGTGGTAAAGGCGCCCAGCAGGCTGGCGGCGAGGATCGCCATGGCCAGGATCAGATCGGCGGTCCAGACAAAGGGGGCGGCAGCCGCCAGGAACTTGGCATCGCCCGCGCCCATGGCACCGGCGGCGTTCAGAACGATCCCGACCAGCAGGATCAGCGGCAGATGCAGCAATTGCCAGACATAGGTGGGCAGGGCCATCGGGACCGGCCCGATCCGGCCCGATGCCCATTCGCCGGTAAACGGCGGATAGGCGATCAGCCCCACCGCCAAGAAGACCCCGGCCAGCGCCATGACGGCGTGGTTGCGGATCTTCAGTTCGGCGAGGTCGGTATAAGCGACATAGAGGCAGATCGGCAGTGCGAAGGGCAAGAACCACAATGCCGCATAAGCGGGGAGGGCCATGGGATCAGCCGGTTTCCAGTGCCCGGAGCGAGCGGACCGCGTCTTCGAAATGCTGCGGGTGGGTGTCGATCGCTTCGCGCAACAGCGCCTTGCCGGTGGTGACGTCGCCCTGTTTGACCGCCGACAGCGCCATGGTGTGCAACAGCTGGGCGCGTTCGATCTGGGTCATCGGCACCACGGGCAGCGTATAGTTGCGCTGCGCGCTGCGGGCCAGAACCAGGTTGTTCTTGGCGGTGAACAGGTTGCCATCCTGACGGATCGCGTCGCCGAACAGGCGCTCGGCCTCGGCGTAATCGCCGCGGGTCAACTTGGAATAGCCCCAGTTGTTCATCACGCCAGCGGGCCGGGTCGTCAGGCCAACGGCGATCTCATAGAAGGTATCGGCGTTTTTCCATTCCTTGTTGGAATCCGCCACCATCGCCTCGAGCCGATAGCGTTTGAAGGACTCGTGGGTGGGGGGCACCGAATCCAGCACCTGTTCGGCCCGCTCCCAGTCGTTGTTGCGGATCAGTGCATCGGCCAGATCGACAGAGTCGTCGGCGGTGGCACCCTTCATCCCGATTACGCGGTTCCAGGCCGAGACCGCCTCGGTGTTGCGATGGGCCCGGGTCAGCGACTTGGCCAGACCGCGCTGCAGGTCGACCCGTTCGGGATTGTCCTTTGAGGCCCGCTGGAAGTAATCGACCGCCTCGTTGGGGTCGGCCACCGTCAGCATCACGTCGTTGAGGTTGGTTTCGTCGACAACATTCACGTCCTGGAATGCGCGTTCGACCGTCTCATCCGCTTTGTCGGAACAGGCCGATAAGGTCAGGCCACCTGCCAGCATGACCGGAATCAGGATAAAGTGGCGCATTTTTGCGTCCTTCTTGCTGCTCTTGCCCTCTATGGTGTCTTGCGGATCAGGAAATCGCCTTGTCCCCGCTGCACCAATTTGAATTCTTCTTTTTGTACAGTATTAATAACAGGATTTTCCGATTTTGCGAGTGCAATCCGTAGATTGTTCCGGATTGAGTCACTTTCGCCATTGTCCAGTGCATAGGCCTTGCGAAAGACGGCTGTCGCCTCGGCGATCTCGTCCTTTTCCATCAGAAGAACACCCAGATTGTTCCAGGCTTCGGGCCAGTCGGGTGCCTCTTCCACCGCGCGGCGCAGCATGGTTTCCGACTGCCCCAGCCGTCCCAGGCCCAGATTGGCGGTGCCAAGGCCGGTCAGGATTTCGGTGGTCATGCCCTCGTCCAGAGCGGCGCGGGTAAAGGCGTCGAGCGCCAGTTCGTATTCGCCCGCCGACATCAGACGTTGACCCACCTCGACGCCGCTGACCGCCTGTTTGCGGTGATCCACGCCGGGAGGAAACGGATTGTCGGGCAGGGCGATATCGTCGCTTTTCGTGCAAGAGGCCACCGTCACCGCGGTGACAGTGGCCCATGCGAGCACAAGACTTGGCCGGCGGACCGGCGCAGCCGATGATGTCATGTCGTCAATTGCTCATGTTTCCAAGGTCCATGATGCCTTTTGCCGAGGGGCCCACAAGGATGATCAGCAGCGGCGGAACCGTCAGCATCATTGTGGCAAGGGTCATCTTGGTTGGCAACTTGTTTGCGGCCTCCTCGGCGCGCATCACGCGCTTGTCGCGCATCTCGCCAGCATAGACACGCAGGGCCTCGGCGATCGAGGTACCAAACTGCGAGGACTGGATCATCACGGTGACAAAGGAGGATACATCGACCACACCGCAGCGGGTCCCCATGTCGCGCAGAACCTTGTCCTTTTCCTTGCCCGCCTTCATCTCATAGGCGACCATCTCGAATTCATCGGCCAGATCGGGGTAAGAGGCGCGCAATTCCTTGGAAACGCGCACGATGGACTGGTCCAGCGACTGGCCCGCCTCGACGCAGACCAGCAGCATGTCCAGCGCGTCGGGAAAGGCACGGGTGATGTTTTCCTTGCGGGTATCGACCCTGCGGGTGATCCAGTAGCGGGGCAGGAAGTAGGCCGCGCCCCCCGGGCCCAGCACCCGGATCAGCATGGCCTGACCATCCAGATCCTTGTCCGCTTCGATGACGAAGACATAGAGCACGCCCAGCACAAGCCCGACCAGGCCCAGCGCCATCTGCGCAAAGTGGAAGAAGCGCACCGCATCCTTGGACTGATACCCGGCTTGGCGCAGTTTGAGCTGCATCGCCGACAGTTCGTCGGCATCCTGGGGTTCCAGGAAATTCGCAAAGCGTTGCAGCTGTTCGTTGCGTCCGCTCTGGCGCAACTGTTCCTTCTTTGGCTTGGCGAGCGTATTGGGGTTCATTTCCCGCTTGAGCTTTTTCAGCGGGTCCTCTGGCTGGCTCATCAGCAGAGGGACGGCCAGCAGGACCATGAACAGGCCCAGCACGCCGACCGCGATCAGCGGGCCGAACTCGCCCAGATGCCCGGTCAGAAAGTCGTTGATCTGGTTCAGAAATTCCATGATGCCCTCCTCAGACCTTGATGTTGGTCAGCATGCGCATGACGAACAGGTTCATCGTCAGCATGACCCCGACGACGAAACAGGCGGGGATGAACAGCTCGTGGTCCATCACACCATCATAATAGTTGGGGTCCTTGACCAGGATGAAGAGCAGCGCCCCAAGGGGGAAGGCGGACAGGAACTTGCCCGACCACTGCGCCTCGGCGGTGATCGCCTTGACCCGGCGGAACAGGCGGAACCGGGCGCGGATCACCTTGGCCAGACCGGCAAGGACCTCGGCCAGATTACCGCCCGATTGCTGCTGAATGGTCACCGCCACCGAGAGAAAGCGCAAATCCTGCATATCCAGCCGCTCGGCCATTTCCTTGAGCGCCTCACCCACCTCGCGGCCATAGGCGGCCTCGTCGGCGATGATGCCGAATTCGGTGGCGATCGGATCCTCGGATTCCTTGGCCACGATCTGGATGGCCGAGACCAGCGGATGCCCGACCCTGAGCGAACGCACCATCAGCTCGACCGAGTCAGGCAGCTGCTCTTCGATCAGACTCAGGCGTTTCTTGGCCTTCTGGTTCACCCACAGATAGACGGCGGCGATACCGATCGCCACCGAGATGGCGGCGCGCAGTTTCACTTCGGTCTGGGTGCCGATGCTGAGACCCACAAAGGCAATGCCCGCCAGCAGAAACATGATCATGATCAGCTGCCGGGGCGTAAAGGCGATGGCCGCCTTTTGCGCCTTTTCCGCCAGCAGCGAATAAAGCGGGATCGACTTCGACTTCATGTGCTGCTGCATCTCCTTGCGGAGCTGCTCCAGCACCTGTTCGCGCCCGGTGCCCTTGTCCAGCATTTCCAGCCGGCGGTTGACCCGGCTGTTGAGGCTGATGGATTTGCCGAAGGCGACCAGATAGAGACCCTCGACCAGGACCAGGACCCCGACGAAGATCAGGCCGTAGATGATTGGTTCGGCGCTGAGTTGCATGGTTTTGATCCTTACATCGTGGTCGGTTCATAGATCGACGGCGGCAGGTCATAGCCCCACATGCGGAACCGTTCCGAGAAATGGCTGCGCACGCCGGTGGCGGTGAAATGGCCGATGATCTTGTTGTCGGGGGTCAGGCCCACCCGCTGATAGCGGAAGATTTCCTGCATCGAGATGACGTCGCCCTCCATCCCCGTGATCTCGGTGATCGAGGTCATGCGGCGGCTGCCGTCCTGAAGACGGCTGGCCTGCACGATCAGGTTGACGGCGCTGGCGATCTGGCTGCGCACGGCCTTGATCGGCATCTCGATCCCGGCCATGGCGATCATGTTTTCCAGGCGGCTGACCCCGTCGCGGGCAGAGTTGGCGTGGATCGTGGTCATCGACCCGTCATGGCCGGTATTCATGGCCTGCAGCATGTCGATGACTTCCTCGCCGCGCGTCTCGCCGACGATGATGCGGTCGGGGCGCATCCGCAGCGCGTTCTTCAGACAGTCGCGGGGGGAAACCTCGCCCTTGCCCTCGACGTTGGGCGGGCGGCTTTCCATCCGTCCCACATGGACCTGTTGCAGCTGGAGTTCCGCCGTATCCTCGATCGTCAGGATGCGTTCGGCATTGTCGATGAAACTCGACAGCGCGTTCAGCGTTGTGGTCTTGCCCGAGCCGGTACCGCCAGAGACGATCACGTTCAGCCGGGTGGCGACGGCGGCCTGAAGATAGGCGGCCATCTCCTCGGTAAACGCGCCGAATTTCACCAGGTCGTCGATACCCAGCTTGTCCTTTTTGAATTTCCGGATCGACACCAGCGAGCCGTCCACCGCGATCGGCGGCACCATCGCGTTGAAACGCGAGCCATCGGCGAGGCGGGCGTCGACATAGGGGTTCGATTCATCGACACGCCGGCCGACCGCGCTGACGATCTTGTCGATGATCCGCAGCAGGTGGCGCTCGTCCTTGAAGGTGATGTCGGTCAGTTGCAGCTTGCCGGCGCGTTCGACAAAGATCTGCTGCGGCCCGTTCACCAGGATATCGTTGACCGTATCGTCCTGAAGCAGGGTTTCCAGCGGTCCCAGACCGGTGACCTCGTCATACAGCTCCTTGTTGAGCTGCATGCGGTCCTCGCGGTTCAGCACCACACCCTTGGTTTCCAGAACTTCGCTGGTGATCGCGGTGATCTCGGCGCGCAGCTCTGCCTCGGCGGCATGTTCCAGCGCCGAAAGGTTGAGGTTTTCCAGCAGGTCGCGGTGCAGCTCGATCTTGAGCTCGCTCAACCGCTCCTTGCGCTTGCGGTCGCGGTCCTGCGGCACCACCTCGGCGGCTTGCTTCTGGGCCGGCCTGCGCAGGCTGGCCGAGGCGACGGGTTCAACCGCCGCGGCGGGCGTTTCGGCTTTCTTGGCGGCCATGGCGGCGACCGGCATGGCCTTGTCGGTCTTTTTATATCTCGAAAACACGGTCGACCCCCTCGTCTATGGTGTTCAGGCTGCCTTGGCGTCGCTGCGCCCCAATTCATGCAGCGATTGTGCCAGTTTCGCGATCTCGCGGCGCAACGGGTTCTTGGGTGCCGAGGTTGCCAGGGGCAGACCATGATCGGCGCCCTGGGTGACCTGCTTGCCGCCGTCGGGCAGTTGCAGGTCGATCGAGATGCCAAGGGATTCCCCCATCCGCTTGACCCGGCTCTTGCCGCTGAGATCGGTGAATTTCGGCGCCTTGTTCAGGGCAAAGCGCAGCTTGTTGAAGGGCAGGTCCTCGGATTGCAGCGCGCGCTTCATCCGCAGCGCGTTCTGGGCCGAGCGCATGTCCAGCTCGATCATCGCGAAATAGACATGTGCGGCCTGCAGGATCGTTTCGGACCATTGGACCAGCGTCTTGGGCATGTCGACGATGACATAGTCAAAATGCGCGCGGGCCATTTCGATCACCCGCTGGATGTCCTCGGGCGAGAGAATGTCGAGCGGCACCATGTCCGAGGGTGCGGTGAGCACCTGCAACTTGTCCTCGAAGCTGAGCAGGGCCTGGCCGAACACCTCTTCGTCCATGCTTTGGGTTTCCGACAGCATTTCGAACACCGCCTCGCGGCGCGGCAGGTCCAGATAGGTCGAGACCGAGCCATGTTGCAGGTCGAGATCCATCAGGCAGACGCTGGGCGCGTCCTCGCCGCCGATATTGGCCAGCTCCCAGGCCAGGTTCACCGCCATCGTGGTCGAGCCGGTCCCGCCGGCGAGGCCATGCACCACGATCAGCGCGCCCTCGCGCGCGGCGCCCTTGTTCAGATGGGCCGTGTTGTGATGGGTCTGGGCCTGTTCGGGTTCCGGCTTGCTCATCCGGTCGATGGCCGATTGCAACTCGCGCTCGGGCAGGGGGTAGGGCACGAATTCGTCCGCCCCCTTGCGCAACAGCTGGTGCAACGAGGCCGGGGTGACGTCCTCGGCGATCAGGATCACCTTGATGCCGCGGCTCTTGGCCTGGGTGATGATCTCACCCATCAGCACCAGGTTGTCCTCGTCCTCGGTGTCGATGGCCAGGGCGATGAATTCAAGGGATTCGGATTCGGGTTGACCGAAGAAAGCCAGCGCTTCGGCAAAGCCGAGGTCGCCCCAGCTTTCCCCCATCGCGGCCTCCATGTCCTCGATCAGCAGATCAAAGTTCTGCACGTCCCGGCTGACGGTACAGGCCAGGATCGGCGTCGTTTCGGGTTGTGGCATTGCGCTGCTCATTGCCTTTTTCCTCTTTACGGGGGTGGGGCAACGAAACGGTGTCCGTTCTGCCTTCACCCGCATGCGACCGGGAATCTGGTCGCACGTCACCTATTGGAAGCAATGTCGCGGGTAAGTTGGGCGAGATTTGGGCCGAAAAGAACCAATTGTAGGGAATGGGGCGACGATGCCGCCCGATTCCACTTATTGTTCGAAGGCGCTGGAAGAGGTGTCGATCTCGACCGTGGTCTTGGGCTCGGCACTCTTGATGTATTCGCGATAGACCACCTGGGCATATTTGCCGTCCAGCAGGTTCTGGTTGCCATCGACAAAACCCGACACCTGGGTGACGGTACGCCGGTTGCGGCGCTCGCGCTCGCCGGTGGGCACCAGCGGCTGGGTTTCACCGTAAGAGACAACCGCCTCGAGCCGTGAGCGGCTGATGCCGCGGCTGGCAAAGAAGGACACGACCGCGCGCGCGCGCCGCATGCCCAAGCTCTTGTTATAGCCCGATGATCCGACCGCGTCGGTATGGCCATAGACCCGGAAGCGCACCTCGGGGAATTGCCGGATCCAGTCGGCCTGCAATGTCAGCACCTGCTGGGCGGTTGCGTCCAGCTCGGCACTGTCAAAGGCAAAGTTGATCTGGGTCGGAATTTCGCGGGCGAAACGGTCCGCCAGGACCTGCGTATAGCTGCGCTCGCCGTTCATCATCTGGGTATTGTTCAGCGTCGCATTGCCGAACGTGCCCGAATCCACCTGATAGCCCGCTTCGATGCCACAAGCGGAAAGCGTTCCAGCCAGTCCCAGGCACATCATCCAGTTCCGCATCGGTCCCATCCCCTGATCACTCCAAGACATAGCCATAAGAGCCGCTGAAATCTTGCCGCGCGACCTCGGAGGCGGCACCACCGCGGGCCCGTTCGGTCCGGGCGGTCTTGCCACGCAGGAACAGATCGGCCTCGGACGGGGGTTTGACCCGGTCGGTCGGCAGTGCCAGCGCCTCGCCACGGGTCGGCGAGACCAGATGCGCGGTGATGATGATCACCAGTTCGGTCTGCGAGCGCTGGTAATTGGCGCTGCGGAACAGGGCGCCCAGCACGGGAACGTCGCCAAGCCAGGGTAGTTGCTGGTTGTTGTCGAGGAACTCGTCTTCGATCAGACCGGCAATCGCAAAGCTCTCGCCATCCTTCAGCTCGACCGTTGTCGAGGTCTCGCGCCGCTGAAAGGCCGCGATGTCGAAGCCGTTGACCGTGACCGAGTTGTTGGGATCGAGCGACGAAACCGCGGCCAGAAGCTCCAGATTGATCAGATCGCCATCGACCACGCGGGGGATAAAGGCCATCTCGACGCCAAAGGGTTTGTATTCGACCGTGAACAGGCCGTCGCGCTGGGCGACCGGGATCGGGTATTCGCCACCGGCCAGGAACTTGGCCTCTTGTCCCGACAGGGCCGACAGGTTGGGTTCGGCCAGGGTGCGCACCACGCCCTTGCGCTCCAGCGCCTCGAGCAGCAGCCGCACCTGGGTCGAGCCCGCGCTGAATCCGAACAGGATCGCGCCCGCATTGTCGTTGAGCGCCGGGATACTGCCGCCGATCGCGTTGGTCAGGCTTCCCGAGCTGTTCAATGTGTTCAGGCCGCCGACGATATTGCCGCCGCTCACGCCCAGCGATGCGCTGAGCGATTTCGAGACCGAGCGCTGCATTTCCGCAAAGCGCACCTTGAGCATGACCTGCTGTACACCGGCGACGCTCATCAGGTTCGATACCCGCTCGGGCGCATAGCGTTCGGCCAGATCCAGCGCCCGTTGCAGGCGCGCCGTGCTCGAGGCGGTGCCCGACAGCACGATGCCGTCGTTGGCGGTGCGGACCTCGATCTTTTCGTTGGGCAGGATCTGTTTCAGACGTTCCTTGAACTCGGCCACATCGAACGAGACGCGCACGTTCACATTGGTGATCAGCCGCCCGCCTGCGTCGAACAGGCTCAGCGTGGTCAGACCCGGTGACTTGCCCAACACATAGATCGTGCGGTCCGACAGAGACGAGATATCGGCGATCCCGGCATTGGCGATCGAAAGCTCGGCAAAGGGTGTCTCGCTTTCGACCACGATGGCCCGGTTCATGGGCACGTCAAGCGTCTCGGCGGCCCCCTGTTTGACCACACGCAAATCCTGGGCCTGCGCCAGCCCTGTCATCGGGCTGCACGCAAGGGCGAGCCCTGTTAGGGCCGCTTTGATCAAACCATCAATTTTCATGTGACCTGCCTTTCCGATCACGCCTCTGAGCCGGGTCTTTGCGCCCGATGTTTGAGCTACTGTGCGCGAACTGGCGCTTTATTGCAAGAATCAATGACTTTTGGCGCATGCCTAATGTGTGTATTGCGCAACAAAGCAAGAGGACCGCCCCTTGCGGTGCGGTCCTTGGTCTTGAAAACGGTGCTGTCTGCGCCATCAATTCGTGCAGGGGATCGGGATGTCGACCACCTCGGCGCCACGGCGGGTGCGGATGGTGCAGACCTTTTCCTCGGCCTTCTCTGGCGCCGCCTCAAGCGCGCCAAGACCCAGCAGCATGCGCTGATCGACTTCAACCGCGGCGGCGATGGTGTCGTCATCGGCGCCGACCAGGGCCAGGGTCAGCCGGCCGGTGGTCTGGGCCTGGGCCAGCGAAGCCACCTGTTGGGGCAGGGCCGCAACAGTCACGGTGCGGGCGATATTGGCGCCGGTCACGTCGCCGCCCGAGATCTGGTCGATCGCGACAATCTGGATATTGGTCTGGATCAGGCGGGTGATCTCGCCCTGCATGCCTTCGAGCGGGCCGGTCGCACCGGACAGGCCGCCGGTCCAGTAGACATCGACCCGGTCGCCGGGGCGCAGAAAGCCCGACACGCCGCTGGTCACGTCGACCTTGATGGCAAAGGCCCGCATGCCGCGCGCCAGCTGCGAGGTCAGGCCGGCGTCCTCACCCGGTTTGGTGACCTTGATCGCCATGATCGCCTCGTCCTTTTCCATCGCACGCAGGACATAGCGGTTTTCTTCCTGACGCTCGGGGAACAGCATGGCGGCATCCAGGAAGGTGCCTTCGGGAATGGCGTTTTCCGGCCAATTGACCGCGCGCACATCTTCCTTGGTCAGGCGTTCGCCATAACGCAGCGGGCGCGAGGCCACATAAACTGTCTTGGTTGGAACGATCTGGGCCCGCGCCTGACGCTCGCGCGCCAATTCGTTCTGATAGGCGGAAATGTAATTGCGCGCCATCATGACCGCGCCACCTGCAAGTGCGATCCCCACGATCAGGACCAATCCGAATACTGCTCGCATCTTGTCACCTCTCTTCCGTTCCGGTTGCCCGGCATCGGCCATTCTGGCCAAGCACGGGCGGTCCGAAACAAATTCTACGCTTCAAATGTGTCATTCTAAGGGTCAAAGGACGCCCCTACAGCGTCTTTGACTGACAATTGAAGTCTGTTTTTCTTCGCATTTGTCTCGAAGTGGTAGTCGCCGCTAGGTCAGAACCCGGCATCTACGTTGACCGTTCCTATCGTTGTCGAGACAGCTGTCGAAACGTCTCCGGTAGGACCATTGATCGCCGCATAGGCGATACCGGCCAAGGAAACTACCGCAGCGGTCAGAACCACCCAGTCCACCGTGACGGCGCCGTCTTCCTCTCTTGCAAAGAGCATCCAGCTATACAGCATGGCAGTGCCTCCGTCGCATCGGATTCAGGAAAAAGGGCCACGCCTTGGGTAAAGACGCGGCCCCGATTTGCTGTAAGCAGCTCGGCTATTACAGGCCGGTATCCGGCGTCACGGTGCCCAGCTCGGTGTTGATGGCGGTCGACAGTGTGCCGGTACCGGTCGAGATGCCGTTGTAGGCAACTGCGGCCAGGGCAACGACTGCTGCGGTCAGCACGACCCAGTCAACGGTCACTGCGCCATCTTCGTCTTTACGGAAGTTTTTGATGAACTTGATCATGGTTAGTCCCTCCTAAGGATCACAAGAGTGTTTCTTAACCTCGCCGTCCGTCTGAACCTGCTCTCTCTCGTTGGCTCATGTCCGTCGCGGTATGGGTGTATATTTGCCGGTCAGCCATGGCAGGATTTGGGCCAAAACTCGGAATTCTTTGCCTGATTTTAATTTTTTGGAGAAAAATATCTTAAGCCTCTGTTTTGGAAGGATAAAAAGGGTAAAAATTTTAGCTACCCCTTTCGGAGGCGATGCAAAACCGCACCAAATATGGCGAAATCGCCGCATTTCGGTTGGTTTTTCAGTGTTGAAGGAGGCTTTTGCACAGTAGAGTCGGGAAAAAACATATCTAGAGGCGAGCAGATGGTCCTCAGATACATCACCCTGATTGCAAGCGCGGCCGTTTTTGCGGCCGTGGCCGAGTCGCGTGCGGAAAGTCCCGCACCGCTGCCCGAGGTCAAGTTCAAGCGGGTGCGTGCGCCCGTGCCCGGCGCCCGCCCGCGGGTGGATGTGCAGATCTCGGCCGAGGAACACGCGCGCGCGCCAGTGGCCGGGCGGCAGAAGCCCATCGAGGCGGAGGAGGTCGTCACCGCCGCCGCCGCGCCGCTGCCCGATGCGGCGGCGCCCACCGGGCGCTATGCCTGGTTCTGGGACAAGATCTCTCCCGCGCTTGGGCCCGACCGGCCCCGCCAGTTGGAGGACATGCTGAGCGCGCTGTCCGCCGGCGGCGTGGATGCGCCGCGCCTTCAGGCCTTGCAGGATATCGCGCGGGCACAGGGCATCTCGATTCTGCGCTCGACCGTGGGAACCGAGGTTTCGCCAGCGCTGGTGCTTGCGGTGATCGCGGTGGAATCGGCGGGCCGCGCCGATGCGGTGAGCGGAGCGGGCGCGCAGGGGCTGATGCAGCTGATGCCCGCCACGGCGGCGCGCTTCGGCGTGGCCGACAGCCTGTCACCGGATGAGAATATCGCGGGCGGCGTGCGCTATCTGAACTGGCTGATGGAAGAGTTCGGGCGCGACCCCGTCCTGGTGCTTGCCGGATACAATGCGGGCGAGGGTGCGGTGCGCAAACACGAGGGCGTGCCGCCCTATGCCGAGACCCGCGATTACGTGCCCAAGGTGCTGGCCGCCTATCAGGTGGCGCGCGGGCTCTGCACCACGCCGCCCGAACTGATCACAGACGGATGCGTATTCACCGCGATGCAATAGAAAACCCGCCCCGGTTGTTGGGGGCGGGTTCGTCGTTTCAATCGAGGTTCGGCTCAGTTGACCAGCGTTGCCTCGGTCGCGGCGCGCATCTCGGCCTCGCTCACGCCATCGGCCAGCTCCACGATCTTCAACCCGCCCTCGACCACGTCGAGTACGCCAAGATTGGTGATGATGCGGTCGACCACGCCCTTGCCGGTCAGCGGCAGGGTGCATTCCTTGAGCACTTTTGATTCGCCGTGCTTGTTGGTGTGGTCCATCACAACCACCACGCGACCGACGCCCGCCACCAGGTCCATGGCGCCGCCCATGCCCTTGACCAGCTTGCCGGGGATCATCCAGTTGGCCAGATCGCCCTTTTCGTCCACTTCCATCGCGCCCAGGATCGCGGCGGCGATCTTGCCGCCCCGGATCATCGCAAACGAGGTCGCGCTGTCGAAATAAGCGGTGCGGGCCAGTTCGGTGATGGTCTGCTTGCCGGCATTGATCAGGTCCGGGTCCTCGTCGCCCTCATAGGGGAAGGGGCCCATGCCCAGCATGCCGTTTTCCGATTGCAGGGTGATGTCCTTGTCGCCCACATAGTTGGCCACCAGCGTCGGGATCCCGATGCCGAGGTTCACATACATGCCGTCTTCAAGCTCTTCTGCCGCGCGCGCGGCCATCTGATTGCGGTCCCAGGGCATGGCTCAAGCCTCCTCACGTTTGCGGGTGGTGCGCTGTTCGATGCGCTTTTCATGCTCGCCCTGAATGATGCGATGCACATAGATGCCGGGCAGGTGGATGCAATCGGGGTCCAGTTCGCCGCGCGGAACGATTTCCTCGACCTCGGCGATACAGATCTTGCCGCAGGTGGCCGCGGGCACGTTGAAATTGCGCGCGGTCTTGCGGAACACCAGGTTGCCGGTGTCATCGGCCTTCCAGGCCTTGATGATCGACAGGTCGGCAAAGATACCCTCTTCGAGGATATAGGTCTCGCCGTTGAACTCCTTGTGCTCCTTGCCATCGGCGATGACGGTGCCGACGCCGGTCTTGGTATAGAAGCCGGGGATGCCCGCACCACCGGCGCGCATGCGCTCTGCCAGGGTGCCCTGGGGATTGAATTCCAGCTCCAGCTCGCCGCTCAGGTATTGCCGCATGAACTCGGCGTTTTCACCCACATACGAGCTGATCATCTTCTTCACCTGCTTGGTCTGCAGCAGGATGCCGATGCCGAAATCGTCGACGCCCGCATTGTTTGAGGCAAAGGTCAGATCCTTGGCACCCGACTCCTTGATCGCTTGCAACAGCAGCTCGGGAATGCCGCACAGGCCGAAACCGCCCGCCGCGATCAGCATGCCGTCCTGCAGCAGACCGTCGAGCGCCTCGGTGGCGTTGGCATAGACTTTTTTCATGGAAACTCCCCCAATGACTTGGTGATTGCGCCGGTTTTGCCGCCGCGTCAGCGCGGAGTCAATGACGGGTTCCGGGGGATGGTATTTCTACGGAATGGCGCGGGCCGGGGCGGCGGGACCGCCCCGGCCGGGTCACTGGGGCAGGGCCTCGGCGCTGTATTGCGCGGCGAATTCGGCGCTGGGCGGGATCGGGGTGATGACATCGATCAGCACGCCATTGGGGTCGGCGGTGATGAAGTGGCGCTGCCCGAACGCCTCGTCCTTGAGCGGTTTCAGCATCGGCAGACCCGCCGCCGTCAACCGGTCGTATTCGGCTGCCGCGTCGGCCACCTCGAAGTTCAGGATAACGCCGCGCACCGGGCCACGGGCCTGGGCCGGGATGGTTTCGTGCTGCCCGTCCAGGATGGCCAGATTGACCGAAGGGTCGGCGCTTGATTGCAGATGCACGTACCAATCGGCCTCGAACGCGGTGTGGAACCCGAAATGGCTGCGATAGAAATCGGCGGTGCCCTGCACGTCGCCGGTCTGGATGACGGGGTAATACTGAGTCGTTTTCATATTGCCTTTCTCCTCAACATGCATACAGTCTGTATGTGAGTTGGAATTAAACATACAGGCTGTATGTATGCAAGAGAAAAATGCACCCGTCCCCAATGCCGACCGCCGCGCTGCGATGCGGGCACGCCTGATCGCCGCCGCGCGGGCGCTGTTCGTGGACAAGGGATATGCCGAGACCTCGACACCAGAGATCGTGCGCGCCGCCGAGGTGACGCGCGGCGCGCTTTATCACCATTTCGCCGACAAGGCCGATCTGTTTCGCGCCGTGGTCGAGGCGGAGGCCGAGGCGCTGGTGAGCCGGATCGACGCCGAGGCGGTTGACGCCGGGGCAGGGGGGATGGAAGCGGGCAGCGCTGCCTTTTTCCGCGCCATGGCCGAGCCGGGCCGGGCGCGGCTGTTGCTGATCGACGGGCCAGCGGTGCTGGGACCGGACGAGATGAGCCGGATCGACGCGGGCGGCGGGCGCGCCTCGCTGCGGGCGGGGCTCGATCTGGTGGTCAGCGGTGTCGGCGAAGCTGAGATGCAGGCATTGACCGAGGTGGTGTCTGCCGCATTCGATCGCGCCGCGCTTGCGATTGCGCAAGGAGCCGAACCCGCGCCTTTCGAACAGGCGATGGCACGGCTGGTGGCGGGGCTGGGCGAGCGCTGACGCCCACGCCCGGGCCGCAGATCACTCCTCGGCGGCTTTCTTGGTGGTCTTCTTGCGCGGGGCAGCTTTTTTCTTGGTGCCCTTCTTGGTCGATTTCTCGGCGATCAGCGCGACCGCCATTTCCATCGTCACATCCGCCGCTTCCACATCCTTGGGCAGGGTCGCATTGACCTTGTCCCATTTGATATAGGCGCCGTAACGGCCATCCAGCACGTTGACCGCGCCGCCGTGTTCGGGATGTTCGCCCAGCTCCTTGAGCGGTTTGGCCGCTGCCCGGCCCCGACCGCGCGGATTGGCGCGCTTTTCGGCCAGCAGTTCGACCGCGCGGTTCATGCCGATCTCGAACACGTCGCTCGGGTCCTTGAGATTGGCATAGATCGGTTTGGCCTCATCCGGCAGCTGATGCATCAGATAGGGGCCGAAACGCCCGAAATTCGAGCTGATCATGCCGCCTTCGGGATGTTGGCCGATCTGACGCGGCAGGCTGAGCAGCACCAGCGCCTTTTCGAGATCCAGGTCTTCGGCCGACCAGCCACGCGGCAGGCTGGCGCGCGGGGGTTTCTTGTTTTCTTCGCTGATCTCGCCGCGCTGGACATAGGGGCCGAACCGGCCCGCCTTGAGCCAGATCTCGTCGCCCCCATCCTCGCCCAGCAGCCGCTCGGCGCTGTCGTCCGCGTCGCCGCTGATCGGGCGGGTATAGCGGCATTCGGGATAGTTGCCGCAGCCGACGAACCCGCCGGTGCGCGAGGTCTTCAGATGCAGCTGGCCGGTGCCGCATTTGGGGCAGATCCGCGGGTCGGACCCATCCTCGCGCGGCGGATAGAGCTGGGGTGCCAGCGCCTCGTCCAGCTTGTCGAGCACTTCGGAGATGCGCAGCTCGGATGTTTCGCTGATCGCCGCCGAGAAATCGCGCCAGAACCGGCCCAGCAGGTCCTTGTAATCGCGCGAGCCTGCGCTGACGTCATCCAGCTGCTCTTCCAGATTGGCGGTGAACTCGTAGCCCACATATTGGCGAAAGAAGTTCAGCAGGAAGATGGTGACGATGCGGCCTTTTTCCTCGGGGATCAGGCGGTTCTTGTCCTTGCGGACATATTCCCGGTCCTGGATCGTGGTGATGACCGAGGCATAGGTTGAGGGGCGGCCGATGCCCAGCTCTTCCATCCGCTTGACCAGCGTCGCCTCGGTATAGCGCGGCGGCGGCTGGGTGTGGTGTTGCAGCGCCAGCACCGCCTCGTTCTCGGACAGGATCGCTTCCTTGGCGATCTTGGCGCCCTCGGTCAGCGGGGTATCTCCGGTCGCCCTGGCGAATTGATCGGCCAGCGAAGTCTTGGCAAAAACCGCCTTTTCCCCCATCGAGATCTGGGGCAGGCGCTTGTCCTCGTCATTCTCGACATCGTCGCGCCCCTCTTCGTAGACCCGCAGGAACCCGTCGAACAGCACCACCTGGCCGGTGGCGCGCAGGCCGACCTGGCCATCGGCACTGCCGATCTCGACCGTGGTCCGCTCCAGCCGGGCGGCGGCCATCTGGCAGGCGATGGTGCGTTTCCAGATCAGGTCGTAAAGACGGCGCTGATCCTCGTCCTTCAGCTTCAGCGCGGCGGCGTCCTTGCGCATGTCGGTGGGGCGGATGCATTCATGCGCCTCTTGCGCGTTCTTGGCCTTGTTCTTGTACATGCGCGGGCTGTCGGGCACGTATTCGGCCCCGAACCGGTCGGCAATGGCGTCGCGGGTGGCCATGACCGCCTCGGGCGCCATGTCGATGCCGTCGGTCCGCATATAGGTGATGTGCCCGGCCTCATATAGGCGCTGCGCCGCGCTCATGCAGTGGCGCGCGCCCATGCCGAACTTGCGGCTGGCCTCTTGTTGCAGGGTTGAAGTCATGAAGGGCGCCGAGGGGTTGCGCGCCGCCGGTTTCGCCTCGACCGACTGGATGCTCAGCGCGCGGCTGGTGATCGCCTGCACGGCCAGTTCGGCCTGGGTGGCGTTGGAAATGTCCATCTTGTCGAGCTTGTTGCCCGCCAGCGTGACCAGACGCGCCTCGTAGACCTGGCCGCGCGGGGTTTCCAGCAAGGCCTTGACCGACCAGTATTCCACCGGCTTGAAGGCCTCGATCTCCATCTCGCGCTCGACGATCAGGCGCAGGCAGACCGATTGCACCCGGCCCGCGCTGCGCGCGCCGGGCAGCTTGCGCCACAGTACCGGGGACAGGTTGAAGCCCACCAGATAATCCAGCGCACGGCGCGCCAGGTAGGCCTCGACCAGCGGCATATCGACCTGGCGCGGGTTCTGCATCGCCTTGGTCACCGCGTCCTTGGTGATGGCGTTGAAAGTGACGCGACTGACGGCAGTGCCCTTCTTGATCGAACGGCGCTTGGTCAGCGCTTCCTGCAGGTGCCAGCTGATCGCCTCGCCCTCGCGATCGGGGTCGGTGGCGAGGATCAGTTCGTTGTCCTCGGCCAGGGCGTCAGCGATTGCCTTGACGTGCTTGCGACTGTCGGCGGCAACCTCCCAGGTCATGTCGAAATCATGCTCGGGATCGACCGATCCGTCCTTGGCAGGCAGGTCGCGCACATGGCCATAAGATGCCAGAACCGTGTAGTCCGAGCCGAGATATTTGTTGATCGTTTTTGCCTTGGCAGGGGATTCTACAACAACAACAGGCATTTAGATAGGAACCTCATTCATCGGACACGGCGCGTTCTATGGCGGGGCAACATGTGGGGTGCAAGCCCCGATTGTCAATCGGTGCTGTTTGGGCGCAGTTGTTCCGAGTGTCAGAGGCAGGTGGGACCGGCCCGTCGCAGTCTTGGGTGCGGGCGGGACGGGGTCAGTTGACGCGCGACAGCAGCCCGCCGGCCTGACGGTTGATCCGCCCTTCCAGCTCAAGATCGACCAACACCGGGGCGACCTCGCCCGGGCTGGCGGCCAGATCGCGGATCAGCTGATCCTCGGCCACTGGCGATGGCCCGAGCCGGTCGAGGATCAGGCTGTGCAGCGCCACGGTTTCGCGCAGGCTGCGTTTGGCGGGCGGTGCCGGCTGTTGCATCAGGTCGCACAGGTCGGGTTGCGGTTGCGGCGCTGTCAGGGCAGGCAGGGCAGTGATCACATCCTCGGCATTGCGCACCAAATGGGCGCCGTCGCGGATCAGCATGTTGCAGCCGGCGGCGCGGGCGTCGAACGGGTGACCGGGCACCGCCAGCACCTCGCGCCCCTGGTCCAGCGCGTCGCGCGCGGTGATCAGGCTGCCGGATTTGGCGGCGGCCTCGACCACCACCACTGCCTGGGCCAGGCCCGAGATGATGCGGTTGCGGCGCGGGAAATGGCGCGCCTGCGGGGTCAGGCGCATCGGCTGTTCCGACAGGCGCAACCCGTGCTGCGCGATGTCGGCGGCCAGATGGGTGTTCTCGGCGGGATAGACAGTGTCGACGCCACCCGCCATGACCGCGATGGTGCCGCTGGGCAGCGCCGCAAGATGCGCGGCGGTGTCGATGCCGCGCGCCAGCCCCGAGACCACGACAAAACCGGCGGTGCCCAGATCCTGCGCCAAAGCCCGCGCCATGCGGGTGCCCAGCGACGAGGCATTGCGCGCGCCCACCAGCGCGATCATCGGGCGGCGCAACAGGGCCGGGTCGCCGAGCAGCCACAAGAGCGGCGGCGCATCCGAGATCCCGGCCAGATGAGAGGGGTAGTCGGCATCGCCCAGGCACAAAAGCCGCGCTTTCGCGGCTTTTGCGGCCTTGAGCTCTGCTTCGACAACACCGGGCGGGCATATTTCATAGCCCTCGACCCCGGCGGCACGTGCCACTTCAGGCAGCGCGGCCAGCGCGTTCTGCGCCGTGCCATGCTCGTGCATCAGTCGGCGGAACGTTGTCGGGCCAACTCTGCGCGAGCGCAAAAGGCGGAGCCAGGAAAACCGGTCCTCTTCCGTGGTGGGTGGGAGTGGGGGGTGATAGGAAGAAAACTGTTCCTCGGTCATCCGTCGCTCCGCCTGTTTGCAGAAACAGGTTTACAGCCCGGCTCGTTAACAGGCGGTGAATCAAACTAAATTCTTCGCAGTTTTTTGCGAACCAGGTAGTGGGAACGAGGTAACTATCTGAAATTGCGAATTTTAAATCGGTATCTCAAGAGCGAGTTTATGCGCAGCCTCAAGCCGTAAGGGAGAATCGGCGGCAAAAACGTTTACCTTGCCGCCGTCCCGGGTCACGCGGCCGAGCCGCCCACTGTCAGCCCATCCATCAGCACCGTGGGCTGGCCCACGCCCACCGGTACCCATTGGCCGTCCTTGCCGCAGGTGCCCATGCCGGGATCGAGCGCCATGTCATTGCCCAGCCCCCGGATGCGTTGCAACGCCGAAGGCCCGTCGCCGATCAGCGTGGCCCCCTTGACCGGCGCGCCGATGCGGCCGTTGCGCACCCGGTACGCCTCGGTGCACGAGAACACGAACTTGCCATTGGTGATGTCGACCTGACCGCCGCCGAATCCCACCGCCCAGATGCCGTCCTTGATCTCGGCCACCAGATCGGCGGGGTCGGCATTGCCGCCCAGCATCACCGTATTGGTCATGCGCGGCATCGGTTTATGGGCATAGCTCTGGCGCCGTCCGTTACCGGTTGGCTCAACTCCCATAAGGCGGGCGTTCTGGCGATCCTGCATGTATCCGGTCAGGATGCCGTCCTCGATCAGCACCGTCCGGCGCGAGGGCGTGCCCTCGTCATCGACGGTGATCGAGCCGCGCCGGTCGGGCAGGGTGCCGTCATCGACCACGGTGACCCCGCGCGCGGCCACCTGCTGCCCCATCAGCCCGGCAAAGGCCGAGGTGCCCTTGCGGTTGAAATCACCCTCCAGCCCGTGCCCGATCGCCTCGTGCAGCAGGATGCCGGGCCAGCCGGGGCCAAGCGCCACCTCCATCACCCCGGCAGGCGCCGGTTCGGCATCGAGGTTCACCAGCGCGATACGCAGCGCCTCGCGCGCCTGCGCCTGCCAGGCCTCGGGGGCGATCAGCCCGTCCAGTCCGACCCGGCCACCGCCACCGGCGCTGCCGCTCTCGCGCCGTCCGTCGCGCTCGACGATGACCGAGACGTTGACCCGCGTCATGGGCCGCACATCTCGCAGATGCACCCCGTCAGGGCGCAGGATCTCGACCTCTTGCAGCGAGGCCATGATCGAGGCCGAGACCTGGACCACCCGCGAATCGAGATCGCGGGCAAAGGCGTCGATCTCGCGCAGGGTCTCGACCTTGACCGGGAATGCGGCCGAGTCGATAGGATCGTCCTCGGTATATAGCTTGCGATTGGTGCGGGCCGGGGCGCCGGCCAGGGTGCCGCCGCCATCGCCCACCGCCAGGCGCGCGGTCTCGGCCGCGCGCCGCAAAGAGGGAATCGAGACATCGGTGGAATGGGCATATCCCGCCACCTCGCCCTTGACGGCGCGCAGGCCGAACCCTTCGGATGCATCATACGAGGCCGAGCGCAGCCGACCGTCGTCAAAGCTCAGCGCTTCTGATTTGCGGCGCTCGACGAACAGTTCGCCATCCTCGGCCCCGTCGGTGGCCGCCCGCAGAACGGCCAGCGCCTCGTCCTGCGGAAGGGCTGTTTCAAAGGGTCGAAAAGGGTCTTGCGCCATGATTTGCGGCCTCGTTGTTTGATCCAGATCAAAAATAGCGTCTGTTTGACGCAAGCATTTTGCTTTATCTGCCTCCGGGAATATGATTTTTAACGCGACCAAAGACAACGGGCGGGGTGTGTTTCGATTCACGGACCCCCCGGTCAGGGACGCAAGATCAAACGATCAGGACAGAACATGAAGAACGCTTTGACGCTTTCGGCGCTTCTCGCCGCACTTTCGAGCCTGCCCGCGGCGGCGCAGGAGCTGGAGATCATCGGCAAACCGGTCGACGGCGGGATGGGCTTTCAGCCCGCCGCAACCGAACTGGCGCGCGACCTGCAATGGCTGGATGGCATGATTCTGGTCATCATCACCGCCATCTGCCTGCTGGTCGCGGCGCTGCTGGTCTGGTGCATCGTGCGGTTCAACAGCCGCGCCAATCCGACCCCGGCGAAATTCTCGCATTACACGCCGGTAGAAATCCTCTGGACCGTCGGGCCGATCGTGATTCTGCTGTTCATCGGCTCCTACTCGCTGAAAGAGCTGTTCGACCAGCAGGAAATCCCCGAGGGCGAAATCAACATCAAGGTGACCGGCTACCAGTGGTACTGGGGCTATGACTATACCGACGAGGGCTTCGGCTTTGAAAGCTTCATGCTGGGCCGCGACGCGTTGGAAGAGCATGGCTATAGCCAGGATGAATACCTGTTGGCCACCGATACCGCCGTTGTCGTGCCCGTCGGCAAGGTCGTGGTGATGAACGTGACCGGGGCCGACGTGATCCATTCCTGGACCATCCCCGCCTTTGGCGTGAAGCAGGACGCGGTGCCGGGCCGTCTGGCGCAGCTGTGGTTCAAGGCCGAAAAGGAAGGCATCTATTTCGGCCAGTGCTCCGAGCTTTGCGGCAAGGACCACGCCTATATGCCGATCACCGTCAAGGTGGTCAGCGAGGCGGAATATGCCAAGTGGCTGGCCAGCGCCAAGGAAGAATATGCCGGTCTGCCGACCAGCTATCAGGTCGCCTCGAACTGAACCTCGCAGGCGGGGGCCGACCCCGCCAACCGTGACTGACCCGGGCTGCGCGCATGTCGCGCGGCTTTTGCCCCAAGGGACCACCGCATGAGCGACGCAAGCTTCAACGCCAGCACTGCCCGGGCCGCGCACCGCCCGGACGAGGCCGGTTTTGGCGACTATTTCGCCCTGCTGAAACCGCGGGTGATGTCGCTTGTGGTGTTTACCGCGCTGGTCGGCCTGGTGGCCGCACCGGTGTCGGTCCATCCTTTCATCGGGTTTTGCGCCATCCTGTTCATCGCCATCGGCGGCGGCGCTTCGGGCGCGCTGAACATGTGGTGGGATGCCGATATCGACCAGGTGATGAAGCGCACGAAAAAGCGCCCGATCCCCGCCGGCAAGGTCGAGCCGGGCGAGGCGCTGGCGCTGGGCCTTGGCCTGTCGGGCCTGTCGGTAATGATGCTGGCGCTGGCCACCAATGTGCTCGCGGGCGCGTTTCTAGCCTTCACCATCTTCTTCTATGTGGTCGTCTATACGATGTGGCTGAAGCGGACGACGCCGCAGAACATCGTGATCGGCGGCGCGGCGGGGGCCTTCCCGCCGGTGATCGGCTGGATCGCGGCCACGGGCGACATGTCGGTGGAACCCTGGCTGATGTTCGCGCTGACCTTCATGTGGACGCCGCCGCATTTCTGGGCGTTGGCGCTGTTCATGCGCTCGGACTACGACGACGCAGGCGTTCCGATGCTGACCGTGACCCATGGCCGCCGCGCCACCCGCGTTCATATCCTGATCTACACGATCCTGCTGGCGCTGCTGGCGCTGGGCACCGCATTCTCGAATATCGGCGGACCGATCTATCTGGCCGTCGCACTGGTGCTGAACGCGTTGTTCCTGCTGGGGGCCATCCGTATCTGGCGCCGGGACGAGGCCGACAGCGAGGCCGACAACTTCAAGACCGAGCGTGGGTTCTTCAAATTGTCGCTGCTCTATCTGTTCCTGCATTTCGGTGCCATCCTGGCCGAAGCGCTGCTGCGCCCCTATGGGCTGGGAGGCTGGGGATGAGCCTGAACCGCACACATGAGCTGCATCAACGCCGCTTCGGTCGCAACCTGGGTGTTGCGCTGACCCTGGCGGCCTTTATCTTCATCGTTTTCGGCCTGACCGTGGTCAAGGTGACCCGTGGCGATTTCGAACCGCCCCAGGCCAGCGTCGGAGGGCAAGGCTGATGGCTTTGAACGGACCTCAGAAAACCGTTGTTCAACTGGTCAGCGTGGTCGTGGTGATGGGCGGCCTCGCCTGGGCCTCGGTCCCGTTCTATGACTGGTTCTGCCGGGTCACCGGCTTTGGCGGCGCCACCGGCGTGGCCGAGGCCGGATCGGACACCATTCTGGACAAGACCATAAAGGTCCGCTTCGACGCCTCGAAAGAGCGTGGCATGCCTTGGGAATTCCGCCCGGTGCAGACCGAGATGGAACTGCGCATCGGCGAGACCGGGCTGGCCTTTTATGAGGCCTATAACCCCACCGACCGTCCGGTGGCGGGGCAGGCCTCGTATAACGTGGCGCCCTATTCGGCGGGCGGCTACTTCGACAAGATCGCCTGTTTCTGCTTTGAAGAGCAGGTCCTGCAACCCGGCGAGCGGGTGCAGATGCCGGTTACCTTCTTCGTCGACCCCGAGATCGTTAACGACCGGGACGCGAAATATGTGCATACGATCACGCTGTCGTATACATTCTACGAAATCGACCTGCCCGAGGGCTATGCCGCCCTCGACGCAGGTGAAAAAACGAACACGAACTAACGCCGCAAGGTGAGGGACACTTATGGCACACGCTAAGAACCACGATTATCACATTCTGGCCCCGTCGATCTGGCCGCTGATCGGCTCGATCGGTGGCTTTGTCATGTTGTTCGGCGCCGTTCTCTGGATGCACGGGATCACCCCCTACATGTTCTGGGCCGGCTTCATCGCCGTGCTCTATGTCATGTACGCCTGGTGGGCCGAGGTCGTGGCCGAGAGCCGCGTCGGCGATCACACACCCGTTGTCCGCATCGGCCTGCGCTATGGCATGATCCTGTTCATCACCTCCGAGGTGATGTTCTTCTTTGCTTGGTTCTGGTCCTTCTTCAAACATCGCATGTACCCGATGCAGGAATATGTGGGCACCGAGTATGTGGCGCCGAGCATTCATGCGGTCGATCCGTTCCACCTGCCGCTGATCAACACGCTGGTTCTGCTGCTGTCGGGCTGCGCCGTGACCTGGGCGCACCATGCGCTGGTGCATAACAACGACCGCAAGGCGCTGATCCAGGGCCTGTCGATCGGCATCTTCCTGGGCATGATCTTTACCTTGCTGCAAGCCTATGAATATGCCGAGCTGCTGCTGCACGAAGACTGGACCTTTGGCGGCGATCAATTCTACTCGAACTTCTTCATGGCAACCGGTTTCCACGGCATGCACGTGATCATCGGCACCATCTTCCTGGCGGTGTGCCTGCTGCGCGCGCTCAAGGGCGACTTCACCCCGGAGAAGCATATCGGTTTCGAGGCCGCCGCCTGGTACTGGCACTTCGTCGATGTGGTCTGGCTGTTCCTCTTCTTTGCCGTCTACATCTGGGGCCAGTGGCCGCTGCTCTGATCGGCCCGGGCCTTCTGCCTGAAAGACAGACAAAGCCGCCCCAAGGGGCGGCTTTTTCATTCCGGTGCCGGGGGCCCGTGGCCAGAATTGCACCCGATACAATTGTCCGGTTGCAAAGCCCGCCCGTCTCGCCATACCAAGGCACCGGCCCGCGCCGGGCCTTGTGATCCCCGTTCGGAGCCGCCATGCGCCGCGTTCTATTCCTCCTCTTCATCGGCCTCGCGGGCCTTGCCGTGCTGATCGCGCTGGGCAGCTGGCAGTTGCGCCGGCTCAGCTGGAAAGAGGCGCTGCTGGCAGATATCGACAGCCGCATTGCCGACGCGCCGCAGGCGCTGCCCGAACACCCCGATCCCGAGCGTGACCGCTATCTGCCGGTTGCGGTCAGTGGCGAGATAGAGGGCGAGGAACTGCACGTTCTGGTCTCGGTCAAGATGGTGGGGCCGGGCTACCGCGTCATCGCCCCTTTCGTCACCGACGAGGGACGGCGTATCCTGGTCGATCGTGGCTTCATCCCTACGACCGCCAAACAGGACAGCCGCGAGACCGGGCCGATGCGGGTCGAGGGCAACCTGCACTGGCCCGACGAGATTGACGGCTATACCCCGTCGCCCGATCTCAACGGCAATATCTGGTTCGCCCGTGACGTGCCTGCGATGGCGGCTCGACTGGGCACCGAACCGGTGCTGCTGATCGCCCGCGCGCCGACCGGCCCCGGTATCACGCCGCTGCCTGTCGACAGCGCCGGTATTCCCAATACCCACCTGCAATATGCAATCACCTGGTTTGGTCTGGCCCTGGTCTGGGCCGCGATGACCTCCCTGTTTTTGTGGCGCGGCCGCGCCCGCAAGAAAGGCTGACAGCGATGAAATACATCTCGACCCGCGGGCAGGCGCCCGAGCTTACCTTCGAAGAGGCGATGCTGACCGGTCTGGCCCGCGACGGTGGCCTTTACCTGCCCGCCGAGATCCCGGTGATGGGCCAGGACGAGATCGCCGCGCTGGCGGGCCTGCCCTATGAAGAGATCGCCTTTCGCGTGATGTGGCCCTATGTAAGCGGCTCCTTTGGCGAGGACGAGTTCAGGGGCATCATCGCCCGCGCTTACCAAGGCTTTGGCCATGCCGCCCGGGCGCCGCTGAAACAGCTCAACGAGAACCACTTCCTGCTGGAGCTGTTCCACGGGCCGACGCTGGCCTTCAAGGATTTCGCGATGCAGCTGATCGGCCAGCTGTTTCAGGCGGCGCTTGCGCGGCGCGGCGAGACGGTGACCATCGTCGGCGCCACCTCGGGCGATACCGGCTCGGCCGCGATCGAGGCGTTCCGCGGGCTGGATGCGGTCAATGTCTTCATCCTGTTCCCGCATGGCCGGGTCAGCGAAGTGCAGCGACGCCAGATGACCACGCCCGCCGACAGCAACGTGCACGCGCTGGCGGTGGATGGCGATTTCGACGACTGCCAGGCGCGGGTCAAGGACATGTTCAACGACTTCGCCTTCCGTGACGGGGTGCGGCTGGCTGGCGTCAACTCGATCAATTTTGCGCGCGTGCTGGCGCAGGTGGTCTATTATTTCTCGGCGGCCACCAGCCTGGGCGCGCCGCATCGCAAGGTCAGCTTCACCGTGCCCACGGGCAATTTCGGCGACATCTTTGCGGGCTATATCGCCAAGCGTATGGGGCTGCCGATCGAGCAGCTGGTGGTGGCCACCAACCAGAACGACATCCTGCACCGCTGCCTGTCGGGCGAGGGCTATTTCAAAGGGGAAACCATCCCCTCGATCAGCCCGTCGATGGATATCCAGGTCAGCTCCAACTTCGAACGCGCGCTTTATTACGCCTATGGCCAGGACGGCGCGGCGGTGTCGCAGCTGATGGACGAGCTGCAACAGGGCGGGTTCCATGTCAGCCAGGGGGCGATGCAGGCCCTGCGCGACAGTTTCACCTCGGGCCGCGCCTCGGAAGAGGAGACGCTGGCCACCATCAAGGCGACGCTGGCCGCCAGCGGCGAGCTGTTGTGCCCGCATTCGGCGGTGGGGGTGAAGGTCGCCGAAGAGGCCCGCAGGGCCGATGAGGCGCCGATGATCACCCTGGCCACCGCGCATCCGGCGAAATTCCCCGCCGCGGTGGAACAGGCCAGCGGCGTGTTTCCGCCCCTTCCCCCGCGCATGTCGGATCTATATGAACGTCCGGAACGGGTGACCCGGATCGCCAACGATCTGGCCGCCCTCCAGGATCATATCAGAAGGCATATCCCTGCGTGACAGTAAGACAGGACCAACTGGCCAACGGCTTTCGCATCGTCAGCGAGAACATGCCGGGCCTGCAATCGGCCGCAATCGGCATCTGGGTGACCGCAGGCGGGCGGCACGAACGGATCGACCAGAACGGTATCGCCCATTTCCTGGAGCATATGGCGTTCAAGGGGACCGAGCGCCGCTCGGCCCTGCAGATCGCCGAGGCGATCGAGGATGTGGGCGGATATATCAACGCCTACACCTCGCGCGAGGTGACCGCCTATTATGCCCGCGTTCTGAAAGAGGATGTGGCGCTGGCGCTCGACGTGATCGGCGATATCGTCCTCAACCCGGTCTTCGACCCGCGCGAGATCGAGGTCGAGCGCGGCGTGATCCTGCAAGAAATCGGCCAGGCGCATGACACGCCCGACGACGTGATCTTTGACTGGTTGCAGGAAGAAAGCTATCGCGACCAGCCTTTGGGCCGCACCATCCTGGGGCCGGTCGAGCGGGTCAGCGCCTTTTCCCGCGCCGATCTTTCCGCATTTGTGGCCGACAATTACGGGCCCGAGCAGATGATTCTGTCGGCCACCGGCGCCGTCGATCACGATCTGCTGGTCCGGCTGGCCGAAGAGATGTTCGGCCATCTCACCCCGCGCAAGGGCGCGCTGGCGGTGCCCGCGCTGTTTACCGGCGGCGAGGCGCGGCGTGAGAAGGCCTTGGAGCAGGCCCATTTCGCGCTGGCGCTCGAGGGGCCGGGCTATCGCGACGATGCCATCTATACCGCTCAGATCTATTCCTCGGCGCTGGGGGGCGGCATGTCCTCGCGCCTGTTCCAGGAAGTGCGCGAAGTGCGCGGCCTGTGCTACACGATCTTCGCCCAAACCGGTGCCTATGCCGATACCGGCACCACCACCATCTATGCCGGGACCAGTGCGGGCCAGGTGGCTGAACTGGCGGGCATCACCATCGACGAGATGAAGCGCGCCGCCGAAGACATGAGCGAGGCCGAGGTGGCCCGCGCCCGTGCCCAGATGAAGGCCGGGATGCTGATGGGGCTGGAAAGCCCGTCGAACCGGGCCGAGCGGTTGGCGCGGCTGGTGCAGATCTGGGGCAAGGTGCCCTCGCTCGAGGATACCGTGGCCCGGATCGACGCGGTCACCACCGCCGATGTGCGCGCCTTTGCCGAACAGATGGCGGTCGAGGCCCCGGCGGCGCTGGCGCTTTATGGCCCGGTCTCGGCCGCACCCAACCTGGCGGAGCTGCAAGAGAGGCGCGCTGCCTGATGCTGCTGGGCCGCCGCAAGCTGAAACTCGAAACCGAACGGCTCAGCCTGCGCCTGCCTGCGCATTCCGACTATGCCGACTGGGCGGCGCTGCGGCGGGCCTCGCGCGACTATCTGGTCCCGTGGGAGCCCAGCTGGGCGCACGATCATCTTAGCCGCAAGAGTTTCACCAACCGTGTCTATTGGGCGCAGCGTTCGGTCGCCAGCGGCTCGGCGGTGCCGCTGTTCCTGTTCCGGCGCAGCGACGATGTGCTGGTGGGGGCGATCACGCTCGACAATATCCGTCGCGGCCCCGCCCAGGCGGGAACGCTGGGATATTGGACCGGCCAAAACCATGCCCGGCAGGGATACATGCGCGAGGCGATTGGCGCGGTGGTGCATCATGCCTTTGCCCAGCTTGATCTCAGTCGGCTCGAAGCCGCCTGCCTGCCCGAGAACATGGCCTCGCGCGGGTTGCTGGAAAGCTCGGGCTTCAAATACGAAGGCGTGGCGCAATCCTATCTTCAGATCAACGGGCGCTGGCGTACCCATGTGCTCTATGCCTGCCTGCGCTCGGACCGGCGCGGCAAGACGGATGTAGGCTAGACAGCCGCTTGGCGGTGTCATCGGGGGTCACCCGGACCCCGAACTGAACGTCGCGCGGTTCAGGAACCGATACGTGACTTGCGGCCAGCTTGCGCTACAATTGGTGTCATGTGGCGGCTTCTTTTGGCATTGACTGTCCTTGCGGGGAGCGCGTCGGCGCAAGAGCGTCGGCCAAGCCATTGCATTGCCATTGCCGATGCCGCGCCGGGGATCGCGTATCTGCACAAGGCGGGCTGGCAGGATCCGGTGCCGGACTATTCGGTACGGATCAGCTATATCGCGCATGCCTCGTTCCTGATCCAGACGCCCGGCGGGCTGAACGCGGTGACCGATTTCACCGGCTTCATCGGCAGCGCCGATCTGATCCCCGATGTCGTGACCATGAACCACGCGCACGAGACCCACTGGACGCAGTTCCCGGACCCGGCGATCCCGCATGTTCTGCAAGGCTGGGGCCCGTTTGGCAAAGGGATCGAACACCATCTCGATCTGGGCGAAATGCTGATCCGGAATGTCTCGACCGATATCCGGTCGGTCTATGGAGGGGTCGAGGAACGCGGCAATTCGATCTTCGTGTTCGAGGTCGAGGGGATGTGCATCGGGCATCTGGGGCACCTGCACCACGTTCCCGACGACGCCCAGTTCGCCGCCCTTGGCCGGCTCGATGTGGTGATGGCTGCCGTCGATGGCGGCACCACCATGCCGCTGCCCGAGATGATCGCGGTGCTGCGGCGGCTGAAAAGCTCGGTCATCATCCCGATGCATTGGTTCTCGGGACATTCGCTGGACCGGTTTCTTGCAGGCGTTCGAAACGATTTCGACATTCGTCGCGATGGCGTGTCCGAGATCGACATATCGCTGCGCACGCTGCCCGACCGGCCCACGGTGGTGGTGCTTGAACAGCGCTACCTCGTCGATCTCGATTAGGGCTTGCCGCATGCGCCCGCCGTGGGCATGAAAAGGGCATGACCCTGCACCCCGCCGACGAGAGCTTTGCCAATCATCTGCGCAGCCTGCTGCCCGCCGAAGTGTTGCGCCCGGTCGAGCCGCGCTATCTGAGCGAGCCGCGCGGGCGCTGGACCGGGCAGGCCGGGGTGCTGGCCTTGCCACGCTCGACCGAGGAGGTGGCGAGACTGATCCGTGCGGCGGGAACCAAACGCGTTCCGGTTCTGCCCTACGGCGGCGGGACCGGCCTGGTGGGCGGGCAGGTGATGCCCGAGGGGCCGGCCCCGCTGCTGATCTCTCTGGAACGGATGAACCGGATTCGCGGGATCTATCCGCAAGAGAATGTGGTTGTGGCCGAAGCGGGCTGCATCCTGGCCGATGTCCAGTCTGCGGCTGGTGATGCGGGTCGCCTGTTCCCGCTCTCGCTGGCCTCGGAAGGGTCCTGCCGGATCGGTGGCAACCTGGCCACCAATGCCGGTGGGGTCGGGGTGCTGCGCTATGGCAATGCCCGCGACCTGTGTCTGGGGCTGGAGGCGGTGCTGCCCAATGGCGAGATCTGGAGCGGGCTGACGCGTCTGCGAAAGGACAATACCGGCTATGATCTGCGTAACCTGCTGATCGGATCCGAGGGCACGTTGGGCATCATCACCGCCGCCGCGCTGAAGCTGTTCCCACAGCCCGGCTCGCAGGGGACCGCCCTGCTGACCGTCCGCGATCCGCAGGCCGCGCTCGATCTGCTGGCGCTGGCGCGCGGGCAGGTTGGCGAGGGTGTCAGCGCCTTTGAACTGATCCACCGCCAGAGTTTCGATTTTCTGGCGGAAACCCTGCCGCATCTGCGCCAGCCGCTGGACCCGGTACCGGAATGGAGCGTTCTGGTGGAGCTGGGCCTGTCGGGCGGTCTGGACGCGGTCACGGCGCTTGAGGCGCTGTTCGAAGCGGCGGTCGAGGCGGAACTGGTCATTGATGGCGTCGTGGCGCAAAGCGAGGCGCAGCGCGGCGCGCTCTGGAGCCTGCGCGAACATATCCCCGAGGCCAATCGCCGGATCGGCTCGATTTCCAGCCATGACGTGTCGCTGCCACTGTCGGAGCTACCCGCGTTCATCCAGCGTGGGCAGGAGGCGGTTTCGGCGATGGGACCGTTCCGGATCAACTGCTTTGGTCATCTGGGGGATGGCAATCTGCACTACAATCTGTTCCCGCCAAAAGGGCGGGACAGGTCCGACTATGCAGTTCAGGCGACCGAGTTGAAACGGCTGGTGCATGACTTGGTGCATGACTTCGGCGGTTCTGTCAGCGCCGAACATGGGATCGGACGGTTCAAGACCGGAGACTTGCAGCGCTATGGCGATCCGGCGAAACTGGCGGCTATGCGCGCGATCAAGACCGCACTCGACCCGGCCGGCATCATGAACCCGGGTGCTGTGCTCGCATAAACGGCAGGGCCCAGAAAATTCTACGAATTTTCTGGTAAACAAAATTCGCAGAATTTTGTCGCGCGCCGATCAGAGACCGTCAAAGGCACAAAGCGCGTGCACATCCATGCCCATGGATTCCAGCACCTTGCGGCCGCCAAGGTCGGGCAGGTCGATGATGAAGGCACAAGAGACGATCTCGCCGCCCAGCCGTTCGACCAGCTTGATACCGGCCGCCGCAGTTCCGCCGGTCGCCAATAGGTCGTCGACCAGCAGGATCTTCTCTCCAGGCTGAATTGCGTCATCATGGATTTCGACAATCGCCTCGCCATATTCCAGCTTGTAATCCTGGCTGATCGTGGTGCCGGGCAGCTTGCCCTTCTTGCGGATCGGCACGAAACCAACGCTCAGCTGATGGGCGATGGCGCCGCCCAGAATGAAACCGCGCGCCTCGAGCCCCACCACCTTGTCGATGCGCTCTCCGGCATAGGGGTGCAGCATCTGGTCGATCGCGATGCGAAAGCCGCGTGGATCGGCAAACAGCGTGGTGACGTCCCGAAACAGGATTCCCTCATGCGGGAAATCGACGATGGTGCGGATGTAATCCTGAACCGATTTCGTTCTGGACATGAGGTCCCCCTGCAAGATCTGCGTTTCCTGCGGTTTGGCGCATGAAACGCGCTGGTGCAAGAGGGAGGACGGCCCCGTGCCAACAGACGCGCCAACTGAGGTGGGCCTGATGAGGTCAGCGCCGGGTCTTGAGGCTGGCGAAAGAGCGGTAGAGCGTCGCGGGCAACCAGGAGAGATGCGGTTTCACCCAGTCCCGGCGGTCCTGGATCAGCAGCGATTGTGCAGTATGCAGGTTCATTGCAATTGCCTCCGTCTTGTTGTTACGGTGCGGATGCACCGACATGTTCTATGCTTTGTATATACAATGCATATGCGAAATTTTCAACCGCGCGGATGGATTCGTGGGCAAGAAAGACGGAAAAAACGCCGCTACCAAGGATGCGCAGCTTGTTTTGCGGCTGGACAAGAAAGAGCGGGACGCCTTTGTCGAGACCTGCAAGGCGCTCGATACCAGCGCCGCGCGCGAGATACGCCGGTTCATCCGCGAGTTCATGAAGGCGCATCAGGACAGTTAGGCGGGGCGCCGCAGCAAGGCGGTGGCAAGCCCCATGCCCATCAGGGTCACTCCGCCGGTTCGCGTCAGTCCGGCAATCACCGATGGCCGGTCAACCCAGCGGCGCAGCCGGTCGGCCAGCAGCGCATAGGCAAGTGCGTTCAATGCGGCCAGCCCGACAAAGGTTGCGATCAGGATGGCGAATTGCGGCAGCAGCGGCGCTTCGGGCCGCAGGAACTGCGGCACAAATGCAATGAAGAAGGCGATCGATTTCGGGTTCAGCGCGGTGACAGCGGCGGTATGGGCCAAGACGGAGCGTGCGCTGACATCCTGAGAGACACGCATCTGCGCCAGCCCGGCGCCGCCCGCACTGCGAAACAGGCGATAACCCAGCCACAGCAGATAGGCGGCACCGACCCATTTCAGGACCGCAAACAGCGTGGCCGAGGCCAGCACCAATGCGCCAAGCCCGGCGAGAGAGGCGCTCATGGCTATGAGATCTCCCAGAGCCACCCCCGTGGCCGAGGCGACCGCCACGCCGCGTCCCTTGGACAGGGCATAGCTCAAGACGAGCAGCACTGTGGGGCCGGGGATCAGCAGAAGGGCGGTCGAGGCGGCAACAAAGGCAAGCCAGAGATCGAGGGGCATTGGGGTCTCCTGTCCTAACCGCCGCAGCAAGCCCCGGCTTTGTCGTCAGGTCAAGGGCGTTTACCAGAGCGCCGGTCGCCAGACCATGAGCCAGAATATTCCAATCAGCGCGACAAAGGCAGGCCAGCCAAGCGCGAACCAGATACGGTAAAGGCGATGGGCCTCGGCAGGCAAGGCTGCCCCCGTGACCTGGGCCGCGCCCGCCAGATCGCGGATGCGGATCTGCAGATGCACCACGGGGGCCCAGCAGGCAAAGGCCAGAAGGTACAGCCCATAGGTCAGCAGCAACCAGGATTCCAGCAGCGAATAGCCCGCCAGATGGATCAGCCACAGCCCGGTCAGCGGCTGCGCTATGCCGGCGGGCGTGGTGAACAGCCAATCGGCCCAGGCCACTCCGGACGCGACGGAATGCACCGTCTCCGCCTTGCCCGTGCGCATCGCCCAGACCATCTGAAAGGCGGTGCCGATCCCGGTGCCGAACAGGACGGTCGAGGACAGGATATGCAGCCAGCGGGCCAGCAGATAGGGGTCCATCAGCGCTCTTCCTCCAGCACCAGGAACAGCCAGATCAGCAGCAGGATCGGCAGGTTCTTCAACAATCCGCCAAGCGGCAGCAGCCACAGGTCCGGGGCTATCACCGTGAAGGTCGCCGTATAGGCGGTGACCAGCCCCAGCTGCAGCCAGCCCAGCAACCTCAACCGCCATGCTGCCGCCAGCAGCGCGGCCAGGGCCAGATCCGCCACCCCGCCCACGCGGGCCAGCGCGATCAGGACAGGGTCCGACAGCGCCCCTTCGGGGATCATCGGGAGAAAGCTTTGCGACGGCAGGAAAAGGCCCAGAAACCCGGAGACGAGCCAGAGCAAGATCAGAACAAGCCGCAGGGCCGGTTTCATCAGGTAAAGGCGTGCGTGCCACAGATCGGCGGTGCCTGCGGGTCGTGCGGCCATGAACCTGGAAAACCCGCGCGGCTGCGCGCCCTCTGGCAGATGGGTCAGCAGCAGCGCCTCCCGCGCCTCGACACCTGTCGCCAACTGGTCCAGAGCGGTGGTCGAGATCGGTCCGAACTTGAGCGCATCCCCCATCCGCGCCAATCCGCGCGCCAGAAATCGGGGCATGTGCAGCAAAGGCACCGGGCGCAACCCCAGCCAGCGGCGCATGGCTTGCAGCATCTGGGCCTGCGTCACCCGCTCCGGCCCGCCGATTTCATGCGCGCTAGGGCCCGGGCTGACGGCAAGGCAGGTCTGTATGACGCGTGCCAGATCGCTGGCGTGGATCGGGTTGAATACCTGATCGCCTTAGCCCACCACCGGCGTGACCAGCGGCAGCGCCGCCAGCCCCCGCGCCAAAGCGGACCCGCCATAGGCGCTATCGGCCAGCACCAGACCGGGCCGCAGGATGGTGACCTGGTACCGCTCGGCCAGGGCCTCTCCCTGCCGCCGATAGCGGGCGAAGGGGGTATCGGCCTCAAGTCCCACGGCAGAGATCAGGAGCGCCCGGCAGCCTGCGGGCATCGCCTGATAGACGGCCTCGGGCGCCAGCAGGTGCACCCCCTGAAACGCCTGTTCGCTGCCGGTCAGCAGCCCGGCGGCGTTCACCACATATTGGCAGCCCTTCAGATGCGGGGCCCAAAAGGCGGGGTCATGGGTTTCGGGCCGGGCCAGATCGGCGGCAACGGTTTGAAACCCCATCTGATCCAGCGCCCGCACACGTCGGGCCGATGCCAGAACAGCCCAGCCCTCGGCGCGCAGAAAAAAGGCGATATGGCGGCCGATGAACCCATCCGCCCCGAGAAGCAGAACTGTGGGCGCTTCGCTCACAACACCCGGCCAGCAACCGCATCAAGCCGGGAAAGCAGCGCCGGGTCGCGCGCCTCGGGCGCGGTCAGGATGGCATGCTCCAGCGCCCGGTCGCAGCCGTGCGGGCAGGGTGCGCGCTCGGCGCCCAGGAGGGCGGGCAGGCCCTTGACCATGGCGCGGCCCTTGTCGGCATTGCCCATCAGGGTGGCGATGATCCGGGTCACGTCCACCTCGCCATGATCGGGGTGCCAGCTGTCGTAATCGGTGACCATCGCGACGGAGGCATAACAAAGCTCGGCCTCGCGGGCGAGTTTCGCCTCGGGCATGTTGGTCATGCCGATCACATCGGAGCCCCAGTGCTCGCGGTACATCTTCGATTCCGCGAGCGTCGAGAATTGCGGCCCCTCCATCGCCAGATAGGTGCCACCGCGATGCACGGTGACGCCGGCGGCGCGGGCAGAGGTCTCGCAGGCATCCGACAGGCGCGGGCAGGTGGGATGGGCAACGCTGACATGGGCGACGCAGCCGGTGCCAAAGAAGCTCTTTTCGCGCGCAAAGGTGCGGTCGATGAACTGGTCGACGATTACGAAATGCCCCGGCGCCATCGCCTCGCGGAAGGACCCGCAGGCCGAGACCGAGATCACGTCGGTGACGCCCAGCCGTTTCAGCGCGTCGATATTGGCGCGATAGGGGACCTCGGTCGGGGAATGCACGTGGCCGCGCCCGTGGCGGGGCAGAAAGGCCATGTCGACGCCGCCGAGCCGCCCGGTCAGGATCTGGTCCGAGGGCGCGCCCCATGGGGTTTCAACGGTGACCCATTCCGCCGCGTCCAGCCCGTCGATGTCATAGATGCCGGAGCCGCCGATCACGGCGATCTTGGTGTTGCGCATGTCTCTGGCCTTTTCCTGTTGCGGGCGTTTCGCGTCCGAGTTGTGCGGATTCCGGCGCGCATTTCAAGAGCGCTGCTTATCCGCCCTGACGGGCGTCTGCGCCGGTCAGGCCGCGCTGGCGGGACTGATCGAGAAAATCCTGCCAGGCCGCTTCGAACTGGCCCAGCGGCCAGGTGCGATCCTGCGCCTTTCCATGGCGGTCGCGAAAGGTGAAGCGAAAGCTTTCGCCCTGTCGCATCGCCTCGATCAGGGTCTCGGCGCTGCCCTCGGAGAAGGCGCAGCCGAGCCCGGTCAGGCAACCGGGCCAGTTGCTGTGCCAAAGCCGTTCCCCAGCCCTTTCGATCCGGATGCCGCCGGGCGCAAACAGCGTGCCCGGCTCGATGCCGATTTCGACTGCAAAGCCCGTATCCTCGGGGGTGACAAAGAGATATTGCGCGGCAAATTCGGGATGTGGCGAGAACACGTCCACGTGCCGCAGATAGCATCGTTGCACCAATTGCCCCTGCTCGACCCGCTCGTCGCACATCGAATCCCAGATGCCGATCAGCCGGTGATGGGTGACCCGCCAGTTGCCGGCGGTATCGTTGCCCTGCATGTCCTGGGCATGGGCGGGCAGGGCGATCAGGGCGGAGAGCAGCAAGGGGATCAGGGAACGCATGCCAGACAGGTGAGCAGCGGGCGGGCCGGGTGCAAGTCACGTTGCCGCGAGCGAAAGTCATGCATGCGACGCATAGCCGCTACCCGTGCTGCGCCATGGCCGTAGGGGTGGCGATTCGTTACAAGGCCCGGAACGCGAACTCCCCATCAGGACCTGACCCATGCCCCGTGCCTTCCTGGCAAGTGTTGCCAATCGTCTCGCCATTCCCGACCTGCGCTGGATGCCGGACGAGCCGCTGACCGCCTCGCGACTCAGGATCGAGCTGTTGTCGGGGCTGACCGTGGCGCTGGCGCTGGTGCCCGAGGCGGTGGCCTTTGCCTTTGTCGCCGGGGTGCACCCGCTGGTGGGGCTTTACGCGGCCTTTCTGGTCGGGCTGATCACCGCGCTGATCGGTGGGCGGCCGGGCATGATCTCGGGCGCGACCGGGGCGCTCGCGGTGGTGATGGTGGCGCTGGTGGCGCAGCACGGGGTGGAATACCTGTTTGCGACCGTGGTGCTGATGGGCCTGTTGCAACTGGTCGCCGGGGTCATGCAATGGGGCAAGTTCATCCGGCTGGTGCCGCATCCGGTCATGCTGGGCTTTGTCAACGGTCTGGCCATCGTGATCTTTCTGGCGCAGATGGGCCAGTTCAAGGTGCCCGGCAGCATGGAAAACACCGGTCACGGGCTGGGTGGCGGTCAATGGCTGTCTGGCGGTCCGCTGATGCTGATGCTGGCGCTGGTGGCGCTGACCATGGTCGTGATCTGGATCATGCCGCGGGTGACGCGGGCGATCCCTGCGCCGCTGGCGGGCATCGCCGTGGTCGCGGCGCTGGTGATCGGCGCCGGGCTGGAGGTGCCGCGGGTGGGTGACATGGCCTCGATCGAGGGCGGGTTGCCGCAATTCCATATCCCGATGGTGCCGCTCAACTGGGAGACGCTGGAGATCATCCTGCCCTATTCCGTCATCCTCGCCGCCATCGGGTTGATCGAGTCGCTGCTGACCCTGAACCTGGTGGGTGACATTACCGGCAAGCGTGGCGGGGCCAGCCAGGAATGCATCGCCCAGGGCGCGGCCAATGTGGTGACCGGCTTTTTTGGTGGCATGGGCGGCTGCGCGATGATCGGCCAGTCCATGATCAACGTGAAGTCCGGCGGCCGGACCCGGGTGGCCGGTATCGCGGCGGCGCTGTTCCTGCTGGTGTTCATCCTGGTCGGCGCGCCGCTGATCGAGCAGATCCCGCTGGCCGCGCTGGTTGGTGTGATGTTCATGGTGGTGATCGGAACCTTTGCCTGGAACTCGCTGATGATCCTGCGCAAGGTGCCGCTGACCGATGCATTCGTCACCGTTCTGGTCACCGTGGTCACGGTGATGGAGGACCTTGCGGTTGCCGTGGTCGTGGGCGTCATCGTCTCGGCCCTGGCCTATGCCTGGAACAACGCCAAGCGCATCCATGCGGTCACGCGTGAGTCCCATACCGCCAAGGGCGCCAAGGTCTATGAGATTCAGGGGCCGCTGTTCTTTGGCTCGACCGACGGGTTCGTGGAGCTGTTCGAGGTTGAGAAGGACCCGGACACCGTGATCGTCGATTTCAAGGAGAGCCGGGTTGTCGACCAGTCGGCTTTGCAGGCGATCGAGGCGGTTGCGCTGAAATACGAAGATGCAGGCAAGCAGGTGATGCTGCGGCATCTGAGCCGCGATTGCCACCAGCTCTTGAACAAGGCCGGGCATCTTATGGTCGACAGCGACGACGACCCCGATTACGGGCTGGCGGTGGATTACTCGGTGCGGACCGGCATCCTGGGCGGCCACTGAACCGTTACGAAGCGGTGCGCGCCTGAGGGCGCGCGCTCTCTTTCTTGCCGCGCCTTGCGGCGCGGGGGCGAGGCGCTGCCTCGCGCTCCGGAGTATTTGGAACCAGAAAGAAGCCCCAGAGGCCGAGGTCAGGGGCTGAGGCGGGCAAGATGGTCGATATCGCCCGAGAGCAGTGCCGGTTCGGCACGGGCGATGCGGTCCGTTGGCCAGTCCCACCAGGCGAGAGTTTGCAGCGTGGCAACGGTGTCGGGGTCGAAGCGGAAGCGGATAACTTGGCCCGGGTTTCCGGTGACCACCGCGTAAGCGGGCACCGTGCCGCGCACCACAGCGCCCGCGCCGATGATGGCGCCGTTGCCGATCCGGGCGCCGGGCAGGATCATCGCGCCATAGCCGATCCAGACATCGTGGCCGATCACCGTATCGCGGCGGTCCGGCTGATAGGAGGCCATTTGCACCGGGTCGAACACCGGGAAGGGAAAGCAGCTGATCCCGTCCATCGCGTGATTGGCCGAGGCGGTGATGAAGCGCACCCCGTGGGCGATCTGGCAGAAGCGGCCAAGTGTCAGCATCTCGGCAGAGGTTGCAAACAGATAGGGGGCCAGCCGCGCCGCCCAATCCGCCGGCGGGTCGAAATCCGAGGCATAGCTGTAATCCCCGGCGCGGAACCGGGGATGGTCTATCACCCGGTTCAGGAACACGGTGCCGGCATGGTCCGTCCCGTCGGGTAACGTGATCGGGTAGCGGCGGCTGGCGTCGGGCAGGGGCATCAGTCGTCCGGGCGCGCAAGGGTGAAGAGGTCGCGCACCACCGAGTAGTCGCGATAGCCAAGCCGGGCCAGCGGCTGATAGGTGGTGACGTCGAATATCCCATCCTTTAGGCATTCATCGCGCATGTGGATGCCGGTCACCTCGCCGAATACCACCCGATTGGACTCGCCGGGCAGCGTCACGATCTGCGTCAGCTTGCATTCCAGCGCGGCGGGCGCCCCGGCGATGCGGGCGCAGGCGATCGTTTCGCATTCGACCGGTGTCAGCCCGGCATGGGCGAATTCGTCCACCTCGCGCGGGAGTGTCTGAGAGGTCGCGTTCATCGCGTCTCTCATCGCGTATTCGACGATGTTGACGCAGAAGACACCTGTTGCCTCGATATTGGCGACCGTGTCCTTGGTGTTGTCCTGGTCGGGCTTGCTGCCCGTGGTCGAAAACATCACCTGCGGCGGGAAATAGGCGGCTCCATTGAAGAAGCTGTAGGGGGCGAGGTTGTTGGTGCCATCGGCGGCGCGGGTGGATATCCAGCCGATGGGGCGCGGCGTGATGATGGCGTTGAACGGGTTGTGCGGCAGGCCGTGCCCGTCCTCGGGTCGATAGAACATGTGTCTGATATCTCCAAGCGTTTGCCCTAGGGGTAACGAAGTGATAGGGCGATTTCCACCCGAAGGGAGAGGCAGGCAGACAGGTGATCGAGGTCAAGCCGGAAACACCGGACGATTGGTGGGAGGTCGAGGCGCTTTACGACCTGTGTTTTGCACCGGGGCGCACGGCGCTGTCCTCGTACCGGCTGCGCGACGATGTGCCGCCGGTTGCGGGTCTGTCGCTGGTGGCGCGCGACAGCGATGGCACGCTGGCCGGTGCGATCCGGTTCTGGCCGGTGCATGTGGGCGATCTCGACGCGCTGCTTCTGGGGCCCGTTGCCGTGCACCCCACCCACCAGGGCGAAGGGCTGGGTGGGTTCCTGATCCAGGAGGGGCTGGAGGCGGGCCGCGAGGGAGGCTGGGCGCGGGTGATGCTGGTAGGCGATGCGCCCTACTACAGCCGCTTCGGCTTTGCCCGGCTGGAAGGGGTCGAGATGCCGCCACCGACCAACCCCGACCGGGTGCTGGGGCTGGAACTGATTCCGGGCGCCTGGACGGGTGTTTCGGGCCGGGTCACCCGCTGGACCCGTTGAAATCGCACCGCGCGATGCCGATCTTTGAAAGTCAGAGGAGGCGTGCGCCATGCAGGATATCATGATCGTTGCCCCGGTCGATGCAGAGGCCGAGCTGGAGGCGCTGGCGGCGCGGTACCGCGCGGCGGGCGGCACCGGGATCCGGTTGCTCAACGCGCTGGGCGGGCAGGCCGAAGGGCTGCTTGACCGGTTGCCGCACCAGGTGCGTGCCGGGCTGAGCGATGCGACCGAGAGGGCGCTGGTGCTGGCGATGCGGGCGGCGCAGGGCTCGCGCGTGGCGGTTCCGGCGCAAAGCGCGCGCAACAACATGATCTGGACCACCGCGATGGGGGCTGCCGGTGGCATGGGCGGCCTGCCCACCGCGCTGGTCGAGCTGCCGGCCACCACCACGGTGCTGCTGCGCGCGATCCAGGATGTGGCCGCCGAACATGGTTTTGACCCCGCGGCCGAGAATGTCCAGTTCGATTGTATCCGGGTCTTTGCCGCGGCCGGGCCGCTGGCCACGGATGACGGCGCCGATCTGGGCTTTGTCTCGCTGCGTCTCACGCTGACTGGCGGCGCGCTGTACAAGATGATCTCCGCCGTGGCGCCCCGGCTGGCCACCGCGCTGGGGCAGAAGCTGGCGGCACAATCGGTGCCGGTGCTGGGCGCGGTTGCCGGAGCGTCGGTGAACTATGTCTATACCCGCTATTACCAGCAGATCGCGCATGTGCATTTCGGTCTCAGGCGGCTGGCGGTGGATGCCGACATTCCCCATGCCGATCTGGTTGCGCGCCTGACGGAAAAGATGGCGTTGAGCGCCCGGGTGTAACCGCAGTTTTACAATCCTGCCGTCAACTGGCGTCAGGTGGCGGGCGCGAGACCGGCAGGGGACCATGAACGCGAAACTGGACAGGAAAGCGATATTGCAAACGGCCGAGGCACTGCCCCGGCTGCAATATGGCGCGCTCTGCTGTCGCTTTGACGGGGATCTGCCACAGGTGCTGCTGATCACCTCGCGCGGAACCGGGCGATGGATTCTGCCAAAGGGCTGGCCAATTCCGGCGCTGGATGGTGCCGCCACCGCCGCGCGCGAGGCCTGGGAAGAGGCCGGGGCCACAGGCCAGGTCGCGCCCGACAGTCTGGGCACCTATTGCTACGTCAAGCTGCTCGACAAACGGCGGGAAGTCCCCTGCAAGGTCGAGGTGTTTGCGCTTTGCGTCACGGCGTTGGCCGAGGACTATCCCGAGGCAGGCCAGCGGCGACGCCAATGGGTAACGCCTGCTGAGGCCGCCGCGCTGGTCGACGAACCGGGCCTGCAACAGCTGCTGATCGGCCTTGATCCGGTTGCTTTGCGTGGCATGTGCGAACCGCCCGGGATGGCGCGCTCTACTTGATCTTGCGGCATATGTGGATATCTACTGGGCGGACCGCAACGGAATGGCCAGATGATTCAGTATTCCCTGAAATGTAGCGCCGGACACAGCTTTGACAGCTGGTTCCAGTCCGCTGCCGCCTATGAAAAGCTGGCGGTGGCTGGCATGGTCGCCTGTTCGGTCTGTGGCGTGACCCAGGTGGAGAAGGCGATCATGAGCCCCCGTGTCACCTCGGCACGGTCCAACAAGGATGACCGCCCGCTGACCGCGCCCGCCTCGCCTGCCGAACAGGCGCTGGCCGAGATCCGGCGCAAGATCGAGGCGAACTCGGACTACGTGGGCCGCGACTTCGTGGCCGAGGCGCGCCGGATGCATCTGGGTGAGACGCCCGAGCGAGCGATCTATGGCGAGGCGAGGGTGGAAGAGGCCAAGGCCCTCGTCGAAGACGGTATCCCCGTCGCGCCGCTGCCCTTCCTGCCCAACCGAAAGGCGAACTGACATGCATGTGCTGATCACCGGCGGCAACCGCGGGATCGGGCGGGAGCTGGCCGCGCGCTATCGCGCGGCGGGCCATGGCGTTACCGCCACCGCGCGCGATGACAGCTGCGATGTCGCGCTCGATGTGACCGATCCGGCCCAGCATCGCGCCATGGCCGAGCAGCTCGCCGGGCGCCCAGTCGATCTGTTGATCTGCAATGCAGGTGTGTATCTGGACAAGGGCCTGACGCTTGACACCTATACGGCGCAGATCTGGGCCGACAGCTTTGCCGCCAATGTCACCGGCGTTTTCCTGACCGTGCAGGCGCTGCTGCCCAATCTCAGGGCGGCCAGCGGCAAGATCGCGATCATCTCGTCGCAGATGGCCTCGCATACCCGTGCGCCGGGGGGCAGCTATGCCTATCGCGCATCCAAGGCGGCGGCGCTGAACCTGGGCCGCAACCTGGCCACCGATCTGGCGCCCGAAGGGATCGCTGTCGGGATCTATCATCCGGGCTGGGTGCGCACCGACATGGGCGGGCAGGGCGGCGATATCGACGTGGCCGAGGCCGCGACCGGTCTGATCGACCGCTTTGCCGCGCTGTCGCCCCAGACAACGGGATGTTTCGAAACCTGGGACGGGCGCGCGCACGCCTATTGAGCCTATGGACCGCCACGCTGGTTGGTGCCGGCGCGCTCTCGCCGCTTTCCAAGGCCAGCCTCTCAAACGTGAAATCCAGACAAGGTGGACCTGTTGAATCAGGGCTGTGATGTCGGTGAGGCGGAACACTGACCAGGTGATCGTGATCGCCTCGTATCAGGCTGGTGTAAAGGCGCGCCGGCTGTCTGGCTATCGGTAACCACCCTTTGACCAAAACTCTCAATCCTTGACGCCCCTCGACCCGTACAGGGGCCCAAACGGATTCATCAGTATTCATGCGGCCAATGCTTTTCATCTGAGTTCTGAATAGATTTTTGGCCTCTGGCTTGGAATTCGCAACCTCGCCACAGTTAGGCAGTTCTGAAGAAATGTCAGAGGCTCAGGTGTTGAGAAGCCGGGCTGAGAGGGCTGGCAACTGGGGCACTTTCCTTTTCTTCAGCGATTGCTCAACGGGAGGATGAGATGAGTTTCAACAAGCGAACTGATGAACTGGCTGGCGGGTCGTTGCCGGGGCATGTTTTGGCGGCAGCGGATCACGCCCGCAGTGGCAGCGCCATGGATCGGCGGGAGTTTCTGGCGCTTGCCAGTGTGTTCGGCGCAACCGCGGCGACCGCCTACGGCATGCTGGGCATGGCGGCACCGGCACAGGCGGCGACCCCCAGACGCGGCGGAACCTTGCGGCTTGAGGTCGGGGTGCATGCGCTGAAGGACACCCGCACAATGGACTTCGCGGCGATGTCTATGGTGGCCTCCAACTGGCTGGAATATCTGGTTGAATACAACAACGACGGGACATTCAAGCCGCGGTTGCTGGACAGCTGGGAGGTCAATGCTGACGCCACCGAATACACGCTGAAAGTTCGCAAGGGCGTGACCTGGAACAATGGCGACGCGTTCACGGCACAAGACGTCGCCCGCAACATCGAGCGCTGGTGTGATGCCGAGGTCGAGGGCAACTCGATGGCGTCGCGGATGAACTCGCTGGTCGATCCGGAAACCAAGAAGGCGGCCGCCGGAGCAATCACCGTCGTGGACGACGAAACCGTCAAGCTTACATGCCGCTCATCGGACATCACCATCATTCCCGGTCTGGCGGATTATCCTGCTCTGGTCGTGCATGAGAGCTACACGCCGGAAACCATGCTGACCAACCCGGTCGGGACCGGCCCTTACAAGCCGGTGGAATTTGAGGTGGGCGTCCGTGCAGCGGTGGAACGCAACACCGAACATGCCTGGTGGGGCGAAGGTACCGGTGCCTGGCTCGACCGGATCGAGTTCCTCGACTACGGCACGGATGCTTCCGCGGTTCTGTCCGCTGTTGAGGCAGATGAGATTGACGTGACCTACAACACGTCGGGTGAGTATCTGGAACTGATCGAAGCCCTGGGCTGGCACACATCGGAAATCGCCACCGGTTCGACTGTGGTGATCCGCGCCAACCAGCAGGCCGAGGTGAACGGGCAGAAGCCTTATGCTGACGTCCGTGTCCGCAAGGCGCTGCAGATGGCCGTCGACAACAACGTCGTTCTGGAGCTGGCCTTCAACAACAACGGCAAGGTTGCGCAAAACCATCATGTTGCCCCGGTGCATCCGGAATACGCGGATATCGGCGACCCGGTGCACGATCCCGCCGGAGCCAGGGCGCTGATCGAAGAGGCCGGCATGGCCGATTTCGAACACGAACTGATCTCGATCGACGGCGGCTTCCGCAAGGACACGGCTGATGTCGTTGCCATTCAACTGCGCGACGCCGGGATCAAGGTGAAGCGGACGATCATGCCCGGCTCCACCTTCTGGAACGACTGGACGAAGTATCCGTTCAGCATCACCGACTGGAACCACCGCCCGTTGGGGGTGCAGCTTTACGGCATCTGTTACCGAAGCGGCCAGAAATGGAATGAAGCCGGTTTCGCCAATGCCGAGTTCGATGCGCTCCTCGATCAGGCGGTTGCCGTTGCCGATCCGGCAAAACGCAGCGAGATCACCGCAAAGATGGAACAGATCATGATCGACGAAGCCGTGATCATTCAGCCCTACTGGCGCTCGCTGTTCCGGCAGTCGCGCGAAGGCGTCCTGAATGCCGAACCGCACATCTCGTTCCTGCCCCAGCTTTACAAGTGGGGCTGGGCCTAAACCCTAGCGTTTAGGCTATGCAGGCCGTGGCTCCGTCTCCCCCGCGGCCTGCACTCATTTTCGGAGTTGCGATGCGACACTTCATCCTTCGAAGGCTCGCAGTCATGCTTCTGACTGCGGCCTGCCTGACCTTTGTGGTCTTCTTCCTGACCAACCTGATGCCAAACCTGGAAAAACTCGCCAAGACCGAGGCGAACGCCAGAATGAGCGATGCGGAGGTGCTGTCCTGGCTGACCGAGCGCGGCTACACGCAGGATATCTTTACAAAATACGGCGAATGGCTGGGGGTGGTGCCCTCGTCCCGCGTGAATGGCGGCGACGGGGAGTTGTATACACGCTGCGCCCGGCCAGAGCGCACGGCAGAGGTCGCGCCGCACTATTGCGGTGTGCTGCAGGGAGAGTTCGGCTTTTCGACGGTCTTCAAGGAAGAAGTGAGCACCGTTATCGCCAAACGGCTGGGAACCACGGGATATCTGATGCTTGCGGTGCTCTGCGTCATGGTGCCCTTGTCTCTGCTTATCGGCGTTCTGGCTGGGATGCGGGAAGGGTCACTTGCTGACAGGCTGTTGTCCACTTTCGCGATTATCACGACATCGACCCCCGAATACGTCTCGGCCGTTCTCCTGATCTCCTTCTTCGCTTCCAAGAATGCAGGGATCTCGCCGGTGCTGGTGGAATGGGGGATGATTGAGGGCCCCACACTGTTCAAAGCCTCTGCCGCCACGGCAATGAAGGGGATTACCTTTGCCAACTTCACCCTGCCTGTTCTGGCGCTGACGTTCTACGGCATGGGTTACATCGCCCGGATGACCCGCGCCTCGATGACCGAGGTGATGACGGCGCAGTACATCCGCACCGCCCGGCTCAAGGGCGCGAGCTTCCGTGCCATCGTTCTGAAACACGCGCTGCGGAACGCGATGATCACCCCGTTCACCGTGATCATGCTGCAAATTCCCTGGCTGCTGACCGGTGTTGTGATTGTCGAGACGATCTTCAACTACAAGGGCTTCGGCTGGGCCCTGGTTCAGGCCGCGGGCAACAATGACATAGAGCTGCTCATGGGAATCTCGGTTGTTGCCGTGATCGTCGTGTTGCTGACCCAGCTCATCTCCGACATCGGCTATGTCTTCCTCAACCCGCGCATCCGCGTCAACTAAGGATCCGGGACCATGACTGATCTCACGACCTTTGAACTGATCCAGCAATTACTGCTGCGTTTTCTGCCCGTCTGGGCTTGTATGGCGGTCATCCTGGCCGGCTCCATCACAACCCGCCGCAAAACCGGCCTCTACGGCCAGATCTTCGACAGCCCGGTCGGGATTGCAGGGTTTTCCCTGGTGCTGTTCTGGGTTTTGACCGCGATATTTGCCAATCAGATCATCACACATGATCCCTATGGCCAGTTCTCCGGCATGAAGAACGCCTTCCCTGGCAGCGCCATCCCCGGTGCGGAGGAAGATACCTTTCCCTGGTATCTTCTGGGCGGCGACAACCTGGCGCGCGACGTGTTCTCGCGGCTGGTGTCCGGCAGCCGGATTGTTCTGACCGTTTCTCCTGTCGCGACGGTTTTTGCGTTCCTGGTGGGGATCACTCTGGGACTGCCCGCAGGATACTACGGCGGCCGTATGGACACCGCCCTGACCTTTACCGCCAACCTGATCATCGCCTTCCCGGTCATCCTGCTGTTCTACTTGCTGGTGACCCCGGAAATCCGGGCCGGGGGTCCCACGATCAGCTTTGGCGCAGGTCATGTCTGGCAGGCTTCTGTCCCCAATGTTCTGGCGGCGATCATCTTTGTCTTCCCGATGATCTTCTTCTGCCTGTTCTGGCAATCGCGCTTCTATGTCCGCCCGATGCTGCGCAATGTGCTGATTGCCATCACGCTGGGCGTTGGTGTCTGGGCCTATCTCGGGACGGCCTTCGACTATGACCCGACCGGAATATTTCTGATTGAACCTGGCCTGAAGAATATCTTCGCCATCATCGCGATGGTTGGCGCGCCTGCCAAGTTCCGCATCGTGCGCGGTCAGGTTCTGGACATCAAGACGCGTGATTTTGTTGCGGCTGCCCAGACCCGCGGCGAGCGTTCCTGGTACATCATGCTGTGGGAGATCCTGCCCAATGCGCGCGGACCGCTGATCGTCGATTTCTGCCTGCGCATCGGCTATACCGCGATCCTTTTGGGCGCCTTGGGTTTCTTCGGTCTCGGCCTGACCCCGGAAAGCCCGGATTGGGGCACCACCATCAACGAAGGCCGCAAGTTCCTGGCGCTTTATGCCCATCCCGCCCTGGCCCCTGCACTGGCGCTCATGAGCCTCGTTCTGGGCCTGAACCTGCTGGGGGACACCCTGCGTGAAGAATCCCTGAAAGACTGAAGGAGCGGGATATGACCAAACTGGCGGAATATGACGGGCCGATCCTGGAGATCGACAAGCTGTCGATTTCCTTTTTCACCCGGCTGCGGGAGATCCCCGCGGTGATGGATTTCTCGGTCACCGTTCAGCCCGGCGAGGCGGTGGGGCTGGTCGGGGAATCCGGCTGCGGCAAGTCCACCGTGGCGCTGGGGGTGATGCAGGACCTGGGCAAGAACGGCCGCATCGTGGGCGGCACCATCAAGTTCAAGGGTCGCGACCTGGCGCAGATGAGCGCCGAGGAGCTGCGCGACATTCGCGGCAACGAGATCGCGATGATCTATCAGGAGCCGATGGCCAGCCTCAACCCGGCGATGAAGATCGGCAGGCAGCTGATGGAAGTGCCGATGATCCACGAAGGCGTGTCTGCCGACGAGGCGCGCAAACGCGCGCTGGAAGTGGTGAGCGACGTGCGCCTGCCCGACCCCGAGCGGATGCTCAACAGCTATCCCCACCAGCTGTCGGGCGGCCAGCAGCAGCGCATCGTCATCGCCATGGCGCTGATGTCGAAACCGGCGCTGCTGATCCTGGACGAGCCCACCACCGCGCTCGATGTGACGGTCGAGGCCGCCGTGGTCGAGCTGGTCAAGGACCTGGGCAAGAAATACGGCACCTCGATGCTGTTCATCAGCCACAACCTGGGCCTGGTGCTGGAGACCTGCGACCGGCTTTGCGTGATGTATTCCGGCGAGGCGGTCGAGCGCGGCTCGATCAAGGATGTGTTCGACGAGATGCAGCACCCCTATACCCAGGCGCTGTTCCGCTCGATCCCGCTGCCGGGCGCCGACAAGAACAGCCGCCCGCTGGTGGCCATTCCCGGCAACTTTCCCCTGCCGCACGAGCGCCCGCCCGGCTGCAACTTCGGGCCGCGCTGCGACTATTTCGAGGCCGGGCGCTGCGATGCGCAGGACATCCTGATGGAGGCGGTGCCGGGCAATGACCGCCACCACACCCGCTGCCTGAAGTTCCGCGAGATCGACTGGAACGCGCCGATCATGCTCGCGGCGCAAAAGGAAAAGGGCGAGATCGGCGAGGTGGTCCTGAAGATGGACAACCTCAAGAAATACTACGAGGTCTCGGCCAACGCCCTGTTCGGCGGCGGCGAGAAGAAGGTGGTCAAGGCCAACGAGACCCTGTCATTCGAGGCGCGCGAATCCGAGACGCTGGCCATCGTCGGCGAGTCGGGCTGCGGCAAGTCCACATTCGCCAAGGTGCTGATGGGGCTGGAAACCGCCACCGACGGCCATATCCTGCTGGACAACCGCAGCATCGAGCAGATCCCGATCGAGGAGCGCGACACCAAGACCGTCTCGGATGTGCAGATGGTGTTCCAGAACCCGTTCGACACGCTCAACCCGTCGATGACCGTGGGCCGCCAGATCATCCGCGCGCTGGAAATCTTCGGCATCGGCAAGACCGATGGCGAGCGCCAGCAGCGGATGCTGGAACTGCTCGACCTGGTGAAACTGCCGCGCGCCTTTGCCGAGCGGATGCCGCGACAGCTGTCGGGCGGCCAGAAACAGCGCGTCGGCATCGCCCGCGCCTTTGCCGGCGGCGCCCGCATCGTGGTGGCGGACGAGCCGGTCTCGGCGCTGGACGTGTCGGTGCAGGCGGCGGTGACCGACCTGCTGATGGAGATCCAGCGCGAGCAGAAGACGACGCTGCTGTTCATCAGCCATGACCTGTCGATCGTGCGCTATCTCAGCGACCGGGTGATGGTGATGTACCTGGGCCATGTGGTCGAGTTGGGCACCACCGACCAGGTGTTCAGCCCGCCCTACCACCCCTATACCGAGGCGCTGCTGAGCGCGGTGCCGATCGCCGACACCTCGGTGATCAAGGAACATATCGTGCTCGAAGGCGACATCCCCTCGGCGATGAACCCGCCGCCGGGCTGCCCGTTCCAGACCCGCTGCCGCTGGAAATCCGAAGTGCCCGGCGGCCTGTGCGACAAGGACGTGCCACCGGTGCGCCAGCTGGGCGACGGCCATCAGGTGAAATGCCACCTGAGCGACGAGGTGCTGGCCAGAATGGGCCCCGTCATCAAAATCGCCGCAGAGTGAGCGGACACATATCCTGATATCCCTACGAATTGCAAAGGAAGTAGAATGCCTGAAATCCTGATTGTCGAATCCAGTTCGCCTGGCATTGCCAGCGCCCGTCGCGAACTTGGGCGTGCAGCGCCGCAAAATTTCTCGCGCGTGTTCGCCGCAGCCATCCCCGATATCAAGATCCGTGTGGTGGAGCCCTATCTGAAAGAACTGACATGTGCGGATTTTGATGGTGTTGATGGCGTTGTCATGACGGGCGCGGGCGACGACTGGGCCGCCGATGACGATCTGGCGACCCCGATTCGGGCCGCCTGCGACCTCGCGCTGGAGACCGGCCGCCCCGTGCTGGGAGTCTGCTACGGGCTACAGATCGCCACGGTCTGCCTGGGTGGGAAGATCGCCGCCTCCCCGAAGGGCAAGGAAACCGGTCTCGCACTGAAAGTCGAGCTGACAGAGCAGGGCGCCCGCCACCCGATGATGCAGGGCCGCCGGCAGGGATTCAGCGTCGCCTGCGCCCATCGCGACGAGGTCATCCGCATGCCCGACGGCGGCCAGCGCCTGGCCTATAACGCGCATAGCGACGTGCAGGCGATGTCCGTGCAGCAGAGCGGTGTGGATTTCTGGGGCCTGCAGTATCATCCCGAAATCTCGCCCTCGATCGTTGCCAATGCGATCCGCGAGCATGGCAGCCTGTTCTCGAACACCGGCATCGACATCGAAGACCTTCTGAAAGTTGAAACCGATCTTGAAACCGCGCAACGGCTGGGCTGTTCACTTGCCGATTTCGAGCTTCCCAACCGGACCCGCGAGTTGATCAACTGGATCGAATACGTCGCCAGCAAGACAACCGTGGCCGCCTGATCCTATCTGGGCGGCGAGGGCGTCTCCGGATCTGCAAAGATATCCGGATTCGCCCCCCGCAGGAAGCGTGCGGCCTCTGGCGAAATCTTTTGCCAGGGGCCGTTCACCAGCTCCCTGAACACCTTGATCAGCCTGTGCGTGACGTCTTGCGACAGATCGCGCATCTCCTCGGTGCGGCTGAGCAGCATTAGACTGCGGGACGCATCGGGCGGGGCCGGGAAAATCAACAGATCGCGCAATGCCGCCGGGGTCTGATAGAGGCACAGGACCGATGTCACTGCCCAGCCGTAGCCAACCTGGACAAAGCGCAGCAGGCTCTGGCTTGAGTCAAAACTGAAAGCGGGCTCGGCGTCGGCACCGAGGCTCCGGGCAATACGGGCCGCACGCACACCGAATTTCGTGGTCTGCGCATAGGCGATCTGCGGATCGGTCACCACAAAATCCTCGGGCCGCTTTGGCGGCAAGGAAGCCGGGTACACCAGAACGTAAGGGTCGTTGAAGATCCTGACAGGATTCACATAGCCCAGCGAGTCATAGGGCGGGCTGTCTACCATCAGGTCGAAACTTCGCCCCAGCAGGGCATCGTCGGCCCAAGGCGAAATGCCCGCGCTGAGCTCGACCGATTGCGCAAGCGAACTGGCGACAGACAGGAATTCCGCGCCCATGGTGCAGGACATGCTGTCAGGCATCGCGATCCGTAGCTTCTTGCGGCTGACATCCGGTGTCGAGCGGACGTGCTCAACCAGCCTGACCAGCTCCTGCAGTTGCCTGGGCAATCCCTCCGCAAGGCGCTTGCCGGCCCGGGTCAGACGGATCGGCCGGGTGTTCCGCTCCATCAGCGAAACACCCAGTACAGCTTCCAGCCGCTGCAATTGCTGGGAAAGCGCGGGTTGAGACAAGTCGCATTTTGCGGCCGCTTCGGTGAGACTGGCCGAACCGGCAATGACACAGAAGTTCCGCAGGAGCGAAAAATCCGGAAGCTGGTCCGAGGGCTTGTTGCGGCTCATCTGTCTACCCCCCGAATGATCATCCTTTCAGGGGCACGGGCAACGGCTTCTGAAACATACTCCTCAAAAGATCTCAGAACAGAGAAGGACAGTCCGGTCTTCAGGGGCCCTGCAGCAGTCATAGGATCTGGCTCAGAAACTCTTTCGTGCGCGGATCCTGGGCGTTGTCGAAGAATGTGTTAGGCGCACCGTGTTCGACGATCACCCCTTTGTCGGTGAAATAGATGTGGTCCGCCACTTCACGGGCAAACCCCATTTCATGCGTCACCAGGATGCAGGTCATTCCATCCGCTGCCAGATCCTTGATGGTAACCAAAACCTCTTTCACGGTTTCCGGGTCCAGCGCAGCAGTTACCTCGTCAAACAGCATGACGTCCGGACGCATCGCCAGGCTGCGCGCGATGGCAACCCGCTGCTGCTGGCCGCCCGACAGCTCGCCTGGATAACTGTGCTCCTTGCCCTCCAGCCGAACCTTTTTCAGCAATGCACGTGCGCGTTCCTCGACTTCAACCTTGTTTTCCTTCAGCACTTTTACCGGTGCCATCATCACGTTTTCCAAGGCGGTTTTGTGGGGGAACAGATTGTACTGTTGAAACACCATACCGACTTTCTTGCGCAGCTGCAGCCGGTCGAGCTCTGGGTCATGCACTTCCTGACCTTCAACGGTAATCGAACCGCCCTGAATGTCGTTGAGCGCATTGATGCAGCGGATCAACGTCGACTTGCCGGACCCGGAAGGCCCGATGATACAGATCACTTCGCCCTTCATGATGTCCATGCTGACGCCTTTGAGGACTTCGATGGGTCCAAAGGATTTGCGGACGTCCCGGATGGAGACAATCGGCTGATCAGATGTCCATGTATTCATTGTCCGGACCTTTCAGAGTTTGACGGCATAGCGCTTTTCCAGCGCGATCGTGATGCGGGCGATCGGGTAGCAATAGGCAAAGAACAGAACCAGCGCATACCCGAAGAATGGCACCAGAAGCTCGGGCCGATTGTTTTCCGCCTCCATTGCCTGGCGCGAAAAGGTGATGATTTCACCGACTCCCAGCATCGAACACAACGGGGTCGCCATTGTCAGGATGGCGTACCAGTTCATCCAGGGCGGGATCATCCGCTTGAAGCATTGCGGCAGGATGATCTGCCAGAGGGTTTGGGTTCGGGTAAAGGACAGCGATTCCGCCGCCTCCCATTGGGCAGACGGCACCGACATCACCGCACCGCGCACAATCTCGGAAATATTCGCCATGATCGGAAGGGACAATCCGATGACGGCCTTCATCCAGGCCGGAACGGGGATCACCACGCCGAAGATCTCAAATTCAAACGGAAAGGCGAGCAACACGATAAACAGGATCACCAGCCAGGGCGCATTGCGGAACAGCTGGGTGACACCCCAGCTCAGCCGTCGAAGCCAATTGTTCCGAGATATCTGACCAAGCCCCAGAGCCGCGCCGGCGACGGTGCCGATCAGCATTGAAAAGACCGAAATCACGACATTGAAAACAAAGCCCTGAAAGGTCAGAAACGGAATCCAGCGCCAAAGAGCCGCAAAAGCATCACCCATGCCGTAACTGGCTGTCTGAGCAAACGCCATGGTCGGCCAGGCCAGCAACAATAACAAGATGAACTGCGGTGGCATGCCAGCCAGCCAGCGGACCAGAAACATCTCGTCATAAGTTCCGCCCGATAGGACATAGGGTTTCAGGACCGGCAGATCGGTGCGAGCTGGGCCGGTGATGCCCGGAAAGTTGTTACTGGCCATAGCCCGGTATCCTCATCTTGCGTTCCCAGGAGTTCATGCCAAAGACCAGCACCCCGACGAGACCCAGATAGACAACGAAAAGAAGCAGCATCGTCGGGTTCTGCGCCGATGGAAAATCGTTCCAGATCGAGACGCTTTCATACAGCAGCTCGGGCACGGCGATGGCAAAAGCCTGGGTGGTGGTCTTCACCAGGTTCACAAGGTTGTTGTTCAGTGCCGGGATCGACACCCGCAATGCCAGCGGGAAGACCACATTGGTGAAGGTTTGTGTCCGGCTCATCCCCAGCGCTTCCTCAGCCTCGCGGGTCGAATGGGGCACGGCTTCGATCCCGGCGCGGAAGATTTCGACGTTGAATGCTCCTGCAAAAAACGACAGCGAAATGATGGCCCAGCCGGTCGCGGAGATCACCGGTATCTCGGTCCAACCATCGGTGCCCGTTACCACCGGGGTGAACTGCCCCAAAGCGAAGTAGAAAAACAGCAGCTGTACCAGCGGCGGTGTGTTGCGGAAGAACTGGATGTAACCCTGAACACTCGCGCGCAGGGCGCGGTTGCGGGTCCCTTGCAGCCAGGCGCCTGCAATGCCGATCACCAGGGAAAGCAGCACACAGGCAATGCTGAGCTTTACCGTCATCCAGAGGCCGGACAAAATGCGTCCGGCCTGCTTCTCGTCATAAAGCCAGATGAAATTCCAGCGCGGGGAATCCTCGGCAAGCTGCACAAAAAATGCTTCGAAACCTGTCATGCCGACGATCTCCCCGATGGCCAATGCTTACTCTGCGACCTGGTCCGCCAGCTTGGCGTTCAGCTCCTGAAGGTAGGCTGTCGGCTTGATGCCCCATTTGGCTTCCCAATTGATCAGGCTGCCATTCTGGTGCCAGCTGTACTGCATGCCGGTCATGAAGCGGCCAAAGATACAGTTCTCTTCGCCCTTGGGCACCGCAAGCCCCCATGGGCTGTCGTCCTCGGACGCCAGCGGCATTTCGAAGTCTTCCCATTCGCCAGAAGCGATTGCCGAGCCGATGGAAGAATCGTCATAGACAAAGGCAACGCATTTCTTGTCGCGCAATGCCTGACGCGCCTCGGCGGCCCCTGCGAAGGCCACGATCTGGGCGCCGTATTTGTCCTCAACAATCTGATTGTAAAATGCCCCCTGTACCCCACAGACCGGTTTCCCGTTCAGCTCGTTCCAGGAAGAGAACCCCAATGCCTTTGGCGCAAGGATATTGGTGCCGGAAGTATAGTAGTTCGGGCCGACAATGCCGACGATTTCACGGCGGTCCGCGCGGTCGGTCATTGTGGCAATCATCAGATCGATTTGCCCCTGTTCAAGAAACTGCATCCGGTTCGATGCAACGACCGGGGTCAGTTCCAGCTCGACCCCAAGGGTCTTGGCGACCTCCGCGGCCATGTCGATTTCCATCCCGATGATCGAGCCGTCAGTGTCGCGAAAGCCCCAGGGCTTGTAATCGGCCTTGACGCCGACAACGATCTTTCCGCGCTCCTGGATCCGGTTCCAGGCGTCATTGGTGCACTCTGCGGCCGTCGCGGCGATTGGGGCCAGGGTAAGGCTGGCAAGTGCTGTGGTGGCAATCAGGTGTTTCATGTACTTCTCCCTTTTCCTCTGCCGAATGGCTAGCAGGCGGGAAGCTTTCGGTGTGAGAGACGAAAAAGTTCCCCTGGCACCGGAACTTTTTTGACAAGCGGCCTGCTTGCCCGCCCCGGACGGGCGCGGATACTCTGGCTGTAGCGCGAAACCAGCGGTGGACGACTGATGAACCGGCTCTTCCAGATCCTAGAGGCCATCTGTCTCATTGGCATAATGATGCGCCCCGTCCATGCAGAAACCTGGGTGGTCGGGTCGATGGAAGGATTTGCACCCTTCAACTATTCGATCAACGGCGAATACTCGGGAATTGACGTGCAGATCCTGAACGAGGCCGCCGAGCGGATCGGAGTAACGCTGGACCACAGGCCGTTGCCTTGGAAACGCGCGCTGCTGGATTTCGAGACCGGCCAGCTGGATGCCGTCTTTCAGTTGGCGCCGACGCCGGAGCGGTTTCAGAAATGGAACATGGTCGGCCCGCTGCGCAGGACACGCACCGTTTTTGCGACTTTGAAAGGTTCTCCGATCCAGGATATCCGCTCTCTCTCGGATCTGGACGGCCTCGTTGTCGGCGTGGTTTCCGGGTTCACATACGAAGCACGGTTCGACAGTTACCAGCTTCTTCAACGCGAAGCCTCGCTTGATGATTTCACCAACCTTCGCAAGCTGCTTCTCGGTCGTTCTGATCTGATTGTCGGCGGCTACGAGACACTGCATTACGTCGCAAGTGAACTGAATGCGCTGGACAAGCTGAAGTTTCTGCCAACCCCTTTGGCCGAACACGCCCGCTACATCGGTTTTCACCGCACTCCAGAGGGCGATGATATGGCCCGTCGCCTGCAGGCCGAGCTGGAGAGGATGCAGGCAAACCGTATCCCGCCTGAATATCTGCGCTATTACTTCTCGCGATGAGGTTAAAGCTAAAACCCGCGGGCATCACACGCAAGATTGCGCTGGCGGCAGCGCTGCTGGGTGTTTTCTCCGGCCTGTTGCTGGGGGTGTATACCCTGTTGGCTGAACATTCCCTCAGAATTGGTGCGGCGCGCCTCAATGCGGACCGGATCGTCCGCGCCACGCTGCCGCAGATCGCCGGCGCATATTGGGAGGTGGACGTCCCCGCGGTCCGCGCCATCCTGAACGGGCTGCTCGAAGATCCTGTGATCCTGAGCGCCAGCGTGGAAGACCCGCTTCTGACCGAGGCGCAACGCGACAGCAGCGGCTTGATCGACCTGTCCGTGTCACGCCAGCCACTGTCCGAGCCGCCTTGGCTGGGCTTCCTGTTTCAGTCGGGCAGCCAGGCGGAGAAACTATCCTATGCTCTGAGTAACCCGCGGGATGGCAGCGAGATCGGCCGGCTGGCACTGGAGCTTTCCTTTCGTCCTGTTCAGGAAGATATGGTTGCCCGCAGTTATGTCGTGCTCGGCTCAAGCATTCTTCAGGCCCTGCTGGTGACTGCGGCCATTTTCCTGATCGTGCAGTTGATTGTAATCCGCCCTCTTGCCCGGCTTCAGGCGGCTGCCCTCAGGGTGCGCGATGGGTACTCGTTCAGACTGAAGGGGCGCGACCAACGAATGTTCGATGTAAACAGGCAGGATGAGATTTCCCGCCTGGCCCGTGCATTCCGGCGCACGGTGACCGAACTTGAGGCCAGTCGCGACAATCTTCAAGAGCTTGTGGACGAACGCACTCGCGAACTGCTTGAGGCGCGCAACGAAGCCGTTGAAGCCTCTCAGGCCAAATCGATCTTTTTGGCAAACATGAGCCATGAGCTGCGCACACCGCTCAATGCGATTATCGGATTGTCCGGCATTCTTCTGCGGGACGGGCAAAGCAACGACAACACCCGAAACCTGACTGATCTGAGGGCCGCTGCTAAGCAGCTGTCCGAGAATATCGACAGCATTCTGGACCTCTCCAAGATTGAGGCCGGGGAACTGGTGTTGGAGCAGGTCTGGTTCCGGCTTGACGATCTTCTGGACGATGTTCTGATGCAGACCAGAGCGCTGATGGTCGGCCAACCGGTGCTGTTGACCTGGGACTATGCCCCGGACCTGCCGGACGAGCTTTGTGCGGACCCTCTGCGTCTGCGGCAAATCATGGTCAATTTTGCCTCTAACGCGGTGAAGTTCACCAAAGAGGGGGAGATCCGCCTGCTGGCCTCATATCATGACGGGGCTTTGCGCCTGGGCGTGAGAGATACCGGGATCGGAATCTCTCCGGAACAGATCGAAGGCATCTTCAAGGCCTTTGGGCAAGCCGACGGTTCAACCACGCGCCAATACGGGGGGACCGGGCTCGGCCTTTCGATTTCCCAAAAGCTCGCGGACAAGATGCAAGGCAAGATTCAGGTCGACAGCGAACCTGGTCGGGGGGCTGAGTTTACGATGGTTCTGTGCCTGCCAACCCGGCCCGCGCCTCAGCAAGGCGAAACCAAGGATTTGATCAAGGTTGAGGGCACTGGCGGACCGGTTCGGCAGCTTCAGATAATGGCAGATCGGGCAGCGGCCGCCCTCACCTCTCAAATTCGGCCGGTCACGGTAACAGTCACGGCGAAACATGCTGAATTTGCTCTGCGGTCTTCCGGCAGCATGGCAGGTAAGCGGTTTGCTCTTCCGATCACGCATGGGGAATTTGCCGCAGCGTTATCGGAGCTGGAAACGGGCACCGGCCCGACCCTCCCAAAGAACGTATTTCTGGCAGGCCGTGATGTGCTGGTGGTGGAGGACAATCCCGTCAACCTCTACGTCTTCGTTTCTTTGGTGGAGGCGCTTGGTGCCAAGGTGCGCACGGCGACAAACGGTATCGAGGCAGTCGAACAGGTCGCCGAGGCGATGCCGGACGTGATCCTGATGGATCTGCACATGCCCCTGATGGATGGGTACCGTGCTTTGGAAAACCTTCAGGGCAGGTATCAGGCAAGCTTGGCCCCTGTTGTTGCTGCGACGGCCAACGCCACGCAGGACGAGGCCGAGCGCTGCATCGCTGCCGGCTTTGCCGGTTTTGTCCCTAAACCGATCGACCCCTCGAAATTGCACAGCATTCTGGCCGACCTTTGCGGCAGTGGAAAATATCCAGGAGTAGATCAGAAAAAGGGGCTGTTCTACGCCGGCGGTAACCGGCAGCATTATGAAGCGTCGCTGCGCCGGTTTCATGCCAGCTTGCGTGAATGGTTCGCCGCTCTGGAGGCCCTGGCTGATGGACCGGAAAGCCAAGGCAGGGCCGATCTTCTGCATGCCATCAAGGGAGCCGCCAGCACCGTGGGCGCCGACGGGCTGGCCGAACTTGCTGCGGGCGCCGAGACGGGCGCCGTCTCTATCGGGAAAGTGGCACAGGCCCTGTCCCGGATGTTGGAGCAATTCGACGCGTTCAGCCCTCATGTCGCCAAGAAGCTGCCGCTGAACTCGGACAGGCTGGAAAGGATAGGCGCGCTTGTCAGAAACCGTGACATTCTGGCCCTCGAGGAAACCCAGAACACGGCATTGCGCGGTCTTTTGGAGCCCGCAGCCGCGGCATTTGAAAGCCTGACGGCTGCCTTGACGGCGCTGGATTTCGAAACGGCCGACCAAATCGTGGAACAGCTCAGGGAAGCGCTTCACGACGATTGAAACTGTCCGATATCTGCACATATCCCGGTCAGCAGCTGCTCGGCTTTCTCGAGCCGGTCCGCCCGCCGTGCCAGCAGCTTTTCCAAGGCCGTCTGTGCCTGGCGCAGCTCGATATGACTGCGGATACGGGCCCGCAGAATGGCGGGCACGATCGGTCGGGTGATAAAGTCGCAAGCGCCCATTTCCAGCCCCTTGGTTTCGTCCATAGGATCATCAAGACTGGTTAGGAAGATCACTGGTATATCAGCAAGGCTCGCCGTTGATTTGATCTGCCGGCAAACCTCATAGCCATCCATATCCGGCATCCGGATATCCAGCAGGATCAGGTCTGCAAGCTCTCCTGACAGGAAAGACAGGGCGCCTTTGCCAGAGGTCTGCGGAATGATCCGATAGGCATCCTTCAGCAGGCCGTGCAAGTGGTGGATGTTTTGCGGCGTGTCATCGACGACAAGAAGCGATGGCAGCTCCTCATCATCTCCCGGCTGGGTCGCGCTTTCCGGCAGAGGACCATTGCTGACCTCGCCCGCCATTTCTTTGGCCGCTACGGCGATGGCGTTAAGATTGGGGGACACCGTCGCAAAGAAACGCGCCCCGGCCGCCCCCATGAGCGCCCGGTTTGCATCCCTTTCAAACAATGAAATGCCCAGATGGCTTTCCAGCACCCGGATCTGTCGGCTGACAGCCTCGCGTGAGACATTCAGCTCTTCTGCTGCGGCGGTAAAGCTGCCCAGGCGGGCAGCCGCTTCAAATGCAAGCAGAGAAGTTAGAGGCGGCAAATGGCGTTTGAGGTGTTTCATTCTGTGCGTTCCGGGATGCCGCGCATATTTGGGGGCCGGAAATCACGGCCGCTGTTTTGGATAGGACCTCATGGAACCGGCCTTTGAAAAGGTGTTACGAAAGTGGTCCGGTCCTGTCAGCCTACCATAGGCGGTTGGGGTGGGTTTCACAAATGGCGACGTCATTGGCGGATGGATGCAAAGGAGCAAGCAGGAAACCGGGTTTCTACAGCCCGCTCACCAGAGGCGCGCTCTGCCCCTAACTACTGGATCGTTTGAAGTTGGAGGTTCCCGCTGGTTTTCCCAGACAACGGGCGTCGTTTTCGGTCCTTACTTGCCGTTCGCCCTGTCACGTCTCGCAGCAGTGCGGCCTCTCCGCGCCAGCAATTTGCGGCTCTCGCAAGATCGAAGCTTTGTCCGAGATCGGCAACGCGGGAACAACCCGCCATTCGCGATATGAGGCGCTTGCAGCAGCGCCGACATCCGAATTGATGCAAATCAACGAATACTCGTCGGTATAGGTAGCATACAGGACCCCTCGGTTTTATGCTTTGAATAATCGAAGCGCGCGAACTTAAAGCCTGGGAGGGACAATCGTTGAAAAACTTACTGGCCAATTTGACCGCAACCGCCGTCATAGCAGCGTCTGCGTCAGTGGCGCTGTCGCAAGAGGCGTCTCACTTCGACCCGAAGGGCAAGCCTCCATCACAGGAAACAATCGCAATTATCGAGGCGTTGCGCGGGTCTCTGCCTTTCGAAGATGAGCGCGACTTTGAGGAAGCCCGAAAGGGGTTCATCGCGAAGCCAGATTTTACCCAGATCATGGCCGAAAAAGGAAACGTGGCCTGGGACATCGGGAGCTACGATTTTCTTCTGCAGGGCGAGGATTTCGACACGATCCACCCGTCGCTTCAGCGGCAGGCCGTTCTGAACATGTCTTATGGCCTCTATGAGGTGATGCCTGACCGCATTTATCAGGTGCGCGGCTTCGACCTTGCCAACTTCACCGTGGTCAAGGGTGACACCGGCTGGATCGTTTTCGACCCGTTGACTGCGAAGGAGACCGCGGCGGCCGCCCTCAAGCTCGTGAACGATACGCTGGGTGAAAGGCCAGTGACCGGTGTGGTCTACTCGCACAGCCACGCCGATCATTTCGGCGGTGTGCGCGGGGTGGTGGCAGAAGACGATGTGCGCGAGGGCCTCGTTCCCATCATCGCACCGGTTGGCTTCATGGATCACGCGGTGGCGGAAAATGTCTATGCCGGCAATGCGATGAACCGGCGCCTTTTCTATCAATATGGCGTCCTGTTGCCGCGTAGCCCGTTCGGGCACGTGGATCAGTCCATCGGCAAAAACACGGCAGCCGGCAATCTGGGGCTGATCGCTCCGACGGTGGTCATCGAAGACGACATCAAGGAACTTACGGTCGACGGCGTGCGAATGGTGTTCCAGAACACGCCCGGGACCGAAGCGCCGGCCGAAATGAATACCTACTTCCCGGATTTCAAGGCGTTCTGGGCAGCTGAAAACATCACCGGTACCATCCACAATATCTACACGTTGCGGGGCGCCCTGGTCCGGGATGCGCTCGAATGGTCACGTCAGATCAACGCCGCGCTTTATCTGTTCGGGCAGGATGCGGAGGTCATGTTTGCATCCCACTCCTGGCCGCGGTGGGGGAACGAGCGCATCCAGGAAGTCATGCGCGCACAGAGGGATACATATGCAAACCTCAACAATGGCGTGCTTCATCTTGCCAACCAGGGCGTAACGATCAACGAGATGCACAACGAGTACAGCGTGCCCGAAAGCCTGCAACAACAGTGGTCGGCCCGAAGCTATCACGGGTCGGTCGAGCACAACAGCCGCGCGGTGATCAACCGTTATCTTGGCTATTGGGACGCAAATCCGGCCACGCTGATTCCGCTGTCGCCGTCGGAGTCTGCGCCGTTATTCGTCGAGATGATGGGCGGCGCGGGTCCGATCATGGCACGTGGCCAGGACCTTTACGATTCCGGCAAGTACAAGCTTGCGCAAGAAATTCTGAACAAGCTGGTCTATGCCGAACCGGAAAACCAGGAAGCAAAGGATCTTCTCGCGGACGTCTTCGAGCAGATCGGTTACCAGCAGGAAAGCCCCAGTGTCCGGAATTCGTTCCTTGCGGGTGCGTATGAACTTCGCAACGGCATTCCGTCCGGTGCGTCACCGAAATCCTCCGGGCCGGACATGGTCCGGGCTATGGATACCTATCTCTGGCTCGATTTCCTTGGCGTGCGACTGGACAGTGCAAAGGCGGGCGACCGGTCGTTCACGATCAACATGATCACGCCGGACAATGGAGAAAAGTTCGTGATCGAGCTTTCCAATGGAACTCTGACCAATCTTCAAGGCTATCTTGCGGATGACCCTGACCTGACGATGGTTCTGAACCGATCCGATCTTGAACCGGTGATGATGGGGATGGCGACGATCGAGGATCAGATCGCAGCTGGAAAGGTCGCACTTGCCGGAGACACCGGTATCATTGACGAGTTGAAAGCGATGCTTGTTCAGTTTGATCTTGGCTTCGAGATCCTACCGGGAACAGGCGAGCAAGATCTCACGCCTGAAGCAAATGCCTTTCAACAGCCTGAGCCGGCGGACACATCTGGCGGTTAAAACAGGCGCGCATTCTCGCGGGCTTCAGGGCATTTTCCCCGGGGCCCGCTCTTTTGTGGTGAGCAAGATATCTCGACGGGCTCGCAATTGAGTTCTCAGGGTTAAGCATTTGAATGACCTGGCTGCGCGCCTGTTTCGGTCTTACAGCCGACCCCAGATGTATCGCAGCATCTGCGACATGCTTGTTTCTTAGGTCCGCAGGATCAGCCCAAAGGTGACCTTGGCCGGACATCTGGCATGCTGCGGCGTGCCAGATCTGACCTTCGCGGCACCAGTGTGAAGGAAGCAATCATTTGTTCAAGGCGCGGCACGGGTCCAAGGGGTTCTGTTCCCAAAGGGGTCCCCAACTCAGCACATCCGGGGTCAGTTGCCGGCGTGACGCTCAAAGTGGTCCGAGTTTCGACGGGGCCCGCCACGGGGTGCGGCAGCTTTGCCCTCTTGCTCTTGCACCCCCCCTCGCATAAGAGGCTCGGGATCATTTTCCACAGGCGCGGAGTCGATGCCCCCATGCCAACGCTCGTGATGAAATTTGGCGGCACATCGGTCGCCAATCTCGACCGTATCCGCCGCGCGGCCAAGCGTGTCGGCGTCGAAGTGGCCAAGGGCTATGACGTGATCGTCATCGTTTCGGCAATGGCTGGCAAGACCAACGAGCTGGTGGGCTGGGTCAACGAAACCTCGCCGCTGTTTGATGCGCGCGAATACGATGCTGTGGTGTCCTCGGGCGAGAACATCACCGCCGGTCTGATGGCGCTGACCCTGCAAGAGATGGATATCCCGGCGCGCAGCTGGCAGGGTTGGCAGGTGCCGCTGATGACCAACAGCGCCCACAGCCAGGCCCGGATCGAAGAGATCCCGCCCCATAACATCAACCAGAAATTCGCCGAAGGCATGAAGGTCGCGGTGATCGCCGGGTTCCAGGGCGTCAGCCCCGAGGGCCGTATCACCACGCTGGGCCGAGGTGGGTCGGACACCACCGCCGTTGCCTTTGCCGCCGCCTTCGAGGCCGATCGCTGCGACATCTATACCGATGTGGACGGCGTCTATACCACCGACCCGCGCATCTGCACCAAGGCGCGCAAGCTGGAAAAGATCTCGTTCGAGGAAATGCTCGAACTGGCCTCGCTGGGGGCCAAGGTGCTGCAAACCCGCTCGGTCGAACTGGCCATGCGCTACAAGGTCAAACTGCGTGTCCTCTCCAGTTTCGAGGAACAATCCGACACCGCCGGTACGCTGGTTGTCGATGAGGAGGAAATCATGGAATCCAATGTAGTCTCCGGCGTTGCCTATTCCCGCGACGAGGCCAAGATGACCGTTGTTTCGGTCCAGGACCGCCCCGGCGTTGCGGCCACCATCTTCAACGCGCTCAGCGAGGGTGGCGTGAACGTGGACATGATCGTGCAGAACGTGTCCGAGGAAGGCATCACCGACATGACCTTCTCGTGCCCGACAGATCAGGTGGCGCGCGCGGAAAAAGCGATGAACGCGGTCAAGGACGCTGGCGAGCTGGAATTCGAGGACCTGCTGGTCGATTATGACGTCTGCAAAGTCTCGGTCGTCGGTATCGGCATGCGCAGCCAGTCGGGCGTGGCCGCCAAGATGTTCAAGATACTCTCGGATGAGGGGATCAACATCAAGGTGATTACAACCTCTGAGATAAAGATTTCCGTTCTGATTGACCGGAAATACATGGAACTTGCGGTGCAGGCGCTGCATGATGCGTTTGAACTGGACAAGGCGGCCTGATCCAACCGGAACCGGGCGCGCCTGACCCTGCAACGGCATGAGGGCCCATGGCGGACGGAACCGAAAGCGAATCCCGCAAGCTGCTGGGGCGGCTGCGCGAAGCGATGGCGACGGACGAGGCCGGACAGGCCCGTCTGGACCGTATCACGCATCTGATCGCCGACAGTATGGGGACCGAGGTCTGCTCGATCTACCTGTTTCGCGATACCGACACGCTGGAACTCTGTGCCACCGAAGGGTTGAAGCCTGAGTCGGTGCACCAGACCCGGATGCGGCTGGGCGAGGGGCTGGTCGGCCGCGTCGCCAAGTCGGGCAAGGTGGTCAACACCCCCAATGCGCCCGCGGCCAAGGGATTCCGCTACATGCCTGAAACGGGGGAAGAACGGTATTCCTCCTTTCTGGGCATTCCGGTGCAGCGCCTGGGAGAGAAGCTGGGCGTGCTGGTCGTACAGTCGCGTGACGCACGCGAGTTTTCGGCCGACGAGGTCTATGCGCTGGAAGTGGTGGCCATGGTGCTGGCCGAGATGGCCGAATTGGGCGCCTTTGTCGGCGAGGGGGCGGCGCTGTCGCCGCTGCACCAGAAATCGGCGCTGTTCCGGGGCAGTACCGGCCAGGAAGGCGCCGCCGCGGGCCATGTCTGGCTGCACGAGCCGCGGGTGGTGATCACCAATCCGATCGCCGATGATCCGCAACGCGAGCTGGAACGCCTGAACGAGGCGGTGGACGAGCTGCGCGTCGGCGTCGACAAGATGCTAGAGATGTCGCAGAACGGCGACAAGGAACAGTTGCAGGTTCTCGAAGCCTACCGAATGTTCGCCAATTCCAAGGGCTGGATGCGCCGGATGGAAGAGGACATCGCCCGGGGCCTCAGCGCCGAAGCAGCGGTTGAAAAGGAACAGTCCCTTGCCCGTGCCCGCATGGGGCAGGTGCAGGATTCCTATCTGCGCGAGCGGTTGGCCGATCTGGATGACCTGTCGAACCGCCTGCTGCGCATCCTGACCGGTCAGGGCAAGCAGACGGGCGCCGAACTGCCGCCCGATCCGATCCTGGTGGCGCGCAATATCGGTCCGGGCGATCTGCTGGAATATGGCCGTTCTCTCAAGGGGGTCGTGCTCGAAGAGGGCTCGGTCGGTAGCCATGCAGCCATCGTGGCGCGGGCGCTGGCGATCCCGCTGGTGGTGCATGCCGAGCGGATCACCACCGAGGCGCTGAACGGCGATCAGATCCTGGTTGATGGCGATCAGGGCGTGGTGCATCTGCGCCCCGAGGACAGCGTAGTCGCGGCCTTTCGCGACAAGATCGCGATGCAGGCTGATGCGCAGGCGCGCTATGCCTCCATCCGGGAAACCCCCGCCGTCACCCAGGACGGCCAGCGTATCAATCTGGTGATGAATGCCGGCCTGATGGCCGATCTGCCCTCGCTCGAAAGCTCGGGCGCCGAGGGGGTGGGGCTGTTTCGGACCGAGTTGCAATTCCTGGTGCGCAACCAGATGCCGAAACGCTCGGAGCTGGTCGCGCTTTACTCCCGCGTGCTGGACGCAGCCAAGGGCAAGCGCGTGGTGTTCCGTACGCTCGATATCGGGTCGGACAAGGTGCTGCCCTATATGAAGCCCACGGACGAGCCGAACCCCGCGCTGGGCTGGCGTGCCATCCGGGTGGGGCTGGACAAGCCCGGGGTGATGCGGATGCAGTTGCAGGCGCTGATCCGGGCCGCCAACGGGCGCGCGCTGACGATCATGTTCCCCTTTGTTGCCCAGGCCGAGGAATATCACGCCGCGCGCGCCGAGGTGGACAAGACAATCGCGCGCGAAAAGGTGCTGGGGCATCCGCTCCCTGAGACGCTGGAAATCGGCGCCATGCTCGAGACGCCCTCGCTGGCCTTTGCGCCGCAGAAATTCTTTGACGATGTCGGCTTTCTCTCGATCGGCGGCAACGATCTGAAACAGTTCTTCTTTGCCGCCGACCGCGAGAACGAGCGGGTGCGCCGGCGCTATGACACCCTCAACAGCAGTTTTCTCAGCCTGATCGAGCGGATTGTCGAGCGTTGTGGCATCTCCGGGACGCCGCTCAGCTTTTGTGGCGAGGATGCCGGGCGCCCGATCGAGGCGATCTGTCTGGCGGCGATGGGTATCCGCACCCTGTCGATGCGCCCCGCTTCAATTGGGCCGGTCAAGAGCTTGCTTTTGCGCACGGATCTGGGTGAGCTTCGCAAGATCATCACCGACGCTCGCCATCGCGGTGTACAATCGGTGCGCCCGGCGGTGATGGACTGGCTGAGCCAGCGTCCCTGATTTCCTGACCATCTAGATCTGATGTCATGCAGGATTCAGCGCCCGAGGGCGTTGTGCGGGTCTGTGCATCTTTTCAGTTTGTTAACCCAAACTGTTGCAGTCTTGTGGAAAGGCCTTGAGATCGGCTTTTTGGGAGGCGATGGGGATATTTGCCGTGGACGAAGCACCAGATTCGATAGATGAAATACGTTCAAGCTGGCTAATTTGCCCTCAAAGAATTCAATTTTTTTGATGAATTACGATCTAAGTACATTTCTGCCCCAAAACGCCTCACAGCTCAGATACGCGGTCGCGGCACCCCCAGAGCTGCCCTGGCACGGGGGCGCTTACCGATGGCTTGGTTTGGAAGCATTTGACCCTGAGAAACAAGGGGAGAATCCGCAAAGATCTCAGAAGGTAACAAGGGTATTTGATGATTTGGACAAAAGTGCCTCGGCAAACTTTTGAAGTGGCACCAAAAATCTCAGTTATGCACCAAGTTATTCACAATCGGCTCGAAGAGCTTTCTTGGCATTATCTATTTGATTTCAAATAATACCTCTGATTTTTCGTCCATGGCTCACGGACAGAAATCCACAAGCTGTTCTGATGGCGTTCGCGCCGGGTTTCGTCATAGACTGCTAGCGAGCGCGACGACAGAAAACGGTTTTGCGCGCCAATGGGCTTGCTATTTTGCTGGGTATCCGTAAAGAGAACGTAGAACATGTTAGCGGTAACATTGCCGACAGGGTAACTCGGGCAAGCCTGCCGCTCCAAAGGAGACAGCATGGTATCGCGCGTCATTCCGGTCAACGCTTTCGATCTGGTCCTGTTCGGGGCCACCGGCGATCTGGCTCGCCGCAAGATTTTGCCGGGCCTCTTCCATCGCTACGAGGTTGGGCAGATGCCGGAAGAGGCGCGGATCATCGGCTCGGCCCGGACTGAGTTGAGCACCGAGGCCTTCCGCGCTGACGTGCGTCAGGCGATCGAGGAGTTCACGCCCGAAACCCCGACCCGTGCTGCGGTGCTGGAGCGGTTCCTGCTAAAGCTTGACTATGTCGCGGTGGATGCACGCGGAGACGCGGGCTGGCAGGCGCTGGCCGCAATGTTGCGCCCGGATGTGGTGCGCGCCTTTTACCTGTCGGTCGGACCGTCGCTGTTTGCCGGTATAGCCCGCCAGCTGGACTGCCACGGCATGGCCACGCCCGAGGCGCGGATCGTGGTCGAAAAACCCTTTGGCCGCGATCTGGAAACCGCACGCGCCCTGAATGCCGGTCTGCGCGCCTGTTTCGAAGAGCACCAGATCTATCGGATCGACCATTATCTGGGCAAGGAGACGGTGCAGAACCTGATGGCGCTGCGCTTTGCCAATTCGCTGTTCGAACCGCTGTGGAACGCGACCCATATCGACCACGTGCAGATTACCGTGGCCGAAAGCCTGGGGATCGAGGGGCGCGAGGCCTATTACGACCAGTCCGGCGCCATGCGGGACATGGTTCAGAACCATCTGGTGCAGCTCCTTTGTCTGACCGCGATGGAGCCACCATCGAAATTCACTCCGAACGCGGTGCGCGACGAAAAGGTCAAGGTGATCGAGGCGCTTGACCCGGTTCCGCCCGGCGACATCGCCCGGGGACAGTATCGCGCCGACAAGGGTGGCGATGGTTATCTGGATCATGTGGGTGACGCCCAGAGCCGTACCGAAAGCTTCATCGCGCTCAAGGTTCACGTGGCCAACTGGCGCTGGGCCGGGGTGCCGTTCTATCTGCGTACGGGCAAGAGGCTGCGGGCGCGGGTGTCGGAAATCGTGGTGCAGTTCCGCGATCCGCCACATTCGATCTTTCCCAATGTGGGACCGATCCATGGCAACAAGCTGATTATCCGGCTGCAACCGGACGAGGGCATCACCCTGCGCACCACGATCAAGGATCCGGGCCCGGGCGGCTTCCGGCTGGCCGAGGTGCCGCTGGACATGAGCTTTGCCGAGGCGCTGGGCGGCGATGTCCGGCCTCAGGATGCCTATGAGCGGCTGGTGATGGATGTGATCCGGGGCGACCAGACCCTGTTCATGCGCGGAGACGAGGCCGAGGCCGCCTGGGCCTGGGTTGATCCGATCATCGCCGAATGGGAAAAGAACCGCGACCGGCCCTATCCTTATGATCAGGGCAGTTCGGGACCGGAAGAGGCACTGATGCTGCTGCATCGTGACGGCCGCCGCTGGCGGCAGATCGGAGGATGACCATGGTACATGCGACCATAGCGCAGGTAACGGCTCGGATCGTCACGCGCAGCGCCGCGACGCGCGGGCCTTATCTGGCGCGGATCGATGAGGCCCGCGACCAGGGCCCGGCGCGGGCGCATCTCAGCTGTTCGGGACAGGCGCATGCCTATGCCGGGGCGGGGGCGGATCAACAGGCGCTGGCCACCGGTTCGACCGGGCATCTGGGCATCGTCACCAGCTATAACGACATGCTTTCGGCGCATCAGCCGTTCGAGCGCTACCCGGATGTATTGCGACAGGCGGCCCGTTCTGTCGGCGGCACGGCGCAGGTGGCAGGCGGGGTTCCGGCCATGTGCGACGGCGTCACCCAGGGCGCGGCTGGCATGGAACTGTCGCTGTTCTCGCGCGACGTGATCGCCATGGCGGCGGGGGTAGCGCTCAGCCACAATACCTTTGATGCGGCGGTGTTCCTGGGCGTCTGCGACAAGATCGTGCCGGGGCTGGTGATCGCGGCACAGAGCTTTGGCCACCTGCCGGCGGTCTTCGTGCCGGCCGGGCCGATGACCAGCGGCCTGCCCAATGATGAAAAGGCCAAGGTGCGGCAACGCTTTGCCGCCGGCGAGGTGGGGCATGCCGCGCTGATGGCCGCCGAGATGGCAGCCTATCACGGGCCGGGCACCTGCACCTTTTACGGCACTGCCAACACCAATCAGATGCTGATGGAGTTCATGGGCCTGCACCTGCCGGGCGCCAGTTTCGTGCCGCCGGGCACCGGCCTGCGCGAGGCGCTGACCGCCGAGGCGGCGCGCCGGTCGCTGAGCCTCTCGGCGCTGGGCGACAACTATACTCCGGTGGGGCATGTGCTGGATGAACGCGCCTATGTGAATGGGATTGTCGGGCTGATGGCGACCGGCGGCTCGACCAACCTGCTCATTCATCTGGTTGCCATGGCGCGGGCAGGGGGCATCCTGCTCGACTGGCAGGACTTTGCAGAGATTTCGGCGGTGGTGCCGCTGGTCGCGCGGGTTTATCCCAACGGGCTGGCCGATGTGAACCATTTCCACGCGGCGGGGGGGCTTGGCTATACCATCCACACCCTGCTCGAGGCCGGGTTCCTGCATCCCGACACGTTGACCGTGGCGGGCCGGGGGCTGGAGCTCTATACCCGCGAACCAAAGCTGCGCGGCGACGTGCTGAGTTGGGAGGCCGGGACCGAGACCAGTCTCAACGACAAGATCCTGCGCCCGGCCTCGGACCCGTTCCAGGCCAGCGGCGGGCTGTCGCGGCTTTCGGGGTCGCTGGGCACGGCGGTGATGAAAGTCTCGGCAGTGGCGCCGGAACACCGGGTGGTCGAGGCGCCTGTGCGCGTGTTTCATGACCAGAACGAGGTCAAGGCCGCCTTCAAGGCGGGCGAACTGACCGGCGACATGGTGGTGGTGGTCCGCTTTCAGGGGCCCAAGGCCAACGGTATGCCCGAGTTGCACTCGCTGACGCCGATCCTGTCGATCCTGCAAGGGCGCGGGCAAAAGGTGGCGCTGGTGACCGACGGGCGCATGTCGGGGGCCTCGGGCAAGGTTCCGGCAGCGATCCACGTGGTGCCCGAGGCGCTGGAGGGTGGGCCGATCGCGCGGCTGCGCGACGGCGACCTGTTGCGGGTCGATGCCGAGGCGGGTGTGCTCGATATCCTGACCGAGGGCGTGCTGGCGCGCGCACCGGCCACCGCGGACCTGTCGGGCAATCAGTTCGGCACCGGGCGCGACCTGTTTGCCGCGTTTCGCGCCGTGGTCGGTTCGGCCGATACCGGCGCCAGCGTTTTTGGAGGATAAACAATGACATCCCGCGACACCCGCGCCATCTGCGAGATGGCGCCCATCGTTCCTGTTCTGGTGATCGACGATGCAGCCCATGCCCGCCCGCTGGCCGAGGCGCTGGTCGCCGGTGGTCTGCCCGCGCTGGAGGTGACCCTGCGCACCCCGGCGGCGCTCGAGGCGATCCGCATCATGTCCGAGGTGCCTGGCAGTGTGGTCGGCGCCGGGACGCTGATTACCCCGGAAGACGTGCGCGCCGCCAAGGCCGCCGGTGCCCGGTTCGGGGTGTCGCCCGGAGCCACCGACAGGTTGCTGGCTGCTTGCGAAGAAGAGGGCCTACCGCTGTTGCCGGGTGCCGCCACCGCCAGCGAGGCGATGCGCCTCTTGGAGCGGGGCTATGACATGCTCAAGTTCTTTCCCGCCGAGGCCTCGGGCGGCGCGCCCGCGCTGAAGGCGATCGGGGCGCCCTTGCCGCAGATCGCGTTCTGCCCCACCGGCGGTGTGTCGCCGCAGAATGCCGAGAGCTATCTGAGCCTGCCCAATGTGGTCTGTGCCGGGGGCAGCTGGGTGGCGCCAAAGGATCTGGTGGCGGCTGGCGACTGGGCCGGGATCGAAGCGCTCGCGCGAGACGCCGCGGCGCTGCGCCGGGGCTAGGCGGGGCGGGGGCGCTGCCCCCGTCGCGCAGGCGCGACTCCCCCGAGGTATTTCGGAACAGAAGAAGAGCGGGGCGCTTAGCCCAGGATGCGTGACATCAGCCGCCGGTACCAGGCCGAGGCGCGTTGCGGTTCTTCGGTGCCGGGGCGTTCCTGGGCAGCAACGCCGACCGGGTCCACCAGTTCCTTGCCGCCTTCGAATTGCAGCCGGTAAAGATCGGCATAGATGCCGCCGCGAGCCAGCAACTCTTCATGGCTGCCCTGATCCACCACTTCGCCGCGCTCCATCACCACGATCTTGTCGGCGTTGCGGATGGTCGACAGCCGGTGCGCGATGACCAGGGTCGTGCGCCCGCCCGACAGTTGATCGAGCGCGGCCTGCACCACCTTTTCCGATTGCGCGTCGAGCGCCGAGGTCGCTTCGTCCAGCAGCAGGATCGGCGTGTCGCGCAGCAGGGCGCGCGCGATCACCACCCGTTGCCGCTGTCCGCCCGACAGGGCCGAGCCGCGCGGCCCCACCAAAGTTTCGAGCCCATGTTCCAGCTTGGGCAGGAAATCCGACACATGGGCGGCATCCAGCACCTCTTGCAGCCGTGCCTCGCTGACATCGGTGCGCCCCAGCAGGATGTTTTCGCGCAGGGTTTCGTCGAACAGAAGCGCCTCTTGCGTGACCACCGAGAACAGACTGCGCAGTTTTTCGAGCGACATCTTCTCGACCGCAACGTCGCCCACGGTGACGGCGCCCGATTGCGGGTCGACGAGCCGGGTGAGCAGGTTGAAAATGGTCGATTTTCCCGCCCCCGATGCGCCCACAAGCGCGGTGGTCTTGCCGGCCTCGGCCGTCAGCGACAGGTTGCGCAGCACCTGCGCGTCGCCATAGGAGAGCGAGACATCCTGAAGCCGGATCGCCGGCAGGCCCGAGGGTGCGGCCACCGGTTTGGGCGGCGACAGCAGCAGGATCGGCGCGTCGAGCAGATCCTTGATCCGCTCCAGCGCCGCCGCCGCCGCCTGCCAGGTGCCCGAGATCGAGGCCAGTCGCCGCATCGGGTCAAAGCTGAGCCCGATGGCGGTGAAGAAGCTCATGAACTGACCAACGCTCTTTTCCCCGGCGATGATCTCGGCGCCGCCATAAAGCAGCACGCCCATGAAACCCAGGCCCGCCATCACATCCACCAAACCGGTGATCGAGGCGGTCCCGAACGAGGCGCGCACCTCGGAGCGGACATAGGTCTTCATATGGCCGTCGAACCGGTCCAGCTGATAGCGCTCCAGCGCGTTCAGCTTGATCGGCACGATGCCGTGGAAAATCTCGTCCAGCCGGGTCGCCAGCGTCGCGCCCTGGTCGCGCGCCATTGCGGCCTTCTTGCGCACATATCGTTGTGCCGCCGCAATCGGCAGAAACGCGATCGGCACGCCCACCAGCATGACCAGCGTCCAGATCAGATCGACATTGATCGCCACCCCGATCAGCACCACCAGCGAGACCAGGTCCTTGCCCGCGCCGGTGATGATCACCTGCCAGACCTGATTGACCGAGCCAACATCCACCTGCACCCGCTGGATCAGGAAGCCGGGCGGATGGGTCTGGTGAAAGGCGGTATCCTGCTGGATCAGCCGTTTGAGCAGGTCGAAGCGCAGATGAGCGGCGGTTTCCTGCGAGATGCGCGCCAGCAGCACCTTTTGCCCGACGCTGGCCATGCCCCGCAGCGAGAAGATCACCAGAAAGGCGAGGCTGACCCAGACCAGCGCATCGCCATTGCCGTTGACGAAGATCTCGTCGAACATCGGCTGCATCATGTAGCTGATCGCGCCGACCATCGAACCTTCGAGCAGCATGAACAGAAAGGCCACGCCCAAGAGGCCCATCCGGCTTTTTAGATAATTCTGCCAGAGCCAGCCCACCAGCTCGCGCGAGGACATCGGTTTAGCGCTCATCTTTCGGCCTTCATGTGGGGGAGAGGGGGCAGGATAGAAACCATGACCGGCCCATTTAAGCAGGTGGCGGGCAGGGTGCAAGTGTTCGGGGCGGTCTCGGGCTTGTGAAGACATGGATGCAGATTCTCCGAGACCGAGGTCGCGGCACGGATTGACGCCGCCCGGGCGCGGGCTAGGCTGTGCGCGACTTCACGAAACGGGTAAACCCATGACAGGCAATATCTCTCTGGCGCAGGGGCGCGGCTATCTGGCGATTCCGGGGCCTTCGGTGATGCCGGACGCGGTGCTGCGCGCCATGCATCGCGCGGCGCCCAATATCTATGCCGGCGAGTTGGTCGACATGATGCCCGGTCTGATGGCCGATCTGCGCCGGGTGGTACGGACGGCCCATCACGCGACCATCTATATCTGCAACGGTCATGGCGCCTGGGAGGCGGCACTGTCCAACGTGATCGCGCCGGGCGAGGTGGTGCTGGTGCCGGCTTCGGGGCGGTTCGCGCATGGTTGGGCCGAGATGGCCGAGGGGCTGGGCGCCGAATGCCAGGTCATCGACTTTGGCAAATCCGCGCCCTGGGACATGGATCGGATCGCCGAGGCGCTCAAGGCAGATACGGCGCACCGGATCAAGGCGGTGCTGGCGGTGCATGTGGATACCTCGAGCTCGATCCGCAATGACATCGCCGGGCTGCGCGCGGTTCTCGATGCGCTGGGACATCCTGCTTTGCTGATGGCCGATTGCATCGCCTCGCTGGGGTGCGACGTGTTCGAGATGGATGGCTGGGGCGTTGATGTGACGGTCACCGCCAGCCAAAAGGGGCTGATGGTGCCTCCGGGGGTGGGTTTTGTCTTCTTCAATGAAAGGGCGGCGGCAAAACGGGCATCCATGCCACGCGTTTCGCGCTATTGGGACTGGGTGCCGCGCGCCAACCCAACCGATTTCTACCAGTATTTCGATGGCACCGCGCCGACGCATCATCTCTATGGGCTGCGCACCGCGCTCGACATGATCCACGCCGAGGGGATCGAACATGTCTGGGCCCGTCACGCGGTGCTGGCGCGGGCGATCTGGGCTGCCTGTTCGGTCTGGGCCGAGGGGGGCGATCTGGTTCTGAACGTTGCCGACCCGGCCCATCGCAGCCATGCGGTGACTGCCTTGCGGCTGGACAGCGGCAAGGGCACGGCGCTGCGCCAATGGACCGAGACCAATCTGGGCCTGACGCTGGGCATCGGGTTGGGCATGGCCGCGCCGGGTGACCCGGCCTATGACAAGTTCTTCCGCCTGGGTCATATGGGGCATCTGAACGGGCAGATGGTGATGGGCCTGCTTGGCGGGGTCGAGGCGGGGCTGCGCGCGCTGGATGTGCCTTGTGGTAAAGGCGCCCTGGAGGCCGCGGCCGAGGTCCTCGCGGCGGGCTGAGTGCGGCTCAGCGTGCCCGCGTTGCAAGCCGGGTGATGACATGGTGAACGAGTGCCGCCAGCAGCAATGCGGCGGCAAACCCCCAAAGCGCCCAGACCAGCACCAGGATCCAGGTCAGGTTCACCCCCAGCATCACCAGGGCCGGGACGGTATAGTCGGGCGCGCGCCCGATGCGGCGATCATCCATCATCCGCATTTTAGGCCATACCGGCAAAAAGTCAGGTAAATCCGTTGCGATCAGCTCCGCGCCGCCGCCAGGGCGCCGGGCAGGGCAGCGGCAAAGGCGTCCAGATCGGCCTTGGGTCCGCAGCTGACCCGGATGCAGCGATTTTGCGGCTCGGCAAAGGGCATCCGCACAAAAATGCCCGATGAAACCAGGTTATCCAGCACGCACTTTGCAAAGTTGCCGTCACTGCCGCAGTCGATGGTCACGAAATTGGTGGCCGAGGGCAGTGGTGTCAGCCCGTTCTCGCGCGCGATTTCACCCAGACGGGTGCGCGCGGCTGCGATCTGTTCCTGCACATGGGTCAGCCAGCCACCATCGGCCAGCGCCGCCAGTGCCCCGGCCTGGGCTGCGCGGTTCATGCCGAAATGATTGCGTACCTTGTTGAAGGCGGCGATCAGCTCCGGCGCGCCAAGCGCATAGCCCACCCGTGCTCCCGCCATGCCATAGGCCTTGGAGAAGGTGCGCATGCGGATCAGGCGCGGATCATCCAGATCCACCTGAACGGCGGTGCATTCGGGCGCGCATTCCACATAGGCCTCGTCCAGCACCAACAGCGTATCTTCGGGCAGCGCCTGCATCGCGGCCACGATATCGGCGCCCGTCAGCCAGCTGCCCATCGGGTTGTCGGGATTGGCAAGGTAGACCAGCTTGGCCCCCACCTCAGCCGCCTTGGCGAACAGTGCCTGCGGATCCTCGTGATCGCCCGCATAGGGCACCTTGTGCAGCACCCCGCCAAAGCCCGCCACGTGATAGTTGAAGGTGGGATAGGCCCCTTCGGAGGTGACCACCGCATCGCCCGGACCCACCATCAGACGCACCAGATAGCCCAACAGCCCGTCGATGCCTTCGCCCACCACGATATTCTCGGGGCGCACCCCGTGATGCGTCGCCAGTGCGGCGCGCAGGTCGTGGTTTTCCGGGTCGCCATACATCCAGATTTCAGCCGCCGCACGCTGCATCGCTTCGATGGCGCGGGGCGAGGGGCCAAAGATATTCTCGTTCGCGCCCAGCCGCGCGGCAAAGGGCGCGCCGCGCTGACGCTCCTGCGTCTCGGGGCCGACAAAGGGCACGGTGGCGGGCAGCGATTGGGCAAGCGGGGTATAGCGTGGTCCGGTCATGCGCGCCACATAAGCGCAAGGCGGGGCGCCGGGCAAGACTTGCCTTTGGCGCGCTCGCCTCGCATGGTGCGCGCGAAAACACAGAGGTGCCCATGCGTTATGTCCTGATCCTGTTGCTTGCCCTGTTTGGCTATCTTCTGTTCTGGCCGATCCCGGTGGCGCCAGTGGCCTATCACCCGCCCGAGACCCCCGGATTTACCGGCGATTTTGCCGAGAATCGGGTGCTCGACCGCGCCGAGTTCGTGACCCTGCCCGATGGTGAAATCGGCCCCGAGGATCTGGCCGTGATGCCCGACGGCACGGTCTATACGACCTCGCTGGCGGGCAATCTCTATCGCATCGACGGCGCTGTGCCACAGCTGGTCGACCGGCTGGGCGGGCGTCCGCTGGGCCTCAAGGCGGGTCCGGATGGCGCGCTTTACATCGCTGACAGTTTCCGGGGCATCCTGCGCTGGACCGCGCCCGGCGAGGTCGAGACCGTGGTCGATCAGATCGACGGCGCGCCGGTGATCTATGCCAACCAGCTGGATCTGGGGCGCGATGGCACCATCTATTTCTCGAACTCGACCGACCGGTTCGACCCCAGGACGCTGGGCGGGACCAAGCCCACCTCGGTCATGACTGTCTGGGAGCAGTCCGATACCGGCTATGTCGCCCGGCGCACCCCCGATGGCAGGGTCGAGAAGATCGCGACTGGTTTCGTCTATACCAACGGTGTTGCCCTGTCGCCGGACGAGGATTTCCTGCTGATCAACGAGACCGGGCGCGCACGCGTGCACCGGCTGTGGCTGACGGGAGACAAGGCGGGCCAGAGCGAGGTTTTCCTCGACAACCTGCCGGGCTATCCCGACAACATCGAGGCGCAGGGCGACGGCACTTATTGGCTGGCCTTCGCCAGCCCGCGGGTGCCCGCCGAGGCGCTGATGCCCTATCCCTTCCTGCGCAAGGTGGTCTGGCGGCTTGGCCCCAAGGTGCGGCCCGCGCCGATCCATCGCGGCATGCTGATCCAGTTCGACGGCACGGGGCGCATCCTGCGCACGGTGCAGGACCCGGATGGCCGGCTGGGCATCACCACCGGCGGCAAGCAGGTGGGCGCGCGGTTCTATGTCATGACGCTCGACAGCCCCGGTTTTGCCCGCATGGACTCGGCCGACCTTCGCTGATCTGCCCCCACGTCGGGCTGGCGTGACGGAGCGAGAGCGGGCAGTCTGTTGCGAAACAGGAATGGAGGCCCCGATGGCGCGCGTATCCGTCGAATACAAGGACCATGTCGCATTTGTCACCCTGACCCGGGGAGACAAGATGAATGCGCTGGATCAGGCGATGTTTCAGGCAATTATCGCGGCGGGACAAGAGGTTGCGGCCTCGGATGCGCGTGCGGTGGTGCTGTCGGGCGAGGGCAAAAGCTTCTGCGCGGGGCTTGATGTGGCGAATTTCGCGGCCTTTGCCGGGCAAGACCCGGTCGAGATGCTGATGCCGCGCAGCCATGGCGACACCAACGATTTCCAGGAGGTGGCGATGGTCTGGCGCCGGGTGCCGGTACCGGTAATCGCGGCGCTGCATGGCGCGGTTTACGGCGGTGGTTTGCAGATCGCCCTGGGCGCCGATATCCGCATCGCCGCCCCCGATACTCGCCTGTCGGTGCTGGAAATGAAATGGGGCCTGATCCCGGATATGGGGGGCATGGTGCTGCTGCCGCAGCTGGTGCGCTCGGATGTGCTGCGCCTGCTGACCTATACTGCCCGCCCGATCGGTGCCGAAAAGGCCGCTGAATGGGGGCTGGTGACCGACCTGGCCGACGATCCACTGGCCGAGGCCACAGCGCTGGCGCAAGAGATCGCGGGCAAAAGCCCCTCGGCCATCCGTTCGGCCAAGCGTCTGATCGATCAGGCCGAAGCCATGAGCCGAGAAGAGGTATTGCTGGCGGAATCGCAGGAACAGGCGCAGCTGATCGGCAAGCCGGATCAGATGGAAGTGATCGCCGCCCAGATGCAGGGGCGCGCACCGGTCTTCAAGTAGCGGGCTCAGACTTTCACGAAAGTCTGAAGACAAATCCTCGCCGAGGATTTGTAGCAATTCCTTTCAGGAATTGGGCTGAGCTTCAAAATATGGGCCGTTCTCATCGGTTGCGATCTGCAAGTGTGCAGGCTCACTATGAGCGATGTGGCGATGATATCCGCCAGTCTTCTGTCTCAGCTTTCGACAATCTCTGCCAGAAACGACGAGAATTCTGAAAGGAACAGGTCCAACGCGGGTGAGTTATCGATGAGCGCATGGTTGTTTCCGGGCAGGGTGACAAAGCGCGCGCCGGGGATCATTGCCGCCATCCGGCGCCCCTCGGCGACAGGCACGCGGCGGTCTCCCTCGGAATGCAGCACCAGCGTCGGTACCCGGATGCGGGGTGCAAACCCCGAAACATCGACAGTGGCGTTCATCGTGTTGATCCGGGCTGCCACCTCGGGCGAGCACGAGACGCGCTGCAATTCGTCAAAGACCGCTTTCTGCGCTTCGGTGGCATCGGGCATCATGCTTTCGGTGAACAGGTGCCGATAAGCCGGGTTGGGTGAGCCCCAACCCTCGCGGATCAGGACATTGGTCGCCTCGGATATCGCCGCTTGCTCGGGCGAGCCGCGTTTGAGCGAGCCGCGAAGATAGCCGGAGACAAGGATCAGGCCCGCGACCTTGTCCGGGTTTTCGGCGGCATAGCGGACCGAAAAGGCGCAGCCTTGCGAAATGCCGAACAACAGGAAACGGTCCAGTCCGGCCGCCTGGACGATGCTGCGCATGTCCGAGATCATCGCATCCTCGGAAATCTCGTGAGGGTCCCGGTCCGACAGCCCGTTGCCGCGCTGATCGAAGCGGACAAGATCGCAGCGCTGTGACATCTGTTCCAGGAATGGCCCCCAGAGCGGGCTGCGCCATTCATAATCGAGATGGTTGAGCCAGTTCGGCGCCTTGAGGACGCTTGGGCCCTTGCCGACCCGGGCCCAGGCGAGTTGCGTGCCGTCCCCTGCGATACAGAACGAGACATGCTGGACATGAGAGGGCTGCGGGTCGTGGCTCTGGTCCCGGTCGGCATCGGGCACCCATTGCCAGACCCGGATCGGGCGGGTGATGTTCTTGACCTTTTGCAGGCCGAGATCGGTGAACGGCTCCGATACACGGTCCTGGGTTATCTGGTGCACGATATCCGAGACGCAGATCGCGCCGGGTTCGGAAATCGCTTCCAGCCGGGCGGCGACATTGACCGCGTCGCCGAATATATCCCCGTCTTCCAGGACGATATCGCCGATGTTGATACCGATACGATACTGGATGCGCTCCTTACGGGGGGTATCCTCCTCGCGCTGCTGCATCGCCTGTTGGATCTCCAGGGCGCAGCGCAACGCTGCCTGCGCGGTATCGAAGCGCGCCAGCATGCCGTCGCCAGTGGTCTTGACGATCTGGCCGCCGGCCTGCGCGATGGCCGGGTCGATCAGCTCGCGCCGATAGAGCTTTTGACGGTTCAGAACATCTGTTTCGTTGCGCTCCATCAGGCGGCTGTAGCCTGCCATGTCGGCGGCCAGAATGGCGCAGAGACGACGCTCCATGATCCGATCCCCCGTTGAGTGCCCTACACCCTTGCGGACGATCATACATGGATAACTCCGACTTGCGTGATCCTATTTCAGAAAGGCGCGCCGTGCGTCACGCGCCATGTTGTAGCGCATCTCGAGATCGGCGATCCGTGCCATGGCCGCTTTGCGCTCTGCCGGGTCGCTCAGCTGGGCAAAGGCCGCGCGTGCGTCATCGAGCTGCTTTTTCACAGAGAACTCCTCGGGGATCACACCGGCCTGCGCCATGATCCGGAAACCGGCCGCAACAGCCGGGTCGCTCAAGGCCTCCTGGCTGCGGTCGGGCAGGGGTTTGCCCTCGCCCTCAAGACCCGAGAGCTTGCCCTCGGCCCGGGCCTTGAGGATCTGGCGTTCGATCAGGCTGCGCAATGTGTTCAGCATGCGGGCAGCATAACAAAAACCCCCACCGGTGGCGACACCGATGGGGGTATTCATGGCCACTTGTGGCACCGAGACAGGATCAGCCGAGTTCGGCCAGCCGCGCCAGCGCCTCGTTCAGCCGCGCCTCTTCCTCTTCGCGGGCGGCAAGGTTCTCGCGCGCCTCTTCAACCACCTCGTCGGGAGCAGATTCCACGAATTTGGGGTTGTTGAGACGTCCGCGCAGGCCGCCCAGCTCCTTGGCCAGCTTGCCCTTGGCCTTTTCCAGCCGGTCCTTTTCGGCGCCGATGTCGATGATCTCGGCCAGCGGCAGGCCAAAGGCCGCGCCGGGGGCGGCGATCGAGATGCAGCCCTTGGGCATCGCATCGGCCTTGGTCAGGCTGTCGATCCGCGCCAGACGCTTGATCAGCGCCTCGTTCCGGTCCCAGGCGGCCTGTCCGTGATCGTCGATTTCCGTCACGATCATAGGGACATAGAGGCCAGCGGGCACGCGCATCTGGGCGCGGGCGGACCGGGTGTTCTCGATCACCGAGATCACCCAGTTCATTTCGCGGTCAGCGGCGTCATCGACCAGATCGGCGGCCTTGTAGGTGGGCCAGTCGGCATGCACCAGCATCTTGGCCCGCTCGGCGGTCAGCCCCCAAAGCTCTTCGGTGATGAAGGGCATGATCGGGTGCAGCAGGACCAGGCACTGATCCATCACCCAGCGCATCGTGGCGCGGGTCTCGGCCTGGGCCTCGGTGTCTTCGCCCTGCAACAGCGGTTTGGACAGTTCCACGTACCAGTCACAGACCTTGCCCCAGACAAAGGCGTAAAGCGCGTTGGCCGCGTCGTTGAAGCGATAGCTGTCCAGCGCCGCGTCCACCTCTTCGCGCACACGGGCGGTTTCGCCGATGATCCAGCGGTTGACGGCGGCCTTGGGCGCCAGCTCGGCGGCGCTCAGCTGCGGCACGGCGTCGGTAAAGACCTCGTTCATCTCGGCAAAACGGATGGCGTTCCACAGCTTGGTGGTGAAGTTGCGATAGCCGGTGATCCGCTCTTTCGACAGTTTCAGCACCCCGCCAATCGCCGCCATCGAGGCGTTGGTAAAGCGCAATGCGTCGGCGCCGAATTCGTCGACGATCTCCAGCGGGTCGATGACATTGCCGGTGGTCTTGGACATCTTCTTGCCCTTCTCGTCGCGGACGAGCTGGTGCAGATAGACGGTGTGGAACGGCACCTGATCGACCACGGCCAGCTGCATCATCATCATCCGGGCGACCCAGAAGAACAGGATATCGAAGCCGGTGATCAGGACCGAGGTCGGGAAGTACCGGCGCATCTCGTCGGTATCCTCGGGCCAGCCCAGCGTGCCGATGGGCCAGAGGCCGGAGGAGAACCAGGTGTCGAGCACGTCGGGGTCGCGTGTTAGAGAAACGCTTTGCAGTGTCTTTTGCCCCCCCGGACCCTCAATCGTTCCGAAGGCAATTCCTCCGGAAAGTTCCTCGGGACCTGAGTCAAAATCCACTTCGACGTTCGCGCCATAGTAGTTTTGAGCGAGCAAAAGCGCGTCCTGCTCGCTTGCGGCACAAAACGCTTTATATGAAGCGCCCAGATCATCTCTATTCGGCCCATACCAGACCGGGATCTGGTGCCCCCACCACAGCTGGCGCGAGATGCACCAGGGCTCGATGTTTTCCAGCCAGTGGTAATAGGTCTTTTCGCCCGATTCAGGGATGATCTTGACCGTGCCGTCTCGCACCGCGTCCAGCGCGGGGCCCACGACCTTTTCGGCGTCGACGAACCACTGGTCGGTCAGCATCGGCTCGATCACCACCTTGGAGCGATCACCGAAGGGCTGCATGATGGGCTTCGCCTCGACCAGCGGCACGATGGCATCCGCCCCCTCGGCGCCGGGTTTCAACGCGGTGGTGCCCAGACGCGGGTCGGAGGCCACGGTCATCACGGCGAGGCCTTCGCTGGTGATTTCGTCCACCACTTTCGCCCGTGCCTCGAACCGGTCGAGGCCGCGCAGGTGGTCGGGGACCAGGTTGATCACGTCGATCTCGTTTTCGGTGAACGCCCGCCCGCGCGCATAGTCCTGCGCCTTGCCCGCCTCGGCGGCGTAAGGCGCGCCATCGGCGCGCATCTGGCCGCGCGTGTCCATCAGGCGGTAGAGCGGGATGCCGCCGCGCTTGGCCACCGCATAGTCGTTGAAGTCATGCGCGCCGGTGATCTTGACCGCGCCCGAGCCGAAATTCTTGTCCGGGTACTCATCGGTGATGATCGGGATCTGGCGGCGGTGCTCTTTGGGGCCGACCGGGATTTCGCAGAGTTTGCCCACGATGGGCGCATACCGTTCGTCCGAGGGGTGCACGGCCACGGCACCATCGCCCAGCATGGTCTCGGGCCGGGTGGTGGCAATGGAGATATAGTCGCGCTCTTCCTCGAGCACGATGTTGCCGTCTTCGTCCTTTTCCACATAGGTATAGGTGGCGCCACCCGCGAGCGGATATTTGAAATGCCACATATGGCCCGCGACCTCGATATTCTCGACCTCGAGGTCCGAGATCGCGGTCTCGAAATGCGGGTCCCAGTTGACCAGCCGCTTGCCGCGATAGATCAGGCCCTTGTTGTACATGTCGACAAAGACCTTGATCACCGCATCATGAAAATTCGGCGAATTTTCATGGCCGGTGCGCGGGTCGCCGGCGGCGCCCGCCATGGTGAAGGCATTGCGCGACCAGTCGCAGGAGGCGCCGAGGCGCTTCAACTGTTCGACGATGGTACCGCCGTACTGGCCCTTCCACTCCCAGACCTTCTTGAGGAATTCCTCGCGGCCCAGTTCGCGGCGCGAGGGTTGCTGGGTGGCGGCCAGCATCTTTTCCACCTGCATCTGGGTGGCGATGCCCGCATGGTCCTGACCGGGCTGCCAGAGCGTGTCGAAACCGCGCATCCGGTGCCAGCGGGTCAGGATGTCCTGGAGCGTGTTGTTGAACGCATGGCCCACATGCAGCGCGCCCGTGACGTTGGGCGGCGGGATCATGATGGTGAAGCTTTCGTCACGCGAACGGTTGGCGCCCGCCTTGAAGGCGCCGGCCTCTTCCCAGGCCTTGGTGATGCGGGCCTCGGCCTCGGCCGCGTCGAATGTCTTTTCCATCGCCATCGTGGGGATCCCTTCGGTCTATCGAGGCATCAATTACCCAATGGCGGGGCGAAGGAAAAGGCGGCTGGTCATGTTTTCTTGTTGCTTCGGGCCGGATCGCGGGTGGAGGGGTCGGAAATGAGTATTTTTGACCAGAAAGAAGCGGCAAGTCTTTGTTAACCGGAATCGCCACAGGCTGGGAGAGCGGTACAGTCTGGAGAGCCGATGACCGCACCAGGAAGAAGCCGCCCCCATCCCGCGGCAGGATTATCCCCTTGCGGACGGACGGCCGCCGGATCGGGGCGCTTCGTTTCCTGCTTCTTTCTGGTCACAAATACTCAAACGGCGCACCCCTGGGTCCGGATGCACCGCTGGGGGTTTATCCGGTTGTCTGGTACAGCGGCACCGCGCTGCTGGCGCCCTGGGCCAGGGCCTTGGCCTGATCCGCGCGGATGCGCTCGTAAAGCGCCAGCGCCTCGGGGGCGAAGAGGCGTGCGGGTGCTTCGACAGGGATGAAATTGCCCGAACTGTCTGTGCCGCGCGCGGGCATGGCATAGTCGCGCTCGGCCACCAGTTGGCGGGCATTTGGGTTAAGATAGCGGATCGCCATGCCGATGCGGCGGTCGTCCGAGCGGTTGGGGCCGGAGCCGTGGATGGTCAGCCCGTGGTGCAGCGACATCTGTCCCGGCGCGAGTTCTATATGAGTTTTGTCGGTCTCGGCCACGTCGACGGCAATCTCCTGCCCGCGCGACAGAAGGTTGTGTTCGGAATAGGTATCGGTATGCGGCAGGATCGGGTTCTTGTGGCTGCCCGCCACAAAATCCATGCAGCCGCTTTCCACCGTCGCGGGTGACAGCGCCAGCCAGGCGGTGACCTGATCGGGGGTTTCACCCATGCCCCAATACGTCAGGTCCTGGTGCATGCCGACCACATGGGTGGTGCGCGGTTCCTTGATGAAGAATTCGGCCGACCAGACCAGGAGGTCGGGGCCAAGTACACCTTCAACCAGGTCGAGGATGCGCGGGTCGCGGGCGATGCGGGCGGCGAGCGGCATCACCACATGGGCATTCACGCGCTTGTACATGTTGAGCGGCAGCGGCAGGTCGGCGGCGAGCCAGTCGCGTTCGATCTGTTCTAGTTCGGCGCGCAGGGTGGCGGCCTCACCTTCGGACATCACCCGGAGCGGGTGCAGGAAACCATCCTGCCAATACTGCGCGGTTTGGGTGGTCGAAAGGCGGCCTTGGTCGGTCGGGATCGGGTTGGGCATCGGTGTCTCCGTCTGTTCGCTGTGCTGGAGGGTAGCGGTGCAGAGGCCGGGCTCAGAACGGTAAGTCTTGCCGGTCAGCATAAGTTCAGCTTAGCCTTGTGCGCATGGTATCGCGGATCCCCTCGCTCAACTGGTTGCGTGTCTTCGAGGCGGCGGCGCGCACGCAGAGCTTTGCCCGGGCGGGGGCGCAGCTGAACATGTCGGCGGCGGCCGTCAGCCAGCAGGTCAAGGCGCTGGAGGGGCACCTTGGCGCGGCCTTGTTCGAGCGGCGTGCGCATTCGGTGGTGTTGACCGAAACGGGCCGGGCCTATCTGCCGGGCGTGCAGCAGTCGCTGCTGATGCTGGAGACGACGACGGCGGGGCTGTTCGGGGCTGGGGGCGAGCAGATCGTTTATGTCCGCTCGATCCTGCTGTTTGCGCAAGGCGTGCTGGCGCCCGCGCTGGGCGGGTTTATGGCGGCGCATCCAGGTATCGACCTGCGGCTGAGCACCGGCAATGACGTGGCCGATTTCCAGGGCTCGGTGGCGGATATGCAGATCGTGTTCGGCAACCCGGCGCTGTTCGGGGGGCAGGCCGACGATCTGATGGGCGAGCGGCTCTATCCCGTGGCGCATCCCGATCTGGCGGCTGGGATCACCCGTCCGGAGGATCTGTTGCGGCATCGGTTGATTGATGTTTCGGCCCATCGGGCGGGGTGGTTGCGCCTCTTCGAGGCGCTGCGCCTGTCACCGGCGGCGGGGCAGTTCCTGTTTGTCGACAACACGGTGATGGCGGCGGCGCTGGCGGCCGAGGGGGTGGGGCTGGCGCTGGCGCGCGCACCTGCCAGCGACATGCTGATGGCGCGGCATGGGCTGGTGCGCTGCCTGCCTGGCGTCGAGGCGCCGGGGTTGGAACGCTATCATCTTGTCTGCGAAGAGCGCGCGCGCCTGCGCAGGCCCGCGCGGCAGTTCCGCTCGTGGCTTCTTGATCATCTGGGCGCGGGTCCCGGTCAGGCGCCCAGCCCGTTCGCGGAAATAGGCCTCGACCCGCGTATAGGCCGGTTGGTGGAAATGCAGCGTCAGAAGGGAATGTTGGTTGCCGGGGTATTCGACGGTGTCCAGCCCGTCGCCAAAGGTGGTTTCAAGGTTCCGCATCAGCCGCGCCGGGGCCATCTTGTCCCCCCGATACCGCAGTGCCAGCGCCGGACCCCTGGCGGACATGCCGGCGCGCGCCGCGGCGATGTCCTCAGCATCCATATGCAGGGCATCGCCGCCGAACAGGGGCAGGGCGGGCTGGCTGGCAACCGCGCCCAGGACCGCGTCATCGGCCATCAGGGTCAGGGCGAAACTGCCGGTCAGGCACATGCCGATCACGCCGATCCCGGCGGCGTTTTCGCGCTCGCGGATGTGGCGGGCAAGGGCCCGCATCCAGGTGGCAACCGGGCTTTGCCGGCCCTTGAGGAACATGTTGAACTCGCGTCGGACACAGAACAGGCGGGCCATGTTGCGCAGGGGGGTGGTCTTGCCGAACGTGCCGAAGAGATGCGGCAGGTAGACGGTAAACCCCGCCGCGACCAGTCGATCGGCCAGCGCCAGCGTCTCGGGGCCGATCCCGGGCAGCTCCTGCAACACCAGGATGGGCGGGCCAGAGCCTTTGACATGGACATCATGGCGGCTCTCCCCCCCGCCGCTCAGCGGGGCGATAAAAGGGAAGCACGCATCCGAGTTCCAACTGGACATGCGGGCTTATACGCCTTTTGCTGATACAAATCCATGCGCTTGCGCATGTCGATCCGTCCAGGTCTCAGCATGTGCATGCCTGTGCCGCGGCGGGACGGCTGGACAAGCCCGGAGGTCAGGCTAGTCTCGGGTGAGGCAGGCAGGCAGCGAAAGGGAACCCAATGGAAAAATTCGGCAAGAGCCAACCGGTTACCCGGGTCGAGGACCATCGCTTTCTGACCGGTCAGGGGCGTTACATCGGTGATGCGGCACCGGGTGATGCGCTGGTGGCGATGTTCTTTCGCTCGCCGGTGGCGCATGGCGAAATCCTTGATCTGGACCTGGGCGCCGCCCGCCAGATGGCGGGCGTGCATCTGGTCCTTACGCTTGCCGATCTCGAGGCGGCAGGGGTCAAGGTAGGGCTGAGCGGCACCACCATGGCCAATCGCGACGGCAGCCAGGGCGCGGCGCCGGAACGGCCGATGCTGGCGCGAGATCATGTGCGCTTTGTGGGTGAGCCGGTGGCCATGGTGGTGGCCGAAACCGCCGATCAGGCCCGCGACGCGATCGAGGCGATGGGCATGGATATCCGCGATCTACCGGTGGTGACGAAACCGGTGCCCGGCGGCCCGGCGATCCACCCCGAGGCCCCCGACAATCGCGCCTTTGACTGGGGGCTGGGGGATGAGGCCGCGACCGAGGTCGCCTTTGCCAGTGCTGCGCATGTGGTCTCGCTGCGGGTCGATGACAACCGGATCATCGCAAATTCGATGGAGCCGCGCGGCTGCTATGCCGAGATGGCCGAGGGGCGGCTGCATTTCGCTTATGGCGGGCAGGGCGTCTGGGGGATGAAGGCGCAATTGGCCGAGAAGCTGGGGATCGACCCCGAGGCGCTGCGTGTCACCACCCCCGATGTGGGCGGCGGGTTCGGCATGAAGGCGATGCCATACCCCGAATATTTCACCGTCGCCCATGCGGCACGGGTGCTGAACCGCCCGGTGCGCTGGATCTCGGACCGGACCGAGGCGATGCTGTCCGACAATCACGGCCGCGACCTGACTTCGCTGGCGGAGCTGGCCTTTGACGCCGATCTGCGCATCACCGCCTACCGGGTCCGCACCCGTTGTAACCTGGGTGCCTATAACAGCCATTTTGGCCAGGCGATCCAGACACAGCTGTTCTCGCGCGTGTTGACCGGGGTCTACGATATCCAGACCGCATGGTTGCAGGTCGAGGGCTATTACACCAACACGACCCAGGTCGATGCCTATCGCGGGGCGGGCCGGCCCGAGGCGATCTATGTGCTGGAACGGGTCATGGACCGGGCCGCGCGTGACCTGGGGGTCAGCCCCTGGGAGATCCGGCGGCGCAACTTCATCCGGGCCGAGGCCTTTCCCTACCAGACCGCGACCGGTGAAACCTATGACGTGGGCGAGTTCGACCGCCTGTTGCGGCTGGCCGAGGCCGAGGCGCAGGGTTTTGCCGCGCGCCGCGCCGCCGATGCCAAACGTGGCCTGCTGCGCGGCATCGGGCTGTGTTACTATATCGAAAGCATTCTGGGCGATCCTTCCGAAGGCGCAGAGATCGCTTTCAACGAGGATGACACCGTGGATCTGATGGTGGGCACGCAATCGAACGGACAGGGGCACGAAACCGTCTATGCCCGGTTTCTGTCCGACCAGACCGGCCTGCCGATGGATCGAATCCGGGTGGTGCAGGGCGACAGCGACCGGATTGCCCAGGGCGGCGGCACCGGCGGCTCGCGCTCTGTGACGGTGCAGACCAATGCGACATTGACGACGGTCGACACGATGGTGGCGGCCTTTACCCCCTATCTGGCCGACAAGATGGGGGTGGCGCCCGAGGCGGTGCATTTCGACCACGAGACATTCCGCGCGCCGGGATCGAACCTGACCCCCTCGCTGCTGGAGGCCGCTGCGATGGCGCGGGCCGATGGGCGGTCCGACCTGTTGCGCCATGCGGCGCGGGCCAAACTGCCGGGGCGCTCCTATCCCAACGGCGCCCATCTTGCCGAGATCGTGATCGACCCCGAAACCGGCCAGGCCCATGTGGACCGCTACCGGGTCTGGGACGATTTCGGCAACCTGATCAACCCCTTGCTGGCCGAGGGGCAGGTGCATGGCGGGGTGGCGCAGGGGATCGGTCAGGCGCTTTGCGAACATGTGGTGCATGACGGTGAGGGACAACTGCTCACGGCAACGTTCATGGATTATGCCTTGCCGCGGGCACATGAGGTTCCCATCATCGGATTCACCTCGGTGCCGGTTCCGTCGACTGCCAATCCCATGGGGATGAAAGGCTCTGGCGAGGCCGGTACGGTCGGTGCATTGGCCGCGGTGGCGAACGCGGTGCAGGATGCGATCTGGGATCGGGGGGTGCGGCAGGCCGATATGCCCTTTACCCCCCTCAGGCTATGGGAAATGCTGAATGCTGAACCTGTCGCGGCTGAGTAGGAAGCTCCTGGGATGGCTCGGGCGGCCGCTCAGCGCCGCCCATTCGGGCGAGGTGCGCCAGCGCGGACCGCAAACCCATGTGATCATCCTCGACGGGACCATGTCGACGCTGGAGCCGGGGCGCGAGACCCATGCGGGCCAGACCTATCGGCTGATGTGCGAGATGGGCGCGCGGGTTTCGGTCTTCTACGAGGCGGGTGTGCAATGGACCAGCTGGCGCACCACGCCAGACGTGATGATGGGCCGCGGGCTGAACCGCCAGATCCGCCGGGCCTATGGCTATCTCGCCTCGCGCTATCGGCCCGGGGATCGTATTTTCCTGATCGGGTATTCGCGCGGTGCCTATGCGGTGCGCAGCCTGGCCGGGGTGATCGACATGGTGGGGCTGTTAAAGGCCGAACATGCCACCGTGCGCAATATCCGGCAGGCCTATCGCCATTACGAATGCGACGTCCAGGGACCGCATGCACAGGTGTTTCGCGACCTCTACTGTCACCGGGATGTCATGATCGAAATGGTCGGGGTCTGGGACACGGTCAAGGCGCTGGGCCTGCGGTTGCCGGTGCTGTGGCGCCTGTCGGAACAGCGGCACGCCTTTCACAGTCACCACCTGGGCCGCAGCGTGCGCCATGGCTATCACGCGCTGGCGCTGAACGAAACGCGCAACGTGTTCGAGCCCATCCTGTGGGACTGCAAGCCCGAGTTTCGTGGCCATGTGGAGCAGGTGTGGTTCCGGGGCACCCATGGCGATGTGGGCGGGCAGTTGGGCGGGGATGAGCGTGCCCGGCCGCTGGCCAATCTCTCGCTGGTCTGGATGCTGGAACGCGCCGAACATCTGGGCTTGCCGCTGCCCAAGGACTGGCACGCGCGCTTTCCCACCGACCCCAACGCGCCATCGGTCGGTACCTGGAGTGGTTGGGGCAAGATTTTCCTGCTGCGCTCGGCCCGTACCGTGGGTCGCGACCCCAGCGAGCGGTTGCATGAAAGTGTGATCGGCGACACGCTGCCCGAGGGCCTGCCGGCCCCCTACCTGCGCTCTCGCAGTTTCGGCTGAGCGGGCCGCTGCCAGATTGCGCGCCTGCGGCGCAAGACGATATCTCGGCGGCGTGCCGCCGCCTCGGGCGGGCGTCTGTTGCGCGGTTGCATCCGGTGTTCGATCCGGGGCCCGGTTGATGGGGCGGACGCCACCGGCGGGAGTATCTGCAGCGAAATGAAGGGCAGGACCTGCTGCTTCTTTCTGGTCGGAAATACTCGAATTCAACCGCGCGGCAGGTTCAGGACGATGCAGGTTGTCGATCCGGTCGCATAGAGGCGATTATCGGTGACGCCGCGGATTTCGCCATGGGCGACGCCAGTGGAACGGCCCACATGATCGGCGATACCGGTGCATTCGACCTCGGTTCCTGTCGGGATCGCGCGGATTATGTTGATCTTGTATTCCAGCGTCGTATAGGCGGCGCCCTGCGGCACCATTGTCTGCACCGCGCAGGCCATCGCACTGTCGAGCAGGGTGCCGTACCAGCCGCCATGTACCGCGCCCAGCGGGTTGCAGACATCGAAGGTCGGGGTGCCGCGAAAGGCGACGCGCCCCATGTCGACCGAATGCAAATGATACCCCATGGTGCGGGCGATGGGGGGCGCGGGCAGGCGCCCGTCCAGAATGCCCTGCATGAAGTCGAGGCCCGACATATGGGCCATGTCTGCCGGTCCCAGCAGCTCTTCGGGTCCGTTGGCGAAAGTCATGGCGCGTTCCTCCGGGTCAGGGTCGCAGGAACGCTATCAGGGGGTGCGAGATGCTCAACCGTTACGCGACGTTCTGGAGGGCCACCTTGGGCGTGACGCCAAGGGCGTGGCAAACATCGCGGGTCAGTTCGGGGCGGTTCAGCGTGTAGAAATGCAGCTTGTCGACGTCGCCCTCGATCAGCTCCGAGCAGAGCTCGGTGCAGATGGCGGTGGCCAGCAGGTCCTCGCGCCCGTCGCGGGTGGCCTTGTCAAAGGCGTCCTCGACCCAGGCCGGGATGTGGGTGCCGCAGCGGCGGGCGAAGTTGCGCGCGCCCTTCCAGTTCTCAATCGGCAGGATGCCGGGCGTGATCTGCTTGTCGATGCCCGCCTTGGCGCAGGCGTCGCGGAAGCGGAAGAAGGTTTCCGCCTCGAAGAAGAACTGGGTCAGCGCCTCATCCGCCCCTGCGTCCAGCTTGGCCTTCAACCAGTCGATATCGGCCTGGGCGTTGCTGGCTTCGGGGTGGATGTCCGGGTAGGCGCCGACCCTGATGGCGAATTTGCCGGTTTCGGCCAGGGCTTGGATCAATTCCACCGAATTGGCAAATCCACCGGGATGGGGCGTGAAGCGGCCCTCGCCCTGAGGCGGGTCGCCGCGCAGGGCGACGATGTCGGTGACACCGGCCTGGGCAAAACTGTCGGCAATGGCGAGGGTTTCCTCGCGGCTGGCCTGAACGCAGGTCAGATGCGCGGCCACGTTGAGGCCCGAGGATTTGTGCAGCGTGGCCACCGCATCGCGGGTCAGCTCGCGGGTGGTGCCGCCGGCGCCATAGGTGACCGAGACGAAACGGGGCGCCAGCGGCGCCAGCACCTGCACCGTATCCCACAGCCGGAACGAGGCTTCGAGGTTTTTCGGCGGGAAGAATTCGAAGGAGATCTGAGGGGCGGTCATTTGGGCGGTCATCCTGCGCAAGGGGCGGTGTTTCGCCTCTTGTCGCACTCGCAGCATTGTGAGACAACTTCATAATACTCAAGAACAACATGAGTGATACTTTAGGATGCATATCGAATTCCGGCATTTGCGGACCATCAAGGCGATCCATGATTGCGGCGGGCTGGCCCGTGCCGCCGATCAACTGAACATCACCCAGTCGGCCTTGAGCCATCAGATCAAGGGGTTGGAGGATCAGGCCGGGGTGGAGCTGTTCGTGCGCCGCTCGAAGCCGATGAAACTGTCGGCGGCGGGGATGCGCCTGCTGCGGCTGGCCGAACAGATCCTGCCCCAGGTCGAGGCGATGCAGGCCGAGTTCTCGTCGCTGCGCGATGGCCGTTCGGGGCGGATGCATATCGCCATCGAATGTCATGCCTGTTTCGAATGGCTGTTTCCGGTGCTCGAGGCCTTTCGCAAGAACTGGCCGGATGTGGATGTGGATATCCGCCCCGGACTTGCCTTTGACGCGCTGCCCGCACTGCAAAAGGAAGAGGTGGATCTGGTGGTGTCCTCGGACCCCGAAGAGATCGCCGGTGTCGAGTTTGTCGAGCTTTTCGATTACAACGCGGTCTTTGTCGCTGCCTCGACCCATCCGCTGGCAGCCAAACCCTGGGTCGAGGCCGAGGATTTCCGGGGTGAGACGCTGATCACCTATCCGGTGGAGCGCACGCGGCTGGACGTGTTCAGCCAGTTGCTGATCCCGGCGCGGGTGGAACCGGCGCAAGTGCGCCAGGTGGAGCTGACGGCGGTGATCCTGCTGCTGGTGGCGTCGAACCGGGGCGTGTCGGTCTTGCCCGACTGGGTGGTGCGCGAGGTGAAATACAGCTCGGACTATGTCACCCGCCCCCTGACCGAGACGGGTATCACCCGGCGGCTTTACGCGGCGGTGCGCAGCGAAGATCTGGAAAAGCCATTCGTTCAGGAACTGGTTACGCTGGCGCGCAGCGAGGCGCGCAAGCTGCAAAGCCGGTAGAGGGGCCTTGTCCAGGACAAGGCCCCGTTTGACGCTACTGGCTCAGCACTTGCCGAAGCATTGATGCACGATCTGCATGCCCAGAGCCGAGATCGTGACGCAGACACCGGTCGGGATGCCGATGGTCGTGCAGATCTTCAGACAGGCCTTGGCTGCGGTGCCGTTGGGGACCGACACCGGGATCGGAAAGCAGATCTTCTTATCGATGATCGGCAGGTTCAGGCAGACCGAGTGATTTTCGACCGTGACCGAGATGCAGGTCTCGCCCAACACCAGCGGCGAGGCGTGCAGCATCGCATCGGACGGCCCCATCGCTTTGAGGTTCACGCTGTCATGGTGGGCCTGACCGGCATCGATGATGTGTTGGATGTCTTCCTGGGAAAACTCGTGATATGTCGTCATGTTTCTTCCTCCGGTTCCGGGCGCGAAACGGCAATGCCGCTGCCCAAATTGACTTGAACTTTAGACTTTGCGCTCGCTCAAATCTGGGTGCGAGCAGGGGCACGATGACAGGAAAAGGAGGATGGGGATGTGACCGGGATCACATCCTGTGGTAGAGAATCGTTCAAATTTGCAATTTATGGATGCTGCGCTTCGGTCTCTCGGGGCAAAGACCCAAAGCGCAGCCCGGATAGGGTCAGATCAGTTTGACGATCTGTTTGCCGGTATTGCCGCCCCTGAGCATGGCCATGAAGGCGGCAGGCGCGTTTTCCAGCCCTTCTGCCACATCCTCGAGATAGCGGATCTCGCCGCTGGCCAGTTTCGGAGCGATCTCGGCCAGGAAGGCAGGGTAACGGTCGAAATGGTTCGAGATGATGAACCCGTTGACCGAAAGGAACTTCACCAGGATCGAGCGCCAGATCGCAGGGCCGGTCAGCCCCGGATCCGATGCACCTGCGCCCAGACCGCCGGCATTGTACCAGCTGATCATGCCGCAAACGGGGATACGGCCGAAATTGTTCATCAGCGGCAGCACGGCCTCCAACACCTTGCCGCCGACATTCTCGAAATAGATGTCGATCCCGTCCGGGCATTCTGCGGCCAGCGCCCGGCGCAGATCGGCGGCGCTGTCATAGGCGCGGTGATCGAGACAGGCGTCAAAGCCGAATGTTTCGGTGGCGATGCGGCACTTGTCGGCGCCCCCCGCGACGCCCACCGTGCGCAACCCGGCCAGGCGGGCAACCTGTCCCACCATCGACCCTACTGGCCCGGTGGCCGCAGCCACCACCAGGGTTTCGCCCGCCTTGGGCCGGCCATGTTCCATCAGCCCGAACCAGCCGGTGAACCCCGGCATGCCCAGCACCCCCAGCGCGGTGGTGATCGGCATCACCTTGGGGTCGATCTTGCGCAGCATCTTGCCCGGCTGCACCCCATGGGTGGCCCAGCCGAACATGCCGAATGCAAAATCGCCGGGCGCAAACCCCGGATCGTTCGAGGCGATCACCTCGCCCACGCCGCCGGCCTCCATCGTGCCGCCGATCGGTACCGGCGCGGCATAGGATTTGGCATCGTCCATCCGGCCCCGCATGTACGGATCCAGCGACATGTAATGGACGCGCACCAGCACCTCTCCGGGGCCGGGGGTGGGAACGGGCGCCTCTTCGAGCGAGAAATTGGCGGCCTCGGGCGCGCCGGTCGGGCGGCTGGCCAGGGCGATGCGATACATGCGGTCGGTCATGGGAAAGCTCCTTTATGCCCAACCAGTCTAGGGTGCGGCACCGGCGCTGCAAACCGTGACGTTCCCATGACGCCGCGCCATGCGCCGGTACGGTATCCGCCTTGCACATGCAGCCCCTTGGCAAGCCGTGTCTGCACGAGTATACGCGCGGCTTGACCGAACAGGAGCTCCCCGATGATTGGCAGTGCGAACCTCAACATCATGATCAAGGCCGCCCGCAAGGCAGGCCGGTCGCTGGTGAAGGACTTCCGCGAGGTCGAGAACCTGCAGGTGTCGATGAAGGGCGCGGGTGATTTCGTGTCCAAGGCCGATATCGCCGCCGAGGCGATCCTCAAGGAAGAGCTGCGCAATGCCCGCCCGACTTATGGCTGGATTGCCGAGGAAGGTGGCGTCGAGGAGGGCGAGGACCCGACCCGGCGCTGGATCGTCGATCCGCTGGACGGCACCACCAACTTCCTGCACGGCCTGCCGCATTGGGCGATCTCCATCGCGCTCGAGCACAAGGGCAAGGTTGTCGCGGGTGTCATCTATGACGCCGCCAAGGACGAGATGTTCTTTGCCGAAAAGGGCGAAGGCGCCTGGATGAACGACCAGCGCATCCGCGTCTCGGGTCGGCATCGGATGATCGAGGCGGTTTTTGCCACCGGCCTGCCCTTTGGCGGGCGTGCCGACCTGCCGTTGACGCTGCAGGATCTGGCGCGGCTGATGCCGGTTTGCGCCGGTGTGCGGCGCTGGGGCTCGGCCGCGCTCGACATGGCCTATGTGGCGGCGGGCCGCTACGAAGGCTTCTGGGAACGGCGCCTCAATGCCTGGGATGTGGCGGCGGGCATCATCATCGTCAAGGAGGCCGGCGGCCTGATCGAGGCGCTCGATCCCGAGGACTCGATCCTCGACAGCGGCGAGGTGATCTGCGCCAATGGCAATATCTTCGATCCTTTCGCCAAGGTGATCCGCGGCTGAGCCGCGGCAGAGATTTTTCGTCGAAAAATCTTGCACCCGGCCGATGGCCGGGTTTTTGCATTCGCGCCTTTTAGCTGCGCGGTATCTTCGGGATTCGGCTGGGCGACAGGCGGTACTTCTGCTCGGGATGTGGCGGGTGGCCGTCGGTACACTGCCAGAATCCGCGTCCGCCACGCTTCAACCACAGCGGTAGCGTCAGAACCAACCCAACCGCAAACCCGCCAGTATGCGCCCAATAGGCGACACCGCCGGTATCGGGATCGGAACTGAACCCGCCCAGGAACTGGAATCCAAGCCAGGCCCCCAGCATCACAAAGGCCGGGATCGTGAAAATGCGGAAATAGACGAACAGGATCAGCAGGATATCGACCCGCGCACGGGGGAACAGCAGCAGATACCCTCCCATCACTCCGGCAATCGCGCCCGAGGCGCCGATGGTCGGCACCATCGACCCCGGCCCGCTCAGCACATGGATCAGTCCGGCGCCAATGCCTGCGGCAAGATAGAAAAGCGCAAAGCCCAGATGCCCCATCTCGTCTTCCAGATTGTCGCCAAAGATCCACAGAAACAGCATGTTGCCGCCCAGATGCATCCAGCCGCCATGCAGAAAGATCGAGGTGACCAGCGTCTGCCATCCGTCCCCGTCCGAGATACGGGCGGGGATGATCGCATAGTCATAGTAAAACCTGCCGATCAGGCGGGGATCGTCCATGATGCCGAGCGTGGCCAGGAAGATCGCGATATTGGCCGCCAGCAGCAGGTAGACGACATAGGGCGTACGGCCCGAGGGGTTGTGATCGCGGATCGGGAACATTCCGCGACGCTGCGGTCAAACGCGGCAGAGGTCAAGGGGCGCCGGGCGCGCCGCGTCGGCGGCGCGCCCGGCCCAACTGCCGCGGATCGCAAGATCCGGCGGCAGGCGGGAGCGCGCCCTTTCTCAGCCCATACCGCCGAGCAGCGCGGCATTGCCGCCCGCAGCGGTGGTGTCGACGCAGACATGGCGTTCGGCCAGCACCCGGGCACCGTCGGGCAGGCCGGGGATCAGCGGCAGGATCGGACCGGACCTGCGCGATAGCGCCAGCTCATAGGCACGCGCGGTCTCTTCGTCACCCCACCAGATCACGCCCGAGATGCCCTCGACTGTCTCCAGCGCCTCCGCTGCCAGCGCGCCGGTGGCGCGGATGGCGGTTCCGCCCAGCGCCTCGACCGCCTGCGCTTGCGTGGCAACCGTCGCGGCCGTCGGGCCAAGGCACAGGAGCGGTGGGCGCGCCATCTCGCTCAGCCGGTTCGATTCTCCGGTTGGGCCGGGCAGGCTCTGCACCCGCACTGGCGCGGGCGTGCCGGTCGCACGGGGCAGGGTGGCCATGGGCGCGGCCCAGTCGGCCGCTGCCTGCTGCCGGTCCGGCGCACAGAACCGCGCCATGTAATTCGGCCCGCCCGCCTTGGGCCCGGTGCCCGACAGGCCCTCGCCGCCAAAGGGCTGGCTGCCGACGATGGCGCCGATCTGGTTGCGGTTGACATAGATATTGCCCGCATGCACCGCCTCGGTCACATGCTGCACCCGGTCGTCGATCCGGGTTTGCAGGCCAAAGGTCAGGCCATAGCCGGTGGCGTTGATCGCCGCGATCACCTGGTCCAGCTCGTTCGAGCGGAAGGTGGCCACATGCAGCACGGGGCCGAATATCTCGCGCTCGAGCGCGCCGATGCCCGCAACCTTGATCAGGGTGGGGGCTACGAATGTGCCCTCGGGCGGCAGCGCCAGTTCCTTCAGGACCCGTCCCTCGGCACGGGCACCCGCAACGTGGTCTGTGATGATCTTGCGCGCGGCCTCGTCGATTACCGGGCCGCTGTCGGTCGACAGCGCCCAGGGGTTGCCCAGGTTCAGCGCATCCATCGCGCCCTTGAGCATGGTCAGCACGTCCTCGGCGATATCCTCCTGCAGGTAGAGGCAGCGCAGCGCCGAACAGCGCTGGCCTGCCGACTGGAAGGCGCTTTCGATCACCGCCTGCACCGCCTGTTCCGGCAGCGCGGTGGAATCGACGATCATCGCATTGAGCCCGCCGGTCTCCGCGATCAGCGGCGTGCCCGGGCGCATGTTCGCGGCCATGGCGGCGCGGATTTTCTGCGCCGTCGCGGTCGAGCCGGTGAAGGCCACGCCGGAAACCCGCGGGTCCGAGGTCAGCGCCGCACCCACCGCCGGACCACCCGGCAAGAGTTGCAGCGCATCGCGCGGCACTCCGGCCTCGTGCAGCAACTGCACCGCGCGATGGGCGATCAGAGGGGTCTGCGGCGCGGGCTTGGCCAGCACCGCGTTGCCGGTGGCCAGCGCCGCCGCGATCTGGCCCGAGAAGATGGCCAGCGGAAAGTTCCACGGGCTGATACAGGTAAAGATGCCCGCAGACGCCGCGTCGGGGATATTGGCGGCGTAATAGCGCAGGAAATCCACCGCCTCGCGCAGCTCGGCCACCGCGTCAGGCAGGGTCTTGCCCGCCTCGCGATGCAGCAGCGCAAAAAGCTCGCCATAATGCGCCTCGTAAAGGTCGGCGGCGCGGTTCAGTACGGCGGCGCGCTCGGCTGCCGGGGCTTGCCAGGGCTGGGCGCGGGCCAGCGACAGTTCGGCATCCGCCGCACTTGCGGGGGCCACGCTGCCGGGCACATCATGCGGGTCGGCGGGGTTGACCACGGCCTCCTCGGCCTCGGGCGAGGCCTCCTCGGCCAGCAGCGGCCCGGCCTGCCAGCGATGGCTGCGGAACGGATCGCGTGCCGCGTCGATCGCATCCAGCGTGGGTTGGTGGCCGAGGTCAAAGCCCATCGAGTTCGGGCGTTCGGGCGCAAACAGCTCCGGGCCGCGCTTGAGCGGCTTGGCTGGTGCCTTCACCGTCTCGAACGGATCGGCGGCGACCACCTCGGGCGGTACATTCTCGTCCACGATCTGGTTGACGAATGAGCTGTTGGCGCCGTTCTCCAGCAGGCGCCGCACCAGATAGGCCAGCAGGTCACGATGTGCCCCCACCGGCGCATAGATGCGGCAGCGGGTCTTGTTGGCGGTCAGCACCAGGTTATGCAGCGTCTCGCCCATGCCATGCAGGCGTTGGAATTCATAGGGCTGGCCGTCCTTGGCCATATGCAGGATCGCGGCCACGGTATGGGCGTTATGGGTGGCGAACTGCGGATAGATCCGGTCGGTCATGCTCAGCAGTTTGCGCGCATTGGCGATATAGGACACGTCGGTCGCGGACTTCTGGGTGAAGACCGGGAAGCCGTCGACGCCTTCGACCTGGGCGCGCTTGACCTCGGTATCCCAATAGGCGCCCTTGACCAGCCGCACCATCAGCTTGCGATCGTGGCGCTGGGCCATCTCGTAAAGCGTGTCGATCACCAGACCGGCGCGCGGTCCATAGGCCTGTACCACGATGCCGAACCCGTCCCAGCCTTTCAGTGCGGGTTCGGCCATCACCGCTTCGATCACCTGCAGCGAGAGCGACAGCCGGTCGGCCTCTTCGGCATCCACGTTCAGCCCCATGCCGGCTGCCTTGGCGAGCAGCGCTAGCGCGCGCAGGCGCGGCACCAGTTCGTCCATCACCCGGGCGTCCTGTGCCAGCTCGTAACGCGGATGCAGCGCCGACAGCTTGACCGAGATACCCGGATTGGCGCGGATATCGCCATGGGTACAGGCCTCGGCAATCGCGGCAATGGCGCGCGAATAGCTCAGGTGATACCGCGCGGCGTCGGCCTCGGTGCGCGCGGCCTCGCCCAGCATGTCATAGGAATAGGTATATCCCTTGGCCTCCATGCCCGAGGCGCGTTTCATCGCCGACTGGATGGTTTCGCCCAGCACGAACTGGCGGCCCATCTCCTTCATCGCGCGGGATACTGCGGTACGGATTACCGGTTCGCCCAGCCGTTTGATGGCGCCACGCAGCGCGCCCACCGGGCTTGCCTTGCGCTCGTCCAGCACCTTGCCCGTCAGCATCAGCGCCCAGGTCGAGGCATTCACCAGCGAGGAGGAGGAATGACCCAGATGCTTGCCCCAGTCCGAGGGCGCGATCTTGTCCTCGATCAGCGCGTCGATCGTGTCGGCATCGGGCACACGCAGCAGTGCCTCGGCCAGGCACATCAGGGCGATGCCCTCGTCGGTCGACAGGCCATATTCGGCGAGAAACACCTCCATCAGCCCCGGCGCGGTGCTGGAGCGGATATCGCGCACCAGCCCGGCGGCGGCGGCGCAGATGGCGGCGCGGTCGACCTCGGACAGGGCGGCTTGCGCGACCAACTGGTCGAGCAGGGCGGATTGATCGGCATAGGTCTGGCTGTCGATATGGGTGCGCAGGGCGTGGGTCATGGTGCCTCCGGTTCAGTTGGCGTAAGATACTTTGAAAGGGCAGGTATTTTCGCCTGAAAACTGCCAAGCCATAGGCGAATAAACCAAAGAGAGGGGATACACTGGTGCAAATGGACCTTCCTGACCTGGATCGCTACGACCGAGCGATTCTGAACCAGCTGGCCGGCGACGGGCGCATCTCGGTCGCCGATCTGGCGCGGCGAATCGGATTGTCGAAAACGCCCACCCAGGCGCGGTTGAAGCGGCTAGAGGCCACCGGCATCATCACGGGTTACCGGGCGCTGGTCGATCCGATCCGGCTGGGCCTGGATCACGTGGCCTTTGTCGAGGTGCGGCTGAGCGATACCCGGGAAAAGGCGCTGGCCGAGTTCAACGCGGCGGTGCGCCGGATCGGCGAAGTCGAGCAGGCCCATATGATCGCGTCGAATTTCGACTATCTGCTCAAGGTGCGCACCCGCTCGATGACGGAGTATCGCGCGGTTCTGGCCGAGCGGATTTCGTCGCTGCCGCATGTGTCCAGCACCTCAACCTTTGTTGCGATGGAGGCGGTGAAGGAGCCCGGGATGCTGGGCGCGCTCGAAAGCGTTACTTGACCCAAACCCCGTTTGCGTCAGCATTGGCGCATGAGACATCTTGCCCTTGCCTGTTTCCTGCTCGCTCCCGGCGCCGCGCTGGCGTCGGATTGTCCCACCGCCCCCGACCATTCGGAGCGGATCGCACATCTGATCGAGGATATCCGCGCCGCACCCAACGAGATGCAGGCACGGACCATCTCGAACCGGATGTGGGAAATCTGGGCCGATGCGCCGGACGAGGCGGCGCAGGCAATCCTAGACAATGGCATGTCGCGGCGGCGCGCGTGGGATCTGCTGGGGGCCTTGAGTGAGTTCGACCGGCTGGTCGCCTACTGCCCCGATTATGCCGAGGGCTATAATCAGCGCGCCTTTGCCAATTTTCTGCGCCAGGATTTTGCCGCCGCGCTGATCGACCTCGACCGGGCGCTGGCCCTGTCGCCAAACCATGTCGCGGCGATGAGTGGGCGGGCGCTGACACTGATGGGGTTGGGGCGGATCGACGAGGCCCGTTCGGTTCTGAACCAGGCGCTTGAGCTTAACCCCTGGCTGCCGGAACGTGGTCTTGTTGCCCCCGGCGGCCCCCTGGAACCCAAGGGAAAAGACATCTGAAGGCCGAAAAAATCCATTTTTTTCGCCCGTCGTGATCTGCGTCACATTGAGATTGGCCCGCTATCTGCTTAGAGGGAGGAGGATCCGGTTGGGGCCGGTGGTTGGTTAGAGTTTCTTACGAGTTTCAGGGCGTTTGCCTTGCTGTTTTTCCAGAGTTTGTTATCGAGTTCCACCTGGACCTGACGGCCGGCAGCAATGCCGGCCTCCCCTTCCGGATTCACGAGTTGCGGGCGTGGTGGAATGGTAGACACATGGCACTTAAAATGCCTGGGCCGTATAGGCCGTGCCGGTTCAAATCCGGCCGCCCGTACCATCAATTCACTCGTGTATCCGGGCCGGATGTCGGCGGGCGAAACCGCTCAATCCGGGCCTTGACGCCACCGGGAGCATGTCATAGCTATCCCCTTGCTGAGCGGGCGTCGTATACTGGCTATTACCTCAGCCTTCCAAGCTGATGAAGCGGGTTCGATTCCCGCCGCCCGCTCCAACGCATCAGCCCTGACTTATCTGCCCGGTTGCGTCATTTGGACCTTTTTGAGGGGTCCGTGCGCGCTGATTGCTTGACCCTGATGGATCGCGCGGCCATGAAGCTGGACCTAGCCCGGGTTGCCGGGCGCATCCGGACCCAAGGCAGGATATCGCAACCAATGGCACGCAGACCCACCTCCCCCGTCGCCAGCGAAGAGCGCGCAGGCTCGAAGAAGGTTGGCGTTCTGTCCGCGCTCTGGCCGTTCATGATGCCCTACAAGGCGCTGATGGCGGGCGCGCTGATGGCACTGGTGCTGACGGCGAGCATGTCGCTGGCCCTGCCGCTGGCGGTGCGCCGGGTGGTCGATAATTTCCGCATCGAGAATGGCGACCTGCTGGATGTCTATTTCCTGGCCGCGCTGGGCATTGCTGCGGTGTTGGCGCTGGGCACCGGCATCCGTTACGCGCTGGTCACCCGGCTGGGCGAACGCGTGGTGGCCGATATCCGCAAGGCGGTGTTCGACCGGGTGATCGGCATGAGTCCGGAATTCTACGAGCGCATCATGACCGGCGAGGTCTTGAGCCGGATCACCACCGACACCACACTGATCCAGTCGGTGCTGGGCTCCTCGGCCTCGATCGCGCTGCGCAACATGCTGCTGTTTGCGGGCGGTCTGGTGCTGATGCTGTTGACCTCGGCCAAGTTGACGGGGCTGGTGCTGCTTCTGGTGCCTGCGGTGCTGGTGCCGATCCTTGTGCTGGGCCGCCGCCTGCGCGCCATCAGCCGCGAGAACCAGGACTGGATCGCGGCCAGTTCCGGTAATGCGAGCGAGGCGCTGAGCGCGGTGCAGACCGTTCAATCCTATACCAACGAGACCGCCAGCCGCGCCGCGTTCGCCGAGGTGACCGAGACCGCCTATGACGTCTCGCGCCGCCGCATCGCCACGCGCGCGGTGCTGACGGTGATCGTGATCTTCCTTGTCTTCTCGGGCATCGTCGGGGTGCTCTGGATGGGCGCCAACGACGTGCGTGCCGGAGTGATGACCGAGGGCACGCTGATCCAGTTCGTGATCTATTCGGTGATCATGGCGGGCGCGGTGGCGGCACTCTCCGAGATCTGGAGCGAGTTGCAGCGCGCCGCAGGCGCGACCGAGCGTCTTGTCGAGCTGTTGAATGCCGCCGATTCCGTCAACGACCCCGTGCAGCCCGCCGCGCTGGCGCTGCCGGTGCAGGGCGAGATCGCCTTTGACAACGTGACCTTCCGCTATCCGGCGCGGCCCGATCAGGTGGCGCTTGACGGCATGAGCCTGACCGTGCGGCCGGGCGAGACAGTGGCCTTTGTCGGGCCTTCGGGCGCGGGCAAGACCACGGTGATCCAGCTGATTCAGCGGTTCTATGATCCGCAATCGGGCCGGGTGCTGCTCGATGGGCAGGATCTGACCACGCTCTCACGCGCCGATTTCCGCCGCCACATCGCGCTGGTGCCGCAGGACCCGGTGATCTTCGCGGCCTCGGCGCGCGAGAACATCCGCTTTGGCCGGCCTTCGGCCAGCGATGCCGAGGTTGAGGAGGCCGCCCGCGCCGCTGCCGCGCATGAGTTCATCGCGGCCCTGCCCGAAGGCTATGACAGTTTCGTCGGCGAGCGCGGGGTGATGCTGTCGGGCGGTCAGAAACAGCGTATCGCCATCGCCCGCGCCATCCTGCGCGACGCGCCGGTGCTGCTCCTGGACGAGGCGACCTCGGCGCTTGATGCCGAAAGCGAGCGCGCCGTGCAGCAGGCGGTTGAACGGTTGAGCGCCGATCGCACCACGCTGATCGTGGCGCACCGGCTGGCGACAGTGAAAAAGGCCGACCGCATCGTGGTGCTGGAAGCGGGCCGCATCGTCGCTCAGGGCACCCATGACGAGCTGGTCGCGGGCGGCGGGCTATATGCCCGGCTGGCACGGCTTCAGTTCACCGATGGTTTGGCGGCCGAATAATTCCCCTTATCCGGGCCAAGCAGCAGGGGCATCTTCGGCGCCAGATGGAACCGAAGGAGAACCGGCATGGGTCTGTGGAGCTTTGTGAAGGATAGCGGCAAGAAACTCTTTGGCGGCGGCGAGGAAGAGCCGCAGGTCGAGGCGCTGCAAAAGGAGATCGCGGATCTGGGTCTGGATGCCAGCGGTGTCGAGATCTCGGTCGAGGGCGATACCGTCAGGCTTGAAGGCGCGGCGGCCAGCGATGAGCTGAAGGAAAAGATCATCCTGGCGGTCGGCAATGTCGAAGGCGTGGGCGCGGTCGACGACCAGACCACCGGCGGTGGCGGCGAGCCGGTCTTTCACACCGTGGCCAAGGGCGACACCCTGTGGGCGATTGCCGAAAAGACGCTGGGCAAGGGCAGCCGTTATGCCGAGATTTTCGAGGCCAATCGCCCGATGCTCAGCCATCCCGACAAGATTTATCCCGGCCAGATGCTGCGTATCCCGCAAGACTGACACCACTCACTGGGCGGGGAGGGAAGGGGCAGCCCATCGGGTTGCCCCTTTCTTGTCGCCCGGCCGGAGCCCGGGTCGTAACGTCACCTGTCATCCGCCGTTGCGTCACGGGCGCTTTCCAGGGTGCATCGCGCTAAGCGCCAGCTTGCGCCGGGATGCGTTTCTTCGCATCTTGGGAACAAGGATGGAATGGCCCGGGTAACGGGCCTTTGGGGAGGATTGCTCATGCCGTTTGCCGGGCTCGAAGACCGCGCACGTGTCGAAAACGAAATGCCGTGGGAGGCGCGGGACGTTCCCGCCACGCTGCACCAGCTGCTGACGCGGACAGCCACCCGGTTCCCGGGGCACAAGGCGATGAGCTATCAGCTGCTCTCGGGGCCCACGGACAAGGCCGAAACCCTGACCTGGTCGCAGCTGCTGTCCAAGGTCAACCAGACCGCCAATCTGTTCCGCAGCCTAGGCATCGGCGAAAACGATGTGGTGGCCTATGTGCTGCCCAATACCAGCGAGACGCTGATCACCATGCTGGCCGGTGCCGTGGCGGGGATCGTCAATCCGATCAACCCGCTGCTCGAACCCGAGCAGATCGCCGCGATCCTGCGCGAGACCAATGCCAAGGTGGTGGTCACGCTGAAACCCTTCCCCAAGACCGATATCGCGCAGAAGGTGGCCGAGGCGGTGCGCCACGCCCCGCATGTGAATACGGTGCTGGAGGTTGATCTGAACCGCTATCTGACGCCGCCGAAATCCTGGATCGTGCCGCTGGTGCGCCCCAAGATGGCGGACAAGGAACATCTGGCCCATGCCGATTACCTCAGCTTCAACCGCGAGATGCGCAAGCAGCCGACCGAGCTGACCTTCGCCGATTCCACCGGTGACCGGGTGGCCTGCTATTTCCACACCGGTGGCACCACCGGCATGCCCAAGGTGGCGCAACACAAATACTCCGGCATGATCTATAACGGCTGGCTGGGCCATACACTGCTGTTCAACGAAGAGGACACTATCATGTGTCCGCTGCCGCTGTTCCACGTGTTTGCCTGCCACGTGATCGTGATGGCGGCGGTGTCCTCGGGCGCGCATGTGGTGTTCCCGACCCCCGCCGGCTATCGCGGCGACGGTGTGTTCGACAATTTCTGGAAACTGATCGAGCGCTGGAAGGTGACATTCATCATCACGGTGCCTACCGCCATTTCGGCCAAGATGCAGCGCCCGGTCGATGCCGATATCTCGAGCGTCAAGACCGCGTTTTCGGGATCGGCGCCGCTGCCGGTGGAACTGTTCCGCCGCTTTGAAAAGGCGACCGGCGTCACCATCGTCGAGGGCTACGGCCTGACCGAGGCAACCTGCCTGGTGTCCTGCAACCCGGTGGACGGCGAGAAGAAGATCGGCTCGATCGGCATTCCGTTCCCCTATTCGGATGTGAAGATCATCAAGGGCACGCCCGACGGCCCCGTCGAATGCGCGGTGGACGAGATCGGCGAAATCTGCATCTCGAACCCGGGCGTCTATGCCGGCAATACCTATACCGAAGAGGACAAGAACAAGGACCTCTACTATTACGGAACCCATCTGCGCACCGGTGATCTGGGCCGCTTTGACGCGGATGGCTATCTGTGGATCACCGGCCGGGCCAAGGATCTGATCATTCGCGGCGGTCACAATATCGATCCCGCCGAGATTGAAGAGGCGCTGCTGGGCCACCCGGCGGTGGCCTTCGCCGGTGCCATCGGCCAGCCGGATGCCCATGCGGGCGAGGTGCCTTGCGCCTTTGTCGAACTGGTCGAGGGCGGCAAGGTGACCGAGGCCGAGCTGCTGGAACATTGCAAGGTGCATGTGCATGAACGCGCCGCCCATCCCAAGCATATGACCATCTTGCCGGAACTGCCCAAGACCGCCGTGGGCAAGGTGTTCAAGCCCGACCTGCGCAAGAACGCAATCACCCGCGTCTATAATGGCGCCCTGACCGAGGCGGGCCTGGCCGCGCGGGTGGTGTCGGTCATCGACGACAAGAAACGCGGGCTGGTGGCGCAGCTTGCCGCACATGGCGCCACCGAGGATGAGGTGGCCAAAGTGCTGGGCGCCTATACCCGGCCCTGGGAGTGGGCAGAGTGAGCGAGGCCGCGCAACTGGTGGCATATGACCGGCTGATCGACGCTGAGACATGGGCCTTTATCCGGCGCACCTCTGAAAGCTATCCCGAGGACGCCACCGGGTTGAGCATCGCGGCGCAGCGGCAGGTCTATGACGCCATGTGCCGCGCCTTTCATGCGGGCAGGCCCAAGGGGGTGCAGGCCGTGGATCGCGACGCCAATGGCGTCCCGGTCCGGCTCTATTGGGCCGGACAGCCCACCCGCACCGTGGTCTATGCCCATGGCGGTGGCTTTGTGCTGGGTGGGCTCGACAGCCATGACGATGTCTGCGCCGAGATTTGTGCCAGCACCGGCTATCGCGTGGTGGCGGTTGATTACCGGCTCTGCCCGGAACATCACCACCCGGTGCAGCTGGACGATTGCCTGACGGCCGTGGGGTGGGCCGAGACCGAGTTCGGCGATCCCATCGTGCTGGCCGGTGACAGCGCCGGCGGCAATCTGATGGCCGCGGTGACGCATCGCCTGCGCGGTCAGCGCCGCGAGATCTGGGGGCAGGTGCTGATCTATCCGCTGCTGTCGGCCCGGCCCGAGGCGCCCTCGTACCGCGAACATGCCGAGGCGCCGATGCTGAGCACGGCGGATGTGGCCTTTTACCAGTCCGTGCGTTTCGATGGGCCTGTGCCCGCGGGCGATTCCACCTGGGCGCCGCTGTCGGACAGCGATTTCTCGGGCCTGCCGCCCACTGTTGCGGTGACCGCCGATTGCGACCCGCTGCGCGACGATGGCCGCGACTATTGCGCCGCCATCGCCGCCGCCGGGGGCCGCGCCGCCTGGATCAACGAAGAGGGGCTGGTGCATGGCTATCTGCGGGCGCGCTCCAGTGTCACCCGCGCCGCCGACAGTTTCGAGCGGATCACCCTGGCGATCGAGGCGCTGGGACAGGGGCTCTGGCCCTACGATTAGGCTCAGCCCGCGAAATCCCGGCATTGCTCGGGGATCGAGAGGTCTAGCCAGCCGCCGCTCTTGACCTGCCAATCCGGGGCGTGGGCGGTGACATAGGTCCAGCCGTCGACCGGGATGTGGGCATAGCCGACGGTGTCACCGGGCAGGATCTGGCCGATCTGCGCGGTGCCATGGCCCGGTCCGGCGCGTAATGCGATCACCGGCCCCAGCCAGCCCAGACAGGCACTTTCGAACTCATCGCGTACAGGCAGGACCCATAGTTGGCGCCGCCAGAACACGTCATCCAGATCCAACCAGGTCTGACCGGTATTCACCCGGCATCCATGGCTTTGCTCCAGCGCGCGGATGTGTGCGACCAGCCGCTGTTCGGCGGCGCCTAGGCTGACGGATTTGCCGATACAGCCGCGATTGTCGAACGCTGCCTGACCCAGCGTCGAGCCGAAACAATACCCGGCCCGATCCATGATCAGATTGCGGGTGAACCACAGGTCGTGACAGCCGTCATCGGCCAGGGCGGGCAGGGGCAGGGCAAGCAACAGGGCCAGCAGCAGGCGGCGCATCGCGATATCTCCGTGTGCAAAGCGGTTGATCGAAACACCGCCAGCCTGCCACGCCCTGTTAGGTCAGGAAAGACCCGGCCTTCATTGTCTCGGCAATCGGCGCGCCAAGGCGGTCCAGGATCGTGGGCGCCAGTTGCAGCTGGTCGATCACCGTCTCGGGGTCCGGCCCCTCGGCATCGCCGAAGTAGTAAAGCGCGGTCTCCTGCTGCAGCGGGTGGCGACCGCCGTGATGGCCACGCTCGTCCTGGCCGTGATCGGCGGTGACGATCACGTCATAGCCCAACTGCCGCCAGCGCGGGATGAAGGGGGCCAGCATCTCGTCCATCACGAAACAGGCATGGTCCATCTCGGTACAGTCGTGAAAGAACCGGTGCCCCATGCTGTCCAGCGTGCAGGTGTGCAGGATGCCGTAACTCAGCCCGAAGCGCAGGCAAAGATTGGTGAGCGTTGCGAACAGGTCCACATCCGAGGGCGTCATCTGGTTGTCATGGCCATAGCCGGTCATGGTGTGGAACCGACCATGGTTGATCGTGTCGCTTTCAGGCTCGTCATATTCCACGTCGCGCACGTAGTCGAACGGGTGACGGTTGAAGAACTGCGACCAGAAACTGTGGGTGACCGCGCCGGTGACACCACCGCCCGCGCGCACCTGGCTGAAGATATCCTTGTGCGACAGGCGGAACACATTGCCATTGCCGGTACAGCCATGTTCCTGCGGGGTGACCCCGGTATGGATCGAGGCATAGCAGCTGGCCGAGATCGAGGGCAGCACCGCGCGGAGTTTCCACACCCGCGCCTCGCCGCTCTGCACCCAGCCTTCGAGATTGCCGAACAAACGCCGGAAGTTCCGATAGGGCACGCCGTCGAGGATGATGAGAAGAAGCTTGCGGTCCATGAGCGATTCCCTTTCTGCATTCCGGCGGTATCCAACGCTATCCTTTGGCGTGGATCCAGCGCTCTCTGGACGCGACCCAAACCGATACATTGACGTCACACTGACAGGTAGAGGCGCGGGATTGGGGATTAGGGGGACGGTTCGATCACGGTACTGTGATACCCGGTCCTTGGGGTCTGTACTTTCTGTTGTGTGATTAGAGGGGTTTGAAGCGATGTTCAGACATTTGGCGATGGCATCTGCCGTCTGTTTTTCAACAATTTTATCCGCAGGTTCCGGGCAGGCGCAAACCTGGGACGGTCGCTATGACATCGTGCCGGGGGCGGTGTCGACCGATGCGGGCTATGCGGCGCGGATGTTCGACCGTCAGGACGATGTGACCAACAAGACGGTACTGGCCCTGCGCGCCCGGCAAAGCGGCGCGCTGCAGGATTACCGCCTGTATCTGGGCGGTCGTTTCCTGGGCAGCGTCATCCACGAAAGCACCAATACCACGGGCAAGTTCCCGATCCTGTCGCGCCTGCCGCCGACCCACACGCTGGGCACCTCGGACACATATGGCGTGGTGAACGAGGCCTCGCTGAACGCGACGCTGACCCTGCCCTGGGTCACCGCCTTTGTGCAGGGCGAGTATACCGAGGTCGAATATCCCGGACAGGACGCGACGCAGCTGCGCAAGTACTGGATCGCGCTGGGCGACCTGAACCAGAGCCCGTTCTATCTGGCAATTGGGCGCAAGACGGTGAATTTCGGAAATTTCGCCAGCTATGCGCCGTTTACCCATACCCACAGCAGCCACTATTTCTGGGCGCAGAGCGACGATCCCCTGATCGAGCTGGGATATGTCACCGAGCGGACCGAACTGGCGCTGTCACTGCTGCCGGCGCATCGCGGGTTGCGGGTGGTCAGCAGCCCCAAGAACAACGGCGATTACGAGAATTTCGCCTTCAATGCGTCACATCGCTTTGATCTGCGCGGGGATATGATGTTGAAACTGGGGGCCGGGTACCTGCGCGGTACCATCTATGACAGCACCATCGCGCATCACCCGCCAGGCACCGGCATCAACCGCAGCTGGAACGGCGCCTATAACGTGAATGCCACGCTGAGCGGCAGCAATTTCGACCTGATGGCGGAATTCACCCAGACCGAAGAAGTCTGGCCCGCCACAGGTCACAGCGTCAACGCCACCACGGTGCAGGGGCGCTATCGCGCCAGCGTGCTGGGCAAGCCGGTGACCTATTCTCTGGCCGCCAGTCGTGGCATCCAGGGTGCCAAGGGCACTGCCTGGCGCAAGATGGATCAGGTCGTTCTGGGGATGGAGATGGCGTTGAACCCGCATCTGACGATCGGCGCGGAATACATGTTCAACGATGGGTTCGTGCCGCTGATCATGCCCACTGTCACCGCGGTGAACGGGGTGCGCTCGCACACGGTCATCGGCGGGATCAAGCTGACCTTTTGAACAGCGCGTTCCCTCTCCGCCGCATGTGCGGAGAGGGAGAGGGCATCAGTTGCCGGCGCTTTCCATCTTGCGATGGGCGACCACCTCTTCCAGCCAGCCCAGACGCATCTCGGGCACCGAACTGAGCAACAGGTCGGTATAGTCGTCGAACGGCGGGCTCAGCACCTGGCTCTTGGGTCCGTAGCGGACCACCCGACCCTGATACATCACCGCGATGGAATCCGAGATCGCCCGCACCGTCGCCAGATCGTGAGTGATGAACAGATAGGCCACATCCTCGATCTTTTGCAGGTCGAGCAACAGCTTCAGGATGCCGTCGGCCACCAGCGGGTCAAGCGCGCTGGTCACCTCGTCACAGATGATCATCCTGGGCTTGGCCGCCAGCGAGCGGGCGATGCAGACACGCTGTTTCTGACCGCCTGAGAGTTCCGCCGGATAGCGGTCGATGAACTTCTCGCCCATCTCGATCTCGTCCAGCAACTCGATGATACGCTTGCGCTTTTCGGCGCCGCGCAGGCCGAAATAGAACTCCAGCGGCCGGCCAATGATGGTGCCCACGGTCTGACGCGGGTTCATCGCCGTGTCGGCCATCTGATAGATCATCTGCAACTCGCGCAGGTCCTCGCGCGAACGCCCCGCCAGATCGCGGCTGAGCTTGCGTCCGGCGAAATTGATCTCGCCCTCTCGCGGCGGCAACAGGCCGGTGATCACGCGCGCCAGCGTCGACTTGCCCGAGCCGCTTTCACCCACCACGGCCAGGGTCTGGCCGGGATGCAGGTCGACGGTGACGTCATGCAGCACGTCAAAGGCCAGCCCCCTGTAGCGTGCCGAGATACCCTTGACAGACAGCACCGGGTCGGGCGTCGGCTTCTTCTCTTCATGCTCGATCGAACGAACCGAGACCAGCGCCTGCGTATACTCTTCCTGCGGGCGGTTGATGATCTGGTCGGTCTCGCCATACTCGACCATGTCGCCCATCCGCAGCACCATGATGTCGTCGCTTACCTGCGCAACCACCGCCAGATCGTGGGTGATGTAAAGCGCACCAACGCCGGTATCGCGGATCGCCTCCTTGATCGCCATCAGCACGTCGATCTGGGTGGTCACGTCCAACGCAGTGGTGGGCTCGTCGAACACCACCAGATCAGGCTCCGGACACAGCGCCAGCGCTGTCATGCAGCGCTGCAACTGCCCGCCCGAGACCTGATGCGGATAGCGCTCGCCGATATTGTCGGGATCGGGCAGGCCCAGCTTGGCAAACAGGGCGCGCGCGCGCGCCTCGGCCTCCGGCTTGGAGAACTTCTTCTGTTCCACCGCCGCTTCGATCACCTGTTCCATGATCTTCTTGGCCGGGTTGAACGAGGCTGCCGCCGATTGGCTGACATAGGTGACCTCGCCGCCGCGCAGGCCGCGGATATCCTTGAGCGAGGTCTTGAGGATGTCGCGCCCGTTGACCCAGACCTCGCCGCCGGTGATTTTCACACCGCCGCGGCCATAGGCCATCGAGGCCAGCCCGATGGTCGATTTGCCGGCCCCGGATTCACCGATCAGCCCCAGTACCTTGCCGCGCTCGAGGTCGAAATCGACCCCGTGCACGATCTCGATGTCATGAGGCTTTTCGCCCGGCGGATAGACGGTCGCGCCGATCTTGAGGCCACGGACCTTGAGAAGCGGTTCGCTCATCCCCGGCCTCCTTTCAGCGATGTGGTGCGGTTCAGCACCCAGTCGGCCACCAGGTTGACCGAGATGGCCAGGGTGGCGATGGCCACGGCCGGATAAAGCGCCGCGCCGATGCCATAGACGATGCCGTCCTTGTTCTCTTTCACGATGCCACCCCAATCGGCCAGCGGCGGTTGTACGCCCAGGCCCAGGAAGGACAGGGTCGAGATGAACAGCACCATGAAGATGAAGCGCAGGCCAAGCTCGGCCACCAGCGGTGACAGGGCGTTGGGCAGGATCTCGCGAAAGATGACCCAGGCGCGGCCTTCGCCGCGCAGCTTGGCGGCCTCGACATAATCCATCACGTTGATGTCGACCGCCACGGCGCGGGCCAGACGATAGACGCGGGTGGCGTCGAGAAAGCCCATCACCAGGATCAGCACCGGAATGGTCACCGGCACCATGGCCAGCACCACCAGCGCGGTGATCAGCGAGGGGATCGACATGATCAGGTCGACCGTGCGCGACATCACCTGATCGGCCCAGCCGCCCAGCACGGCGGCCAGAAAGCCCAGGATAGACCCGGTGGTAAAGCTGAGGATGGTGGCCATCGTGGCGACGAAGATCGTCGTGCGCCCGCCATAGATCATCCGGCTCAGCAGGTCGCGGCCGATATTGTCGGTGCCCAGCAGGTATTCACTGCTCGACGGCTCCCAAACATCGCCAACGACCTCGGCCATGCCATAGGGGGCCAGCAGCGGGGCAAAGATCGCCCCGATGAAATACAACGCCGTCAGGACCAGGCCGATGGCGGCGGAAATTGGAATATTCTTCATTTCGGGTGCCTCAGTCTGGGGTTGGCCAGAATGGCAACGATATCGGCGACCATGTTCAGACCGATATAGATCGCGGCAAAGATGACCCCGCAGGCCAGCACCACCGGCACGTCACGCTTGGTCACGTGATCGACCAGATACTGCCCCATGCCGGGATAGACGAACACCACCTCGACCACCACGACGCCCACCACCAGATAGGCGAGGTTTAACATCACCACGTTGACGATCGGTGCGATCGCATTGGGAAAGGCGTGGCGATAGATGATCTTGAAGTTGGTCAGCCCCTTCAGCTCGGCAGTCTCGATATAGGCCGATTGCATCACGTTCAGGATGGCGGCGCGGGTCATCCGCATCATATGGGCCAGAACCACCATGGTCAGCACGATCACCGGCAGGGCGATGGCGTTCAGCTTCTGCCCCAGGCTCATGCTTTCATTGATCATCGCGAGGGGAGAGAACATGCCCAGTTTCACCGCGACGAAATAGACCAGAACGTAGCCGATCAGGAATTCGGGGATGGAAATTGTGGTCAGCGTTACCGCCGAGATCACCTTGTCGGGCCAGCGGTTGCGATAGCGCACAGCCAGCAGACCCAGGAAAATCGCCATGGGCACCGATACGATGGCGGCCCAGAAGGCGAGGAATAGCGTGTTGCCCAGACGGCTGCCGACCGATTCGGCAATGTCGAGCTTGTTGGTCAGCGATTTGCCCAGATCACCTTGCAGAATGCCGCCCAGCCATTCGAAGTAGCGCGTCAGCGCGGGACGGTCGAGGCCCATTTCCTCGCGAAGGTTCGCCAGGGACTCGGGGGTTGCGGACTGTCCCAGGACGGCTTGCGCGGCGTCTCCGGGAAGGGCTTCGGTCAGGCCGAATATCAGGGCCGAAGCGCCAAAGAGGAGCATGAGTCCCAGCGCAAGGCGCTGGGACACAAGTTTCACGACGGGGTGCATATCTGCGTGTCCCGGCGGCTCACGAGAACCACAGTTTGCGGGTCACCTGACCGTTCATCAGCTCGCCGTTCGGGTCGGTTTCCCAGCCCGACAGGGTGTTGCTGACCGCATCGACGAAATCGTTGAACATCGGGCAGATCAGGCCGCCCTCATCCCGCAGCAGCATGCCCATCTTCGAGTAGATTTCCTTGCGCTTGGCCGGATCCAGCTCGGAGCGGGCGGCCATCAGCATGGCGTCGAAATCGGCGTTCTTGAACTTGGTGTCGTTCCAGTCTGCGGTCGACAGATAGGCGGTCGAATACATCTGGTCCTGCACCGGACGGCCACCCCAATACGAGGCGCAGAAGGGCTGCACGTTCCAGACTTCGGACCAGTAGCCGTCATTGGGCTCGCGCTTGATTTCCAGCGGAATGCCGGCCTGGGCCGCGGTCTGCTGGAACAGCGCAGCTGCGTCCACGGCACCCGGGAAGGCGCCATCGGCGGTACGCAGGATGATGGGCGAGCCGTCGTGGCCGGAAGCCTTGTAGTGCTCGGCCGCCTTGGCCAGATCGAACTCGCGTTGCGGGATCGCGCTGTCGAACAGCGGATAGGCCGCGTTGATCGGCATGTCGTTGCCCACCGAGCCATAGCCGCGCAGGATCTTTTCGACCATCTCCTCGCGGTTGATGGCGTATTTCAGCGCCAGGCGCAGGTCCTTGTTGTCAAACGGCGCCTTGTCCACATGCATGATGAAGACATAGTGGCCGCGGCCGGGGGTGGATTGCACTGTCAGGTTCGGCGCGCGGTCAAGCAGGCTCGCCACCTTGGGTTCGACCCGGTTGATCATGTGCACCTGGCCCGACTGCAACGCGGCGGTCCGGGCGGTGGCATCGTTGATCACCAGCACTTCGACCCCGTCGAAATGCGCGTCATCGCCCCAGTAATTGGCGAATTTCTTGTAGGCGTGGCGCACGCCGGGTTCGTTCACCTCGACCTGATAGGGGCCGGTGCCGATGCCCGCGCCCGGATTGTCCATGCCGCCATCGGGCTGGATGATCAGGTGATAGTCGGCCATCAGATAGGGCAGGTCGGCGTTGGCGTCGGTCAGGGTGACCGAGAAGTACTCGCCATCGGCCTTCATCGACTCGATGCCCTTCATGATGCCCAGCGCGCCCGATTTCGAATCCTCGTTGGAATGGCGCTGCATGGTCTTCAGCACGTCTTCAGAGGTCATCGTCTTGCCGTTGTGGAATTCGACGCCCTGACGCAGCTTGAAGGTCCAGGTCTTGGCGTCGGCGCTGGCCTCGACGCTTTCGGCCAGGCGGTGCTCGATCGAGCCATCCGAGGCCACTTCGACCAGCGTGTCGCCGAACTGGCGGCCGTTGTGATAGGGCACCTGGCTGGCATAGGTCGCCGGGTCGAGCGAGTTGGTCGATTCACCGCCGACCGAACCGATCTTGACCACACCGCCCTTTTTCGGGCCGGCGGCCTGGGCGGCCTGCGCAAAGATCGAGCTGGCCACGGCGGCCGACACGCCCAGTGCGGCGGCCTTGCCCATGAATTCGCGGCGGGTCATCTTGCCGGCGGTGACCCGGCCCGCCATATGTTCGAGTTGTTCGTTCATGGAATTCTCCCCTGTTGAGTGTTTGCGCGGTTTTGCAGCGCGGTTTTTGTTGACTGACGAATCAAGGTTTGCGTATTTCGCCCCTTCGGGCAAGCGGGAATGTCTGGCGGCGATCTCTCCTGCGATCAGAGCATGTTGCGCCGGATTCGGCTGGTCTTGACGTTTTCGTATATTTTTGTGTCGTTTTCATAAGCCTCAATCGCGGCTTTGAGGTGGAAATGCTCTGCGTCCGACCACATTTCGCATCGGGTTTCGGTGCGCAAAGAAAGATCGCCGCGTCCGGTTTCTGCGGTCCAGTGGCAACTGCCACGGGCCGAAGTCGGATCATCGGGGTGAATCACCCATTCCTCGCGCGCGATGGTGCCCGAGCGGGCGCCATGTGCCATGTCCTCGACCAGTCCGGCATCATCGACGATGATCAGCCGCACATGCCCGGTGGCCTTGTCGATCTCGGTCCGGCGGGTGTTGGTGCCTTCGCGCAGGGTGCGGATCTGCCAGGGCGGATCGGCATCCTCGGGTGGAAAGACCCATTCGTCCGCCTCGCCCGAAGGGCGCAGCGGCAGATCGAGCGCGCCGCTGTCGAGCGTGAGCGTGGCACGTTCGGGCGCGGGCCAGATCATCGGCCAGTAAGAGCTGGAGATCGCCACCCGCAGGCGATGCCCGGCAGGCACGCGATAGGCGATATGGTCGAGATCCAGCGCGATATCGTAGAGGCGCCCGGGCTCCAGCGCCTCGGGCGTCGCATGGCTGTCGCGATGGGACAGGTTCAGCACCCCCCAGGTGATCCTGGCCGAGGTGCCGTCGGGCAGCACATGGTTCAGCCGTACCGCGATCTGCGCCTGCGGCTTGTCCGCGCGCAACCGCAGCCGGAGGCGGGGCGCGCCGACGATATCCGTCCGCTGGGGCAGGGGGGCGCTGTCGAAACAGACCGACAGCGCATCGTCCAGCCGCTGATCACCGGGCAGTTCCGGTCCGGCCCAGAACGACCCGTATTCGCCGCAATCCATACCCACATGCAGCGGCGAGCAGACCCGGGCGCTGAGCGGACCATCACTGCCCAACCCGGCATCCGACAGTGACAGCGTGGTCACCGGCAGATGAGCGGTGGCGCCCTCGGCCTCGGCGACCCAGCGGCCGGGACGGAACAGGCTCTTGGTTTCAGGCGCGATCCCGTCCATCAGATAGGCGCGATAATCGGGGTCGTCCTCGGCCCCGTTCTCGACCCCTTTCAGCCAGCGATCCCACCAGCGCAGCGCCTCTTGCAGGAACCCGATGCGAGGTCCGGGAATGGCGAAATGCGGGTACTTGTGAATCCACGGCCCGTTGATGCCCTTGACCACCGTGTCGAGGTTTTCGACCAGATGCGGCACCGTGTTCATATAGCTGTCGCCCCAACCGCTGATCGCCAGCGTTGGTGTTTTGACGGCGCTGAAATCCTCGCAGATCGAGCCATGCTGCCAAAAGGCATCGCGGGTCTGGTGCTGTAGCCAGGTCTCGGGCAGGAAGGGCTGGGCGCGCAGACGCTCCAGCCACATCTCGCGCCAGGCATCGCCCACCAGTGCCGGGTCGGGCGCGCGGGACGAGAAACACCACATGGTGGCCCCCCAGCCCAGGTTTTCGTTCAGGAGGCATCCGCCCTTGAAATGGATATCGTCCGCATAGCGGTCGACGGTGGAACACAGCGTGATGATCGACTTGAGCGGCTCGGGCTGCATCGCCGCCACCTGGAGCGAGTTGAACCCGCCCCAGCTGATCCCCATCATGCCGATCGTACCGCTGCACCAGGGTTGCGCGGCCAGCCAGTGGATCACCTCGACCGCGTCATCCAGTTCCTGCTGGGTGTACTCGTCCTCCATCAGCCCCTGGCTGTCGCCATTGCCGCGAATGTCGACGCGGATGCAGGCATAGCCGCGCTTGGCCATCCAGGGGTGGCTCAGCGCGTCGCGCGCGCAGGTGCCGTCGCGCTTGCGATAGGGCAGGTATTCCAGGATCGCGGGTACCGGATCGGTACCGGCGTCGAGCGGGCGCCAGACCCGGGCCGACAGCCGGGTGCCGTCGGACAGGGTGATGCCCAAATCCTCCAGCTCTTCGATCTCGCGCAGGGTGTTCTTTTGCGTCATGCGCAACTCTCTCAGGCGGTCGCCCGGGGGTAAGGTTGATTTGCGACCTTTCAGGTGCGAAGCGCGACCAGCAGGTCCATAACATTGGTCCCTGTGGGGCCGGTCACCAGCAGCGCCCCGGCCCGTTCCAGCCAGCTGCCGCTATCGGCGGCGGCCAGCGCCTGCGCGGCGCCTTCGCCCCAGGTCCGGCCGGAGACGATGGCGCCCGCCGCATCGGTGGGGCCGTCGGTGCCATCGGTGCCACCGACCACCACCACCAACCCCGGGTCGCCTGCGATTTCACGGGCCAGCGCCAGCGCCAGCGCCTGATTGCGGCCGCCCCGGCCAGGGTTCGGCGGCAGGATCACGGTCGGCTCTCCGCCCAGCACCAGCACGCCCTGCGGCATCGCGCGCAGCCGCGCGCCGATCCGCGGCGCCAGCGCCGCCAGATCGTCATGCAGCGCTTCCTCGTTGCCCAGAACAGGCAGCTCCAGCGCCCGCGCATGGTCACAGGCCGCCGCCCGCGCCACCGAGTTCGAGGCAATGATGCACGCGCTGGCAGCAAATGCTGGGGCGGCGGGCAGCGCCCCAATCCCCGAGCCGATCACCATCAGGTCGTCGCCCGGCACATCCGAGATCGCCAGCACATCAGCCCGCGCGCCCTTGAAACCGGCCAGCAAGCCGCCGCCCTTGATCCGAGAGATCTGCCGACGGCGGGCGTTCATTGCGGTGATGTCCAGCCCCTCGGCCAGCATCGCCCGGTTGAGCGCGGCCAGATCGTCGAGTGTCTTGCCCGTGACCAGATCCTCGGCCAGCGAGGAGGCGCCGCCCGAAACCAGCAACAGCAGGTGACTGCCCTCGGGCATCGCCTCGACCGCCTGCCGCAGGGCGCGGCCACCGACAAGGCTGCGGGCGTCGGGCACAGGATGCGCGGCCTCGATCAGCTGGACCGAGGCAGGCAGTTCGGCGCCATGGCCATCCTTGGTGACCACCAGACAGGGCAGCGGCCCGAAGTGGTCAAGCGCCGCGCGCGCCATGCTGGCGGCGGCCTTGCCCACCGCAAGGATGCGATCGGGGCGGGGCAGGTTACCCAGCGCGGCGCCGGTGGCGGCATGGCCGCCAACCGCATCGACCCCGGCCTGCCAGATCGCCAATGCCTGGTCATGCGCCGTTGTCATATGTCCATCCAGATGGTGACAGGCCCGTCATTCAGCAGTTCGACCTTCATGTCGGCGCCGAACCGGCCAGTTTCGACCGGCACCCCCTGTGCGGCCAGCTGCGCGGCGAAATACTCATAGATCCGCTCGCCCTCGGCAGGGGGCGCAGCGCTGGAAAATCCGGGCCTGTTGCCGCTGCGGGTATCGGCGGCCAGGGTGAACTGGCTGACCACCAGCGCCGCGCCGCCGATATCGAGGACCGAGCGGTTCATCTTGCCCGCCTCGTCCTTGAAGATACGAAGCCTGGCGATCTTGGCGGCCAACTGGTCGGCCTGCGCCTCGCCATCACCCGCCATGGCGCAGACCAGCACCAGCAGGCCGGGGCCGGTCTGCCCCACCACCACACCATCGACGGTGACCGAGGCATGGGACACTCTCTGGATCAGGGCGCGCATCAGACCCCCCTCAGCCGCGCCAGTCGACGATATCGTCGAGCGCGGCGCGTTCGGTGCGAAAGCCGTTGGCTGGATGGTCGGTATCGGCATAGCCAAAGGAGATGGCGCAGAGGATCAGCCGGTCTTTGGGGATATCGAAATAGCGGTGCAGGAACGGCGCATACGAGGCAACGGCGGCCTGCGGGATGGTCGCCACCCCCAACGCCTGGGCGGCAAGGGTAAAGGCCGCGACAAAGCCGCCGCAATCCATGGCGCCATAGCCGCCCAATTCGGCGGGGCTGGAAATGATGGCGCAATGGGGCGCATCAAACAGCGAGAAGTTCTTCATCATCTGTGCCGCCGATCCGGCGCGGTCGCCTTTTTCGACGCCCACCGCCTCGTAAAGCGCCCAGCCACATGTCCGGCGGCGCTCTTGATAGACGCCGGAATAGCCGGTGGGAAAGGCAAGGTCGGGTCCGGGTTTGCCGGTCATGGCCTCGGCCATCAGCGCCGTGCGAAAGGCGTCTGTTTCGGCTCCACTGGTGAGGGTTACCTGCCAGGGCTGGGCGTTGCACCAGCTTGGCACTCGGCAGGCGGCGGCAATGATCCGTTCGATATCGGCGCGCGGGACCGGGTCTGGGCGAAAGGCGCGGCAGGAATGGCGTGCGCCAAGCAGCGCCTCCAGCTGGTTCAGGCTCATGGGGCAGGTCTCCTCTTGCCGGCACAATGGCCGGGCGGATCGGCGGACGCAAGCCGATCGGCGGGCGATTTGCGCCGGATCAAGGAGGCGCGACGGCGGCTGTGTCAGAATCGGCTCAAACCATCAAAGGAGGACTGAGAATGGTTGAAAAATCCGATCACGCGGGCCTCTGGCCCTCGCTCTACGATCCGTTTCGCAATTTCGGCGCGCGGCTGGCGGACTGGCTGAGCCCCGCGACCGAGGCCTCGGGCAATGAGGATGCCTATGACATCGCCATGGAACTGCCGGGCGTGTCCGAGGAGGATATCGAGTTGTCGGTGGAAAACGGTGTTGTGACCATCCGGGGCGAGAAGCGCACCCATGAGAGAAAGAAAGGCGACACCTGGTATTTCTCGGAACGTCAATACGGCGCTTTCCGTCGCTCGTTCCGGCTGCCCGACGATGCCGAGGCTGGCAAGGCCGAGGCAAAGATGAAGGACGGGGTTCTGCATGTCCGCGTGCCCAAACGGGCCAAGGAGGCCTCGGCCGTGGCGCAGAAAATCGCGATCTCGCGCGGTTGACCCTGTTTGCCCGGCCCGCGCGACGCGCGTGGGCCGGTCATTGCGGTGGCGAAGATTTTTCGACGAAAAATCTTCTGCCGCCTGTGGCGACATGGGCGCATTGGAATGAGGGCGTTACTGGTTGAGCGCCATGACGTAACCCACGCCTGCTGCGATCAGGAGGCCGAGGACCACCGCGATGGTGATCTTGATCGCCGACCAGGGGCGTTCGCCCTGCACCCGACCGGTGCGGCCATTGACCACGAACCGGTAGGTGGTGCCGCGGTATTTGTACGCGGCGAGCCACACGGGCAGCAGGATATGCTTGAAGGTCACGTCCGACACCTTGGTGTCGATGGCATGGATGCGCTGTTGGTCGCCACCGATGTCGAAACGCACGTCGCGCTCGATGACGCGGGCCATATGCGCGCGCGCCTCGCCATGCGCCTCGGCCAGTTCGACGGTATAGCCCTCGGCGCGGAAACCCGCCAGATACTCGGGCCGGTAGGGTTCGAGCGCGGCCAGGTCCCAGGGCTCCAGCGCATCGGTATGGGATTTCGGCAGCGACCGTGAGGCCAGCACCAGAACGTCGTCGAAGAACCGCGCCACCCGGCCCGATTTCGGGCTCCAGCGGATCTTGGGTACCTGTTCGGTCACGGTCTTGCCGTCGCGCACCACGGTGCGGGTTTCGTAATAGATGGTGCCGCGCTCTCCCCGGTAGCTGGATTTGGTGTCGGCGTCGAAGGTCCAGTAGGGCACATAGATGCCCTGCATCCGGCGCCCCTTGCGGGCGTAGTCCTTCAATCCGTTAGGCGCGAACCAGAGCCGCCCCAGCCAGTCGGTCATCGCCTTGTGGGCGCTGCGTTCATCCAGCGCAAAGGGCAGAACACCGCGCGGCTTGATGTGGCGGTGGATGCCGGTATCGGTCACCACCGGTGTGGCGCAGAACGGGCATTCGGCGGCATGGGTGTCGGGGTCGAACTCCACCTGCGCCGCGCAGTTGGGGCAGGACAGGACCCGGGTTTCCTCGATCTCGGCCTCGGGCAGATCCTGGGCCATTGCGGCCTCGAAATCCAGCTCGCGCAGGCTGGCGCCCGTCCACGGATCGGCGCGCATGGGTTCGGTATGGCCGCAATGGTCGCAGACCAGCGTGCCTGCGCCCGGGTTGAACCGATAATCGGCGCCGCATTGGGCGCAGGGAAAGCGGTGCTCCTGCACCGGTGCCGGGGCGGCGCCGGGCGGGGGCGGGGGGAGATCGGTCATGCCTTAGCCTTGCGGTCGGGTGATCCGGGTCAAACTGCCATCCTTTTTGACATATTGATGCCAGAGCGCAACCAGCGCGTGGCCCAGCGCCACCAGCATGAGCGCGCTTCCCACTGTCTCGTGCAGTTCGCCCACCGCCTCGGAATGGGCGTTCCAGGCCAATGCGCCCAGCGCAGGGGTCAGTACCATCAGCAGATAGAGCAGGCGATGCCCCCAGGTCGCAGCCTTCTCCATCAATGGGGTGGCGCCGGGCAGCGGGCCCGGGGCGCCCTGAACGCGGCGCACCACGATGCGGATCAACACCGCGACAAAGACCGCGATCCCCAGCCAGACATGCGGCGTATTGCCCTCGAACCCCGAGGCGCCTGTCTCGATCCGGGTCTCAAGCGCACGGCCCATCCCCTCGTGCGTAAGCCAGGCGGCGGCGATCAGGATCGCGACCAGCCAGTGTAGCGCGATCTGGAGACGGGAATAGGCAGGGCGGGCGGGCATTTCAGTGGCTCCTCGGACAGGTCATGCCAGGATGAAACGGCCCGGCTCGCGCATTCCGTCGCCTCAGGCGCCGGGTGGCGGCGGGGGCGGCGGCAGAATGGTGAAGAGCTGCGCCAGCTCACGCACATCCTCGGCCCGTTTCCAGCCGTCCTGGCCGGGGGTCCAGACATAGGTGTCACGGGTGATCTCGCCCTCGGCGGCCATTCGTCCCATCTTGGCCTTGGAGAACGGACCCGAGGTCTGCCCGTCCACCGCCACATGCCAGACATGTTCCACCGGCGGAGGCGGCGGCGCCGCATGCCGCGACGCCGGAGCCGCGCCCCAGGGGCCGGGTTGGGCCATCTGCTGCGCCATCGCCATGCCCATCCCGGCGCCCAGACCGGCGGCCATGCCACCCCCGGCGGGGTTGGTGGCGGCGGCTGTCATCGCCTCGGCCGCGGAATACTGGGTGAACTTGCCCAGATCGCCCGCCAGCCCCATCGAGGTGCGTTTGTCCAGCGCCGCCTCGACCGCGGGCGGCAGGCTGATGTTCTCGATGTAGAACTCGGGCATCTCAAGCCCGTATTCGGTCAGCGGCAGAGCCACCTGCGCCGCGATCAGCTTGCCCAGATCGGCGGTATTGGCGGCCATGTCCAACACCGGAATGCCCGAAGCCGCGATCACGCGGGAGAACTCCTGTACGATGATGTTGCGGATCTGAAAGCTGATCTCGTCCATGGTGAATTCGCCATCGGTGCCAACGATCTCGGACAGGAACCGCGCCGGATCGGTCACCCGCACCGAATAGGTGCCAAAGGCGCGGATGCGGGTCGGTCCGAATTCCGGGTCGCGCAGCATGATCGGGTTCTTGGTGCCCCATTTGAGGTTGTTGAACCGGGTTGTGTTGACGAAATAGATCTCGGATTTGAACGGCGATCTGAAACCGTGGTCCCAGTGGTTCAGCGTGGTCAGGATCGGCATGTTGTTGGTTTCAAGCATGTAGAGACCGGGCGTGAACACATCCGCCAGCTGTCCCTCGTGCACAAAGACCGCCGATTGCCCCTCGCGCACGGTCAGCTTGGCGCCGTACTTGATCTCGTGGCCCTCGCGCTCGAACCGCCAGACCATCGTGTCGCGGGTGTCGTCGGTCCAGTGGATGACGTCGATGAATTGGCCGGACAGGAAATCGAAAATACCCATGTCTTTTGGTCCTCTCTCAGGCGGGGATCAGAGCGACAGCCCCAGTTTCTCCCGCGCGATGATGCGGATCACCGGGCGGGCCTCTTCGGCGCTCGTGCCCGGCGTCAGGCGCGGGTCATAGAGCATGGACAGCAGTTTCTCGTCCTGATCGGTCAGCAGGGCGAATTCGTCATCGTCGTTGAAGATCGAGGGCCGCGCGGCGGGGCTGTCATTGGCCAGCCCCAGCCCCTGAGCCATCTCCTCGTGTACGCAGCTGAGCCGGACGAGGTCGGGATGTTCGGCCCGGATCAGCGCCACCGCCCGCATATAGCCATAGGGCCGGTCGGGATCGGCGGCGGCAAAGACGAAACAGTAGATGTCGCGCGGCAGGTTGACGAACAGGTCAAGCTGTTCGGCGCGGATACCGGGCACCAGCCGCCGCAGACGTTCCTGCACAAAGGGGCCGTCATCCAACCCGGCCACGAAGACATGGAAATTGGCGCCCCGAGAGACTGCCGAGATCTGGTGACCGGTGAGCCGGCCCAGACGGTCGGCGTAATTCTCGACCGCGCCCTTGTCCTTGGCGCGCTGTTCCAGCGGCACCGAGGGGCCGAATTCCACCCCGACCCGCACCGAGCCGGGCCAGCGGCTGAGAAATCCCTGCGAGCGCCCACCCGTGGGCAGACCGGCGCCGCTGTCGTATTCGTTATAGAAGGCGATATTGATGAAGTTGCGTTCCAGATCCTCGGCATCATAGGGCGTGTCGGGGCCTCCCCCGTCGGTGCGCAGCAGGCCACGGGTCAGCAGATCGTTCTGTACCGCCGCATAATAGCGGGCCAGATCGGCGCTGGCGGCAGAGCGCGGCGTGACCTGATCGCCCGCTGGGGCCAGGCCCGCCGGGCGCGACGGTGGCACCGGCGAGCTTTTGGGCGGCATGTCACAGCCCGCCAGCAGCGCAAGCGCCGCAAATGCGGCGGCGCAGGCTGTGGCTATGCGTCGGCCTGTCCTCACCCGATCAGCCCGGAACCGCGGTGCCGGCATTGTAACCGATGCCATCGGCGCGGGCGCGGGCGGCGGCCAGCGTGTCGCGCAACTCGGCCTCCATCTTCTTGAGCTCTTCTTCGGCGGCGGCGCGTTTGGCCTTGCCCTCGTCGGCGATCTGCAGGCTTTCCTGGATGGTGCCGATCAGGTCGGCATTGGCCTTTTTCACCGCCTCGATGTCGAACACGCCGCGCTCCATCTCTTGGCGGATCAGCTTGTTGCTCTCGCGCAGGTTGGCGGCGTTCGAGGTCAGCAACTCGTTGGTCAGGTCGTTGGCGTCGCGCACGGCGGCGGCGGCCTCGGCGCTGCGCTGGATGGTGACCGCCTGCGCCAGCTGGGTTTCCCAGAGCGGCACGGTGTTGACCAGGGTCGAGTTGATCTTGGTCACCAGCGACTTGTCGTTTTCCTGTACCAGCCGGATCGAGGGCAGAGACTGCATGGTCACCTGGCGGGTCAGTTTCAGGTCATGCACCCGGCGTTCCAGATCGTCGCGGGCGGCGCGCAGGTCGCGCAGCTCCTGAGCCTTGATCACCTGTTCGCCCTCGGGTGCGGCATCGACGGCGGCGGCCAGCGCCGGGATGTCCTGACTGTCCAGCTCGGTCAGCTTCTCTTCGCCCGCCGCGATATAAAGCGCCAGCTCGTCGTAGAACCGCAACGTCTTTTCATAGAGCAGGTCAAGCGATTTGATGTCCTTGAGCAGCGTGTGCTCGTGGCCCAGCAGGGTGTCGGTGATCTTGTCAATCTGGCCCTGCACCTGCTCGAAGCGAGCGGTGAACTTGGCAAACGGCGCGGCGCGACCCAGCAGCCGTTCCCACCAGCTGCGTTCGCGGCGCACGTCCAGCTCGCTGACGGAAAAGCCGCGGATGGTGGTGACGATGTTGCGCAGGCTGTCGCCTGCGGGGCCGACATCCTTGTTGCGGACATCGGCCAGCATGGCCTGGCTGATTTCCTGCAACTCGGCCTGCGCGCCCGAGCCGAAGCGGACGATCGAGTTGGTGTCGCCCATGTCGATCTCGCCCATGCGGCGGCGGATCTCGGCGCTGGCCGGCGCGTCGGCCTCGGCCAGCGGCACAACTTCGGCGCGCGGTTCGGGCAGGATGACGGCGGTCACTTCCTCGACCAGGCCGACCGCCTCGGCCGCTTTTTTCTGAATGCTGTCGGACATGGGGGTTCCTTTCGGGTTGGGCCGGTCAGTCGAGCCGGACGCCTTCGCGCTGCAAGCGGTCGCGCAGCACGTCGATTTCAACGGTCAGATCGCTGCGGTCATCCAGCAGCATCTTGCGGGTGCGGGCGGCAAAGTTCTGCTCCAGATCGTCGAGCAGGGCCAGGTAATCGGCCCGCGCACCACCGTCGCGGGTGCGGGCATGGATATCGGCGAATTTCACCGTCGCATCGCGGGCACCGCGCAGGTAGACGGTGAGGTATTTGCGGGCGCCGGTCAGATCGCGCGGATCCTCTTCGACCGTGCGAAACAGTTCGCGCGCGGTGGTCTGGAACCGTTCGACCCGGGCGTCGAGCTGGCGGTCGCCCGCGCGGCGGATCGCGTCGGACATCTCACCCAGCATGTTCTCGGCCTCGCCCACGGCGCGGGCGACCCGGTCCTGTTGAAAGGTATCGACCCCCTCCATCCCCTTGTCGCGCATCGGATCGGCCCCAAAGGCCAGAAGATGCAGCGCCGAGGCCGCGATGCCGAAAAGGATACCGGCCAGGATCGAGGCATCGCCCGCCATCATCCCGGATTTGTAGACTGCTAGCGCGGTGCCCAGCCCGGTCAGCGCGGTGGCGAACAGCTTGCGCGGGATCGCCGGGCGGCGGGCGACCCGACGCGCGTGATAGGCGGCCTCGGCCCTCAGCCCCTCGCGCAGCAGAAGCGCCGCGCCGGTCCATAGACCGGCGGCGCCTAGCCCCAGCACCAGCCCGATGGCGCCATCGTTCAGCGAGGTAAAGACCAGCGGGATCGCGGGCACGAACATCGCATTGGCCCGGGCGCCTGCCGGATCGACGCGGGCGCCGTCGAACTGGCCGCGCGGGGCTGGTTCGCTCTGCTGTTCTGTCTCGGGGCTGAATTTGCCGCCATAACGCCGCGCCATCGGGTCAGAGCCCTCCCAGCCAGCCGGTGCTCACGCCGAAGAGCAGCACGAGAAGCGCGGCAAAGGCCAGTTTCTGGACACCGGTCTGTGACATTGCCTTCCCCTCTGAGTTGCGGTTGCGGCGAATCTAGGCGATGCGGCGCGGGCTTGCTAGGGGGAAGGTTGCCGTCTGCGGCTCAGGAACGCGGTTTGCCGCCACCCGGGCGCCGGGACGGTTTGTCGCCCGGTTTTGCGGCAGGCCGCTCGCCCGGAGCCGCATTGCGCCGGCCCGTGCCCGGCTTTGCAGGCCCGCCCGCGCGCGGGCCGCTGCCGCGCGGTTTGCCCGGTCCGTCGGCGCGTGCGCGTGCCGGCCCGTCGGTACGGGCTTTCACGGGGTCACCCGAGCGGGTCCTGGGCGGGGCGCCGGAGCGCTGCTTGGCAGGGTCGCCTGAGCGGGACTTGGCGGGGGCACCGCTGCGCGGCTTGCTGGCTGCGTCGCTGCGGCCCGCAGCGGCTCCGCCGGGCCGCGCCTTTGCCGTTGTACCGCCGCGCGGAGTCGCTGGCGCAGACGCGCCGGGTTTGCGCTTGCGCTCGGGGCGGGCGGGGCGTTCGTCGGTGGGTTGATCCTCGCCATCCAGTCCCAACTGGTCTCGCAGCACCCGGCGGCGCACTTCCTCGACCTTGCCGGGCGCAAGCGTGCCCAGCTGGAACGGACCGTATGAGATCCGGATCAGCCGGTTCACGATGAAACCGATATCCTCGATGGCGCGGCGGATTTCGCGGTTCTTGCCCTCGCGCAGGCCGACCGTCAGCCAGGCATTGGCGCCCTGCTGGCGGTCGATCGAGACGATCATCGGCTGGAACCGTTCGCCCTCGATCACCAGACCCTGGCGCAGCGGTGCAAAATCCTCGTCCTTGGGCGTGCCCTTGATCCGCACCCGATACCGGCGCAGCCAGCCGGTCGAGGGCAGTTCCAGCTGCCGCTTGACGGCGCCGTCATTGGTCAGCAGCAAGAGCCCCTCGGAGTTGAGGTCGAGGCGGCCCACGCTCATCACCCTTGGCATGTCCTCGGGAAGGTCGTCGAAAATGGTCTTGCGTCCCTTTTCGTCACGCGCCGTGGTCACCAGGCCGCTGGGCTTGTGATACAGCCACAGCCGCGCCGGTTCGGCATCGGCCAATGGCGCGCCGTCGACCGTCACGCGGTCGCGCTCGGTCACGTTCAGCGCTGGGCTGTCGATCACCTTGCCGTTGACCGCGACGCGGCCGGCCTCGATCATACGTTCGGCCTCGCGGCGCGAGGCGACGCCCGCACGCGACAGGATCTTGGCGATGCGCTCGCCGGGGGGAGGGGTGTTGCTCATCCCCGCGCAATAGACCATTTGCCGCGCTTGCGGAAGATGGATGATCGGGGCAGGGTCGGGCATGGTTTTCAGATCGCACATGGATCAGGCGCTGGCAGAGGCGCGCGCGGCGGGCGCGCGCGGCGAGGTGCCGGTGGGCGCGGTGATCGTGGCGCCCGACGGGCGCGTGGTGGCCGCCGCCGGCAACCGCACGCGCGAGACCTGCGACCCCACCGCGCATGCCGAGATCGTGGCCCTGCGCGCGGCCTGTGCAGCCGCCGGGTCCGAGCGGCTGGTGGGGCATGACCTCTATGTGACGCTGGAACCCTGCGCCATGTGCGCGGCGGCACTGGCTGCGGCGCGCATCCGGCGGGTCTATTACGGCGCGGCGGATCCGAAGTCGGGCGGGGTGGCGCATGGGGCGCGGGTGTTTTCACACCCGCAGGCCCATCACGCGCCCGAGGTCTATGACGGTATCGGCGGCGAGGCGGCGGCGGAGCTGCTGCGCGGGTTTTTTGCGGAACGGCGGGACACAGGCAATCGCAACGGGGGAGAGAGCTGAGATGGAATTCAGGTTTCGCGAGGGCGAAGAGGTGGTGGACCTGCCCGACGGCACCGACGCGGGCGTCTACTTCATCGGCCGTATCCGCACCCCCTGGAGCGACCGCAAGGACTGCCCCCGGCAGGGGCGCGAGGACGGGCCGAAATGCCGGATCGAGCTGGATGCGCGCTGGGCGTCCGCACTGCACGGAGTGGCGGACTATACCTGGCTCGACGTGCTCTATTGGCTCGACAAAGGGCGGCGCGATCTGGTCATCCAGAACCCCAAGAGCGACGGCAAGCTCTTTGGCACTTTCGCCCTGCGCTCGCCGCAGCGGCCCAATCCGATCGGCCTGTCGCGGGTGCGGCTGGAGCGGGTGGAGGGCACCACGCTGGTGGTGCGCGGCCTCGATTGCCTGGACGGCACGCCGCTGATCGACATCAAGCCCAACCGTTGCGAGTTCACGCCCAAGGCGCCGCCCAAACCCGGAGTCTGAGGCCTTGCCCTCTTTTCAACCTGCGGTTTATCGGGTTCACTGCCGGCCCGGGTAGGGCAGGGGGTGATAGTGGTACAGGTGTTTCTGGATGCGGTGGCAATCCGCTTCTATCGCGGCATCGGCGCAGAGTTGCAGAGCATCGGCCCGTTTTCCGCGATCAACTTCTTTGTCGGCGCCAACAACGCGGGCAAGTCCATCGTGCTGAACTTCATCCACGACCGCCTGCCGTTCTGCGAGGGCAAGTCGCAGCGGCTGGAGCCGAACTCACCCGAGGTACATCGCGGATCGGGCGAAGAGGGCGAGTTCGTCGCGGCGGTGGGTGTGCCGAAAGAGCGGTTTCTGGAGGCGGTCTGGGAGAGGTTTCCGCAGGCGCAGATGCATGTGCATGAATTTAAGGGAAAAGTCTCCGCGATATTTGACGAGCTGTCTGTCGGCGAGTGCGTTTGGTTTCGTTCTGGTCCTCAAATAGGAGACAGAGAGTACCATCCGCAGCCCGACATTGAAGCCTTGTCCAAGCTTTTTCCGGATAGAGAATGGAACGCTTTGTGGCGAAGTGTTCAAAGCTCCTCTGGTGGAGGCCTAATAAACCATTGGATTCCGCAGAGTCTGGACATACTCAACAGATGTTCAGTTCTCTCTTTCCCCACTACGCAGAAGATCGAGGCAAAGCGCGGTATCGGCCGGGCTGACGAAGCTTTCAACGGGCGCGGCGACGGGCTGATCTTCGAACTGGCCCGCCTTCAGGAGCCTGGGTTCAACGAGGATGAAAAGCGGGACCTGTTCGAACAGATCAACGCCTTTCTGCAAGAGGCGACCGGCAAACCGGGTGCGCGCATTCGAATCCCGCATGACCAGTCGCAGGTTCTGGTCGAGATGGATGGCAAGGTCCTGCCGCTCGACAGTCTGGGCACCGGCATTCACGAGGTGGTTCTGATCGCTTCGTTCTGTACCATCCACCAGGACCAGATCATCTGCATGGAAGAGCCGGAGATTCACCTGCATCCATTGTTGCAGCGCAAGCTGGTGGAATATCTGCGCGACCATACCGACAACCAGTATTTCATCGCCACTCATTCGGGGGCCTTTATCGACACGCCCGGTGCCGCGATCTTTCATGTGGAAAATGACGGGCAGCAGACGCTTGTGCGCCCGGCGCTGGTGCGGCAGGACAAGTGGCGGCTGCTCGACGATCTGGGCCTGCATGCCTCGGACCTGTTGCAGGCCAATATGGTGATCTGGGTCGAGGGGCCCTCGGACCGCATCTACCTCAACCACTGGATCGCGGCGGTGGACCCGGACCTGCGCGAGGGGATCCATTATTCGATCCTGTTCTATGGCGGCGGGCTGGTGTCGCATCTGGCGGCGGGAGCGGAGGAGGACGGGATACAGGACCTGATTGACCTGCGCCGGATGAACCGCAACATGGCCATCGTGATGGACAGCGACCGGGCCGGGCCTCGGGCGCGACTGAAAGGGACGCCCGAGCGGATCAAGCGGGAGTTGACCGACGACTGGGGCATGGTCTGGGTCACCAGGGGGCGCGAGATCGAGAATTATGTCGATCACGCGGCTTTGCAGGCGGCATTGAAAACCCTGCACCCCCGGATCTATGACCGTCCCGCCGAGGGTGGCGCTTTTGACCACGCCTTTTACTTCCTTCGCAGGGACGGCGAGGTTCATCAGGCCGCCAACAAGGTCGGCGCCGCGCGGCTGGTTTGCGAAGGCGCAGCCAAGCTCGATATCCTTGACCTGCAGGACCGGTTGTCCGAGCTTTCAGGGCGAATTCGGATGGCGAACGGATTGCCCGCGCGCGCCACGGGATGAGGGATAGCCAACCCTTGCCGGGAAAGTTTTGCTTGGGGTTTGCCGGAAAGCAACGCTACTCAGGTGGTGGAAGTTGTCAGAGGCAAGGCCATGCAAAGAAGAGATATCCTGCGGGCAGGGGGCGCGTTTGGGCTGATGGGGATGGCAGGACAGGCAAGTGCCGGTGAAGCCGGTTTTCATGTTCCACCGGAAGAGGCGCGTCATGACCGCACCTTCATGCAATGGCCGGTCAACCGACGGGTGCATCCCGATCCGGTCTTTCTGGACATGGCGCAGCAGACCATCGCCGATATCGCCAATGCAATTGCCGAGTTCGAGCCTGTCACGCTGCTGGCCGCTGCCGAGGATCACGCGCGCGCGCGCAGGAAACTGTCGGACAAGGTCACGCTGTGGGACATCCCGACCGAGGACCTGTGGTGCCGCGATGCCGGGCCGCTGTTTGCACGGGACGGGCGGGGTGGGCTGGCAGTCAGCCATATCCAGTTCAACGGCTGGGGCCGCAAGCAGGTGCACCGCCGTGACGCGCGTGTTGCCGAGCAGGTGGCGCAACGCCTGGGCCTGCCACTGCTGCCTGCCGGGTTGCGTGGCGAGGCGGGCGGGGTCGAGCAGGACGGCCATGGTCTTCTGATGGCGCATGAAAGCTCGTGGGTGAACGACAACCGCAATCCCGGCCTGTCGCGGGCCGAGATCGAAGCGCGGCTTTTGCGCGCCTATGGGGCGCAGCGGATGATCTGGTCGCCGGGCGTCTGGGGCGAGGATATCACCGATTACCATATCGACAGCCTGGCCCGGTTCACCGGGCCGGGGCGGGTGCTGATAAACCTGCCCGACGATCCCGACATGGACGACCCGTTCCATCTGGCGGCGCTGGATACCCATGACGCGCTGGTGGCGGCGGGCCTGATGGTCGAGGTCATTCCCGAACCCCACCGGCGGCGGGTCAAGAGCGTGGATTTCGTGGCCTCTTATGCCAATTACTATGTCTGCAATGGCGCGGTGATCGCGGCCCAGTTCGGCGATGCCGAGACCGACCGCATCGCCGCCCGGGCGCTGGCGCGGCACTATCCGGGGCGCGAGATCGTCACGCTGAACGTCGATCCGCTGGGCGAGATGGGCGGCGGCATCCATTGCGCCACCCAGCAGATGCCCGCCACATGAGCTGGCTTTCGCGACACGCGGCCTCGATCGAGGCACTGGCGGCCATGGCCACCGCCGCGCTGGCGCTGGCGGCGCTGATCGGGATCAAGATCCAGCTGGACGAGGCCGACCGCCTGCAACGCCAGCAATCCGCGCGCGAGGCGTTCCGTGCCCATCTGGCGCTGGCCGCAACGCTGCCCGAATTTGCGGCGCCGGCAGATGAGTGCGCGTTGCTCCACTCGAACCGGGGCGGTGCCTACGCCGCCTTTGTCGACCATCTGCTCTATTCCGCCGAACAGATGTTGAGTGTCAGCGAAGGCTGGGAAACGTCCTTTCTGGCGCTTTTCGAACCACACCGGACCTATCTCTGCTCTGAAGATGCGCAGGGGGGTGAAACCGAGGAAACCGCCGCCCTGATGGCGCGGTTCCGGGCCTCGGCCTGTGCCGAGGTGCCCGCCTGTCACTGAGCAGGGGCTGGCGGTTCCGACCCTGTCGGTGTTGCCGACTCGATCATCAGGCGGGTGGCGTCGGATGGCCGGGTGTTTCCGGGTTGGGCAAAGGCGCGCTTATTCGTCGACCGCCAGGCGAAAGACCGCATGCTCGCCCTCGAACCCTTTGAGGAAAAGCGAAACAGGCTCTGCGAGAGCGTCGCCCGGGGCGCCGCCGGCAATCAGATGCAGGGCCTCTGAAATCAGGATCTCGCCGGGACCGGCAGCGGCGGCGATGCGGGCGGCCTTGTTGACCACGGTGCCGAAGAAATCACCGCGGTTCTCCACCACTTCTCCGGTATGCAAGCCGATGCGCAGGGCAAGGGCGGCGTCGGGTGATCCGGTTGCCGCCCTGATCGCCCGGGCCGCCCGCAGGGCGCCGGTGGCGGACTGGAACGAAGACATGGTGCCGTCGCCCAGCGATTTGACCAGTGTGCCGCCGTGATCGGTGACGATGGTTTCGATGCGGCGGAAATGGGCATCGAGCAGGCGCACCCAGTCGGTATCGCCCATGGCTGCGGCCTGGGCGGAACTGTCGACGATATCGGTGAACATGATGGTGGCGAGCCCGCCGGTGGCGAAGCTGTGCGAACCGGCCTCGGCCGCCGCGATCAGGCGTTGAAAGGCGGTGTGCTCGATCCCCAACTTGTCGCGGTTCGAGTCGGCCTGCGAGATATGGTGCTGCACCATCTTCCAGCTGCCGCGTTCCAGCACGAACACAAAGGTCACCCGGTGGGTGCCCTGGCTGCCGGTGCCGGGAAAGGTGTAGTGGCTCTGATAGGTGGCCCAGCCGGTTTCGCCATGCTCGTAGGCTTCGATCTCTATGTCTTCCTCGATGAAGTCGGGGACCTCGGCCAGGTGATCGGCGATGCCATCGCGCACCAGTTGCCCGCGCCAAAGCTCGCCATCGGCGGTGCCGATATAGACCAGCGCATCGGATTGCGACAGGTAATGCGGCAGATCGGCCACCTTGTGACTGCGGATCAGCGTGGTCCAGCGGCGCACGATGGCCTCGATCTCGGGCGAGCGCTGGATCATGCCTTCCACTCCAGCCGATGGACCCGGTGCAGGCCGTCGAAGCCCTTGAGCGATATGTCTGCTGGCGGGTGAATGATCAGGCCCTCCACCGCACCGGCCAGGTCGCGGGTATCGCCCGAAATCACGATCTCGCCCGGTGCCGCGACGGCGGCGATGCGGGCGGCCTTGTTGACCACGGTGCCAAAGAAATCCTCGCGGGTCTGGATCACCTCGCCGGTATGAATGCCGATCCGCAGCGCGATGGCGGGGCCGTCCGAGGCCTCGGTCGCGCGCAAAATGGCCTGCGCCGCGCGCAACCCCTGCTCTGGTGACGGGAAGCTCGACATGGTGCCGTCGCCCAGCGATTTGACGAATTGTCCGCCCCGCGCCTCGATGATCTCGCGCAAGCTGTTGAAATGGCGGGCCACCTCGGAGGACCACAGCCGGTCGCCCATGGCCGAGGCGAGGCGCGAGGAATTGACGATGTCGGTGAACATGACCGAGGCAAAGCCCTCGCGCTGATCCAGCGAGAACCCCTGTTTTGCGGCGGCGACCAGATCGGCGATGGCTGTCTGTGCGGCACCGGTGAAATCCATGTTCGGGATCGGGACCGACCCATGGCGATGCACGATCTTCCACGCGCCGTCCTCGAGCGTGAAGATCAGGGTCGAGCGGACCTGGAACACCCGGTCGGGCTGTCGCGCGAAAACTATTTCGTGGCACAGGCACGCCCAGCCGGTTCCGTTGTGCTCGTAAGCCTCGGCGAAGACCTCTTCATGTCTGAGGAACTCGGGAATCTCCCCGAAGAAATCTCCGATCCCCTCGCGTACCGAAGAGCCGGCCCATATCTCGTCCTCTCCGGTTCCGACGAAAAGCAGGTGTTCCTTTTCGGTCATCATGTTGCGCAGGTCGTTTGGCCGCCTGTTGGGGATCGCGTCGATCCAGCGCCGGGCAAAGGCCAGCAACTCGGGAGAGGGCGTGACAGCGCTCATCCAAGTCTCGCCCATCGCTTTGAGCCGCCCCCTTGGTCAAAGACCCATCGCGGCCCTTCGCACAGGGGCACCGTCCTGGATATGACGGGCGGGGCGGCCAAGATGTCAGACCTCGATCGCCTGCATCACCTGCGGCTCGATCACCTCGACGCCGGGCAACCCGTCGATCAGGGCCTGGGCCGATTGCTCCAGGATCGGGAAGCTGCGGTAATGGCAGGGGATCACCGTCTTGAAGTTGAAATAGCGTTTTGCGGCATAGGCCGCGCCCTGCATGTCCATGGTGAAATGGCCCCCGGCGCTGAGGATGCCGATATCGGGCTTATAGTAATCCCCCATCCAGTCCATGTCGGCCATGATGCCGGTATCGCCCGACAGATAGACCACATGCCCCTCGGCTGCGATCATGTAACCCACTTCAGAGCCACCGCTGCGAAGCCCGTCCGGCGTGGTGAAGGTGGAGCTGTGCGAGGCCGGCACCATCGATACCCGCACCCCGTTCAGGGTCACCGTGCCGCCCTTGTTGAACCCCACGGTCTCGATCTCTTCGGCCTCGCTCCAATAGCCCATCAGGTCGTATTGGCCCACCACCGGCACTTTGAGCAGGCGCGCCAGCGGCAGCACATCGACCACATGGTCGAAATGGGTATGGGTCAGCAGGATATGGGTGGCGCCGATGACGGCGGCGTCGTGCTGATCCTCGGGCAGGGTCGGGTTGCCATTGAGCCAGGGATCGACCAGCAGCACCGCCTCGCCGCTTTCGATCCGGAAACTGCCATGTCCCAGCCAGATGATCTTCATCTATCATTCTCCCTGATATGTCTTGGTTTCACCCTAGCACTCGCTAGATGAAAATCCATGGATTGGTTGCGCGAAATCGACGGCTATTGCGAACGGCTGGGGCCGGGATACTGGGCCGAGCCGGTCAATGCGGTGACCAACCTTGCCTTTGTGCTGGCTGCCGCGGTGATGTGGCGGCGCACCCGGGGGCTGCGGGACAGGACCGAGACAGCGTTGATCGCCGTGCTGGCGCTGATCGGTCTGGGCAGTTTCCTGTTTCACACCCATGCGCAGGTATGGGCGGCGATCGCCGACGTACTGCCCATCGCGGCTTTTGTTCTGATCTATATCCACGCGATCAACCGGGCAGGATGGCGGCTGCGCCCGCTGCCGGCGCTATTGCTGACAGGCGGGTTCTTTCCCTATGCGGCGGCGACGGTGCCGCTGTTCGGGCTGGTACCGGAGCTTGGCGGTTCGGCGGCCTATGCGCCGATCCCGCTGTTGATCCTGATCTATGCCGCGCTGTTGAACCGCAGGGCCCCCGCGCTGGCCCGCGGTCTGGCGCTGGGCGCGGGGATCCTCATCGTCTCGATCACCTTCCGGGCGCTGGACAGCCCGCTGTGCAACAGTTGGCCGATTGGAACCCATTTCCTGTGGCATCTGCTGAACGCGCTGATGCTGGGCTGGATGATCGAGGTCTATCACCGCCACCGATCAGGGCTTTGACCTTGTCGCGCGCGGGATTGACGGGGCCTGTTCAGGCCGCCGATATGAGCGGTGACGGCAGGGAGAGACGGCAATGGGCGATCTGACGGCGGATGTTCTGGTGATCGGCGGCGGCACCGCGGGCTTTGGCGCGGCAGTGGCGGCGGGGCGTCTGGGGCTCGATGTGGTGCTCTTGGAAGCGGGGACCAAGGTGGGCGGCGTCATGGCCTTTTGCCCCGGCATGCCCTGGGGCGCGGCCTATCCGCAGGATGAAAGCATCGGCGGGCTGATGCAGGAGCTGACCGACCGGCTGATGGGGATGGACCCGCCGATGGCCGAGAAACGCCCCTGCACGCTGGAGAATTTCGGCCCGGAGATTCAATACGACCACGACGCCGCCACCACGATGATGTTCGAGATGCTGGAAGAGGCGGGCGTGCGGGTGTTTCTGGGCGCGGTGGCTTTTGCGCCGGTGATGGAGGGCAACCGCATCGCCGCCGTCGAATTCTTCGACCGGCGCTGCCCCCAGCGGATCGCGGCCAAGATCGTGATCGACTGTTCCGGCGATGGCGACATCTCGGCCAAGGCGGGGGTGCCCTTCACGCTTGGCGACGGGCAGGGCAACATGATGGCGGTGACCCTGTCCTTTTTCATGGAGGGCGCGGACTGGGACCGGGTGTTTGCCGAGAACGATCCCTATTTCCGCCGCTACGCCGCCAAGGGGATCGCCGAGGGGCGGCTGCATCCGCATCTGGCACAGCTCTACCTGATGAAGGGGTTTCACCCTGGCACGGTCTTTTGCAACTCGGTCGCCATTCGCGGGGTGGATGGCACCGACCCCGCCGATGTCACCCGTGCCACGCAAGAGGGGCGGCGGCGCTGCCTGCAACTGGCGCAGTTCCTGCGCGCGGATGTGCCCGGGTTCGAGGCCGCGCATATGTCGCAACTGGGCCCCACCGTGGGCGTGCGCGAGACCCGCAAGCTGGAAGGGATGTACAAGGTCACCGGCGCCGATCTGGCGGCGGGCACCAAGTTTGCAGACGGGATCGTCGCCTGTGACAACCCGATCGACGACGTGATGCGGACCTCGGACCAGATGACCCATGACGCCATGGTCGAGCGCGGCGGCTATTACACCATCCCGTTCCGGTCGCTGTTGCCGAAAGCGGTTGCGAACCTGATGTTCGCCGGCCGCATCCTGTCGGCTGACCTGGTGGCCTTTGCCTCGGTCCGGGGGATGCCGCAATGCATGGCGATGGGACAAGCCACCGGAACAGCGGCGCACCTGGCGATTCGTGACGGCGCGCCGGTGCAGCAGGTGGATAGGGCCGAGCTGGTGAAGCTGTTGTCAGAGCAGGGGGTTTCGCGTCTGTTGAGTTGAGTTCCTTTGTGGGTGGCGGTTTGCGCATCCGTGCATCCGAGCTGTATCAACCATCCAAAAATCTACGAATTCATGGGCCAATCGGAGCGATTTTGAACGATTGCGTGATCTGATCGAACGTGCGGACATTCACGGGGCCGGTCCCGTGGTGCAGGTTCCTGAACCGTCTCAAACGCCGCATTGCAGGGAGCGAGACGTCAATCGAAAGGATCGCGCCCCCAAACCGCGTGCGCAGAACACGATATCCCAGATAAAGGCGGCTTCGCAGCTGTGTCTTGAGCACTCAAGACGGGTCAAAATCGCCAGGAAGCCTGGCAAAGGATCTTGCCGCTACGTCATGAACGTAGCCTCTGCAAACATCACAACCGTTGTGGTTGAAAACAATTGCGAAATCCGCCAGCTTCACCCAGCACCAAGTTGCCTGGGTAGTATCAACTTAAGGGATCAAACATGACCACACACGCCAAAGCGCAAAGCTCTTTTTTCAAACCAATTCTCACTTTGATGGCATTCGCTTTTCTGACAGCATGCGCGACCTCTGAAACTGTCGAAAAAAGCGGGTCACAGGCCGGGGTGAGCCAGGTCTTTGATGCCCCAATTTCAAAAGTGGTTTCCTCGGCGGAAACCGTTCTCGAAAAGCAAGGATTGAATATTACAAAATCAACTGTTGCTCAAAATGAAGCCGTAATCATTTTTTCGAAACCCGTGAGCGCGTTTAGCTGGGGTGAAGTTGGGAAGCTGACATTTACCAGCGTGGCTCCGGACAAAACACAGGCGTTCATCACGACGCAACGTCGTGGTACGCTAAATGTTACGGCAAAAAGTGAAGCGGCATTTGCCCGCGAAATATTTGGGGGAATTCAATCCGATCTTTCGGGTTCCTAGGTTCAGGATGCATTGATTTCCCGAGCGCGACTGAAACCCTGATTGCCGAAGTCGCACAATATGGCTGGCGTCGATGATGCGCGTGTTTTGAGTGGGATATCTTCATCAACCGCAATGGGTTAGGGGTGCGGTGCCCTGAAGCCCAAGGCCCGGCCAAGTGAAGTCAGCGGCCGGGCCAAAGCCATTTGCAACCGTTGTCAGCGCTAGGAGCGATAACGGGGGCTGCGACTGGATCATCGTGGGTCTGGCCGCCGAGGACGCTGAGCAGGTGGCAGTCATGATTGACGCGACCTATCTGAAAGCGCATCGCGTGGTTTCCAGCCCGCGGGCAAAAGAAGGGATGCGGGCGTTTGATCGGGCGTCCCAAGGGCGGATTGAACACCAAGCTGAATGCCGTCAAGGACGCGAAAGGCCAGCCTTTGCTGTTTTTCATGACGGCTGGCCAGGTGAGCGACTGCACCGGTGGTGCGGCCCTGATTGGCAGTTTGGCCGACGCCGAATGCCTGATCGCTGTCCGGGGTTATGATGCGATTGGGCCCGGGATGCGTGAAAAGACAAGGGATACGCTCCAGTAATCTCGGCCCTAAGTCCCGAGGCAAAACCGTTCACTACGAAAAGTGCCGTTTCAAACGCCGAAACCGCAACTCTGGTGACATTGCTGTTCAATACATTGCCGAGCAATGTTCAAGATCATGTTCGGCCCTCTGAGAGACTGGCGCCGCGTCGCGACCCGATACGACAGGAGCGTCACGACCTTTCTGGCCGCCGTCGTCCTCGCCACAACCGTCATCTTCTGGCTTTGAAAATCAATGCGTCTGGAGCCTAGGAAAATGCCGTGCTTAATCCGATCCACGAGACACGGAATGATCGTGAAATGATGCCCTGCGTTTGAGGCAAAGATGGGAGTGCAGACGGGTAGACCTGATCCGTAAGTGTCACACAAGCAGGTCGTTGCGGTTGTCGGCGAAGGGTATGGTCATCGAAAAGCTGCGCGGCATTTCCGGGTGTCTCCAGATGCACGCCTGATCTGGTCAGGTTACAGCGCGAAACGGGGCTGCTGAGGGCGCATCTGGCCTTACACGACGGTGCGCCGGTGCAGCAGGTGGATCCGCCGAGCTGGAGAGGCTGCTGTCAGAGCAGGCACGCGCGTCAGGCCCTTTGATGGTGGGGTGAGTAAAAATCCAGCTGATGTCGTATTTTTTGAACTTTCCATGCTTCATTGTCCAATTAAATTAATTATTCGTTCATCTGTTTGAACGATCTGTCATGATGCTTGAACGTCTGAACATTCACGGCAGAGGCCTCGTGATGCAGTTTCCTGACACACCCGCCAATCAAGTGGCCGGGCGTTATCAGTCAACCAAAAGGAAACCAAACTATGTCTCGCATGATCACCTTTACCGCAGCCGCCCTGTCGACCCTGCTCGCCTTCGGCCCTGCCATGGCCGCCGACGAAATCAACGTGGTGCCCGGCCTGACCGCCGCTGGCGCGCCGCTGGGCCTGCATGGTTCGGACCCGGTCGCACTGCTCGACAAGGGCAAGAACCGCGAAGGCAGCGCCGCGCATACCGCCGTGCATGACGGCGTGGCTTACTACTTTGCCTCCGAGAAGAACCTCAAGGCGTTCCAGGCCAACCCCGATCACTACTCCGTGCAGAACGGCGGCTTCTGCACCTTTGGCGTCTCGGTGGGCAAGAAGTTCGACGGCGACCCGAACTATGCCGCAGTGGTCGATGGCAAGCTCTATGTCTTCCTGAACGAAGAGATCTACAAGATGTTCGAGAAGGACAAGGCCGGCACCATCTCCAAAGCGGCGGCCAACTGGACCAAGATCGAGCACACGGCGGCCAAGGATCTCTGATCCCGTCGCCTGACTGGGTGGCCCGCGCGCTTGTTCGCGCGGGCCTTTTCGTTTTCGGGCGCTTGACCTGATCGGCCCGGGTCCGTCATCTGCCTGTACGCACAGGGAGTGGACGATGACGGTGGTGATGAGTGACGGGGCGCGCCGCGCCGGGATCGCGGGCGCGATTGCCTGCACCACCATTTTCGCGCTGACGGTCGGCCTCAGCTTTCCGCTGCTGTCGCTGGTGCTGGAGCATCAAGGCATCAGCGAGGCCGCCATCGGGATCAACGCGGCGATGACGCCGCTGGGGATCGTGCTGGCCTCGCCCTTCTATCCGCGTCTGATCGAACGCTTCGGCAGCTGGCAGGTCGCCATCGGCTCGCTGCTGCTGTCGGCGTTGCTGATCCTGTCGATGGGGCTGACGCGGTCCTTTGGTGCCTTTCTGGTGCTGCGTCTGATGCTGGGTATGGCCGATGTGGGCATCTTCATCGTGTCGGAGACCTGGATCAACCAGCTGGCCCGCCCCGAGACGCGTGGCCGGGTGGTGGGCATCTATGCCACCGCGCTGTCGGTGGGCTTTGGTGCCGGGCCCTTCACGCTGGCGCTGATCGGGTTCCAGGGATTCGCGCCGTTTGCCGTTGGCGCGGTCTGCTGTTTTCTGGCCATCGGCGTGGTGCTGGCGGTGCGCGCCTATGCGCCGGATGTCTCGGGCGAGACGCCGGTCTCGCCGCTGGGCTTCCTGCGCCGGGCGCCCACCCTGCTGGCGGCGATCTGCGTCTATGCCTTCTGGGAGGGCGCGATGCTGTCGCTGTTTCCGGTCTTTGGTCTGGCGGCGGGTTTGACGGTGGCGGTGGCGACCTCGGCCCTGTCGGTGGCGTTTCTGGGCAATACGGCCTTGCAGGTACCCATCGGATGGTTGTCGGACCGTACCTCGCGCCGTCAGGTGATGGTGCTTTGTGCACTGCTGACCGCGCTGGGCGCGGTGCTGTTGCCGGGATTGCCCGACCGGTTGCCGCTGTTTCTGGGCGTTCTGTTTGTCTTTGGCGCCACGGCGGGGGGTATCTATACCATGGCGATGTCGGAACTGGGTGACCGGTTCACGGGCAGCGACCTGGTGGCAGGGAACGCCGCATTCGCCATCGCCTTTGGTGTGGGCGGCATGCTGGGTGGCCCGATCACTGGTGCTGCGATGCAGTTCATGGGCAATGGCGGCTTTGCCGGGGGGGTGGCGCTGATTTTCGTGGCAATGGCGGCGCTGGCGCATCTGCGCCGGCGACGTGGTTGACCGCGAGCGCTCCGCTGCCCTTGCGACCGCGCCCATGGGGCGGTAAATGCGGGTCTGACGCAGATGAGGGAAACCGATGTCGATTGACCAAAGCACCGCCGCCAAAGTGGCCAAGCTGGCCCGGATCAAGGTGGAACAGGACGCGCTGCCGGCTCTGGCCGCTGAATTCAACACCATCCTCGGGTTCATCGAGCAGCTGAACGAGGTGAATGTTGACGGCGTCGAGCCGATGGTCTCGGTCACGCCGATGCGGCTGAAGCGCCGCACCGACGGGGTGAGCGACGGCAATCAGCAGGCCAAGGTCCTGTCCAACGCGCCCGACGCGCGCGAGGGGTTTTTCGCGGTTCCCAAGGTGGTGGAGTAAGACATGAGCGATCTCAACACGCTGACGCTGGCCCAGGCGCGCGATGCGCTGCGCAAGGGCGAGACCACCTCGGTCGCGCTGACCGAGGCCTGCCTTGCCGCCATCGAGGGGGCAGGGGCGCTCAACGCCTTTGTCCACAAGACCCCCGAGCTTGCTCTGGAGCGCGCGAAAGCCGCCGATGAGCGCCTGCAAGGGCGCGAAGAGGCGCCCAAGATGTGCGGCCTGCCCATCGGCATCAAGGACCTGTTCTGCACCAAGGGCGTGCCGAGTCAGGCGGCCAGCCGAATCCTTGAAGGGTTCAAGCCGGAATACGAATCCACCGTCAGCCAGCAACTGGCCGACGCGGGCGCCGTCATGCTGGGCAAGCTCAACATGGACGAGTTCGCCATGGGGAGCAGCAACGAGACCTCGTGTTATGGCAATGCGGTCAACCCCTGGCGCCGTGGCAATGACGACGCGGCGCTGACGCCGGGTGGTTCCTCGGGCGGCTCGGCTGCCGCCGTGGCCGCCGATCTGTGTCTGGCCGCCACCGGCACCGATACCGGCGGCTCGATCCGCCAGCCTGCCGCCTTTGTCGGCATCACCGGCATCAAGCCGACCTATGGCCGCTGCTCGCGCTGGGGCATCGTTGCCTTTGCCAGCTCGCTGGATCAGGCCGGGCCGATGACCAAGGATGTGCGCGACGCTGCCATCATGCTCGAGGCGATGTGCGGCCACGACCCCAAGGATTCGACCAGCGCCGAGCTGGCCGTGCCCGATTTCGAGGCGATGCTGACCGGCGATATCCGCGGCAAGGTGATCGGCATTCCGCGTGAATACCGCATGGACGGCATGCCCGAAGAGATCGAGGCGCTGTGGCAGCAGGGCACCGAGATGCTGCGCGCCGCCGGGGCCGAGATCCGCGACATCAGCCTGCCGCACACCAAATACGCGCTGCCCACCTATTACGTGATCGCGCCGGCCGAGGCCTCTTCGAACCTGGCCCGCTATGACGGAGTGCGCTATGGCCACCGCGCCAAGCTGGCACAGGGTGACGGCATCACCGAGATGTACGAAAAAACCCGCGCCGAAGGGTTCGGGCATGAGGTGCAGCGCCGGGTCATGGTCGGCACCTATGTGCTGTCGGCGGGCTTCTATGACGCCTATTACAACCGCGCCCGCAAGGTACGCAGCCTGATCAAGAAGGACTTCGAGGATGTCTTCGCCGCCGGTGTGGACGCGATCCTGACACCCGCCACCCCCTCGGCCGCCTTTGGCCTGGGCGAGATGACCGATGCCGATCCGGTGCAGATGTACCTCAACGACGTGTTCACCGTCACCGTGAACCTCGCTGGCCTGCCCGGCGTGTCGGTGCCCGCCGGGCTAGACAAGCAGGGGCTGCCCTTGGGCCTGCAACTGATCGGGCGTCCATGGGAAGAGGGCGATCTGCTGAATACGGCCTATGCGCTGGAACAGGCCGCGGGCTTTGTGGCCAAGCCCTCAAAATGGTGGTAAACCTGTCGGCAAAGCAAAAGAGCAGGACGGCAACAATGCGCGTATTCTATCTTGTCCCCGTGATCGGGGTGCTTGCGGCCTGTGATCCGGCGATCCCGGATTCGGCGGCCGGGGTCGGTTTCAACACGCCCGAATACCAGGCTCAGCGCGAGGCGGTGCTTCAGGGCCAGACGGTGACCGGCGATCCGCTGATCCCGCCCTCGGCGGTGTCCAGCGAGGGTCTGCCCCCGCTTGACCCCTCGACCGCCGCACCCACTGCCACGGCGCCGCTCCAGGCCCCAACCCAGACCGCAGCCTATGTCCCGCAGCCCGGTGACACATCGGACGATATCGCGCGGGAAACGGCCGCGGCGCTGGCCGCCGCCAACGGCAATTCCGGCGTTGCCCCGGTCGAGGCCAGCCCCTCGAACCCGGCGCCTGCGCTGGTCAGCAATCCCGGCATCTCGGACGAGCAGGATTTCCAGGCCGTCGCCAGCCGCGAGTCGATCCAGAGCGATGCCGAGCGCATCGCCCAGAATCGTGCCTCCTATCAGGTGGTGGCCCCCACCGCATTGCCCCAGCGTGATACGGACGGGTCGCCCAACGTGGTGCAATACGCGCTTTCGACCAGCCATCCCAAGGGCACCCAGATCTATAGCCGCGCGGGCTTCAACCTGGCCGCCAAGGCACAGCGCAATTGCGCCGCCTTCGCCTCGCCCGATCAGGCCCAGATCGAGTTCCTGTCCAATGGCGGCCCCCAGCGTGACCGCAAGGGGCTGGATCCCGATGGTGACGGCTATGCCTGCGGCTGGGACCCGGCGCCGTTCCGCCGCGCGGTACAGAACTGACGCCTGGTGGCGCCGCACTGGCATCCCTCGCCCAATTTCGGACCCCGCCGCGACGGGCTGACCCCGTCGCTGGTGGTGCTGCACTACACCGCCATGGACAGCGCCAAGGCGGCGCTGGAGCGTCTCTGCGACCCCGAGGCCGAGGTTTCGGCCCATTACCTGATCGGCGCCGACGGCACGCTCTGGCAGATGGTGGACGAGGCCGACCGCGCCTGGCATGCCGGGGTAGGGGAATGGCGGGGGCGGGATGACATCAATTCGCGCTCCATCGGAATCGAACTCGACAATCGCGGCGATCACCCGTTCTCGGCGCCACAGATGACCACGCTGGACGGCCTGCTGGCGGATATCTTGCGCCGATGGGCGATTCCGCCTGCGGGTGTAATCGGTCATTCCGACATGGCGCCCGGGCGCAAATGCGATCCCGGCCCGCGATTCGACTGGGCTCGCCTGGCGCGTCTTGGCCTCGCCGAAAGATCAGGAAGCGGGTCTTGCGAAGACGATCCCACACCCGAGCGCCTGCGCGCCGCTGCCCACGCGACGGGTTTCACCGCGCCCGCCGATGACGAGACGCTGCTGGCCGCCCTGCGCCTGCGCTACCGCCCCTGGGGCCGCGGACCGCTCTGCGCTGCCGATCTGGCCGCCTTGCCGCTTCATTCCGCGCAAAATACTCCGGGGTGAATTGGCCGCAGGCCAAGAGGGGCAGGGCCCCATTTGCAAGCGCCTCTTGACCTCTCCTCTGCCAGCGCCTAACTGCGAAGCCGCGCGGAGGGCCGGATGGCCGCGTGGGGGGCAACCCCCGCGAGGAAAGTCCGGACTCCATGAAGCAGCGGTGCCGGGTAACGCCCGGGCGGGGAAACCCGACGGAAAGCGCCACAGAGAACAGTCCGCCGCGCAGGTCGCGGCAAGGGTGAAACGGTGGAGTAAGAGCCCACCGCGCCCCTGGCAACAGGGGCGGCACGGCAAGCCCCACCGGGAGCAATGCCAAATAGGACCCCCGCGCGGGACGCGTCGGTTTCGGCCGATACCTCCGCTAGGCCGCTTCAGCCGAGAGGGGTCGGGTTGGCAGCTAGAGGCGCCTGGCAACAGGCGCACCAGAGGAATGGTCATCGAAGGGGGCAACCCTGGAACAGAATCCGGCTTACAGGCCCTCCGCGCGCATTTTCCCGGCCTGGCCCTATTGACTCGGCGTGTACGCCGGGTAAAAGCGCAGCCTCAGGACAGAATTCAACCGAAAGGCCCCTGCCTTTTCGGACGCAGGAGATAACCATGGCGAAGCCGACGACCATCAAGATCCGTCTGAACTCGACCGCGGGCACGGGCCACTTCTATGTGACCAAGAAGAACGCGCGTACGATGACCGAAAAAATGACCGTGCGGAAGTACGATCCGGTCGTGCGCAAGCATGTCGAGTACAAGGAAGGCAAGATCAAGTAATCTTGTGTCCTTGGACAACCGAACAGGGCCGCCCCATCGGGGCGGCCTTTTTCATTCCGGGGTCTGGCGCCGGGCACGGACCGCTTGCTTTCGCTGCCCCGGCGGGGCTAGGGTTGCAAGGTCTGCCACCAACCCCATGACGGTCATGAAGAAAATCCTGTTGCCCACCCTTGCCCTGATGTCCCTGTCTGCCTGTGCCAGCCTGTGGCACCGCGAGGGCGTGGGGTTCACCGGTATCGACGGCGAGCCCAAGACCTTTACCACCGAGAAGGGATCGGCCGATTACGTGGCGCGCCGCCTCAGCGTGCCGGCTGAACTGGCGGGCAAGCCGGTCCAGCGCCTGCAAAGCGAGAAGGGCGATATCGCCAGCCTGGCCGGGGTCGCCATTGGTGCCGGTGGCCGCGATCCGCAGAGCGCGGTCGAGGTGGGCAGCGGCACGCTGGAACTGTTCCTCAGCACTGTCGAGGTGAACGGGGTGTTGTTTGCGGTGCTGCGCACGCAGGAGGGCGAGATCGACCGCCTGCCTGAGAATTCGAATGTCGCCTTTGCCCAGTCGGTGCCGCGTCTCACCGGCTGTCTGACGGGCGGGCAGGTCTATCAGGCGGGGCGCGCCAACCGACCGACCGGGCTGGCGGTACCGCTCGACTGTCGCTGAGCGTTTCACGGATGTGCAACGAAAAAGGGCGGGGAAATCCCCGCCCTTCGTACTCGTGGCCCTGACCCGGCTTATTCGCGGTTGCCCAGGAGTTGCAGCAGGAACATGAACAGGTTGATGAAGTCCAGGTACAGGCTCAGCGCGCCCATGATGGCAGCCTTGCCCAGCCATTCCTGATCGCCCGAATGGGCCATCTGCAGATAGGTGTTCTTGATGTTCTGGGTGTCATAGGCGGTGAGGCCCGCAAAGATCAGAACGCCAATCGCGGAGATCGCAAAGGCCATGGCCGAAGACGCCAGGAAGATATTGACCACCATGGCAACGATCAGGCCGATCAGGCCCATGATCAGGAAGGTGCCCATGGCGCTCAGGTCCTTCTTGGTCGTGTAGCCGTAAAGCGACAGACCGGCAAAGGCGATGGCGGTGATCAGGAACACCTGAATGATCGACTGGCCGGTAAAGACCAGGAAGATCGAGCTGATCGACAGACCCATCACAAAGGCGAAGGTGTAGAAGATCAGCTGTGCGGCGGCGGCCGACAGGCGGTTGATGGCGGCGCTGAAGCCAAAGACAAAGGCCAGCGGCGCGAAAATGATCACCCATTTCAGCGGCGAGGCGTAAAGCGAGTAGCCGATCTGGGTCAGGTATTTGTCGGCGCTCAGCTGGGCCACGGCCGCGCCGGGATCGGTGGTCACCGCCAGGCCCGAAATCGCCCAGGCCGCGGCAAAGGTGATCAGCATGCCCACGGACATGGTGCCGTAGACCTTGTTCATATGGGCGCGCAGGCCCTCGTCGATCTGGGCAGCGCGCGAACCGGCAGCAGACCGGATCGTGTCGAATTGAGCCATTTGGGTCTCCCTGAAATCAAACTCGGGCCGCAAGGGCTACCCTGCGGCATTCCCGTCAAATATCGGAGAGCAGACCCGTGAATTCAAGTATTTCCGAGTCGAATTTCCCTTTAAGTGTACCGAAAAAGCGGCCCGCGCGGGGCGGGCCGAGGAGGGGGAAGCGGTAACGGGGCAGTCCGGGCCTATTTCAGCCAGTGATGCGGCGCGTCCCAGAACGGACGATTGGCCTCGGTCCGGGCCTCGGCGCGGGTGATCCCCATGTCATCCAGCGCCCGATCATCGAGATGACGCAGCTCCTGACGCTGACGGCGCAGCGCCAGCAAGTCGTAAAAGGCCGAGAGCCGGGTCCGGCGAACAGGCCGGCAGGGGTGCGAGACGGTAACGAAGCTCATATCGTGTCCTTTCTTCATCCGTGATGTGTATCTGGGTCTCAATCAATTTCCTTGATAGATATGGTCGGATGTGCTTCATTAGGGAAACGAATGTTTTTGAAGTAACCCATCAAGGTTTGGAATGATACGCAATCTCGACATCACAACCCTGCGCAGTTTCGTGGCGGTGGCCGACAGTGGCGGGGTGACCCGGGCGGCCGGGTTCCTGCATCTGACCCAATCGGCGGTGTCGATGCAGATCAAGCGGCTGGAGGAACTGCTGGGGCTACAACTGCTGGACCGCAGCGGGCGCGGCATCGCGTTGACCGCCTCGGGCGAGCAATTGCTGGCCTATGCCCGCCGGATGGTGGCGATGAATGACGAGGTGATCGCGCGGCTGACCGATCAGGCCTTTGAGGGCGAAGTGGTGCTGGGGGTGCCCCATGACATCGTCTATCCGGCGATCCCGCGCGTGCTCCAGCAGTTCAACGCCGCCTATCCGCGGGTGCGGGTGCAGCTCTTGTCCTGCTATACCTCTTGGCTGAAGGAACAGTATGAGCGCGGCGAATGTGACGTGATTCTGACCACCGAACCGGGCGGGGGCGATCATTGCGAGACCATCGCCGAACTGCCGCTGCGCTGGATCGGTGCCGCGGGCGGCTCGGCCTGGCGGCAGCGGCCGCTGAAACTGGCGCTGGGGCGGCGCTGCCTGTTCCGCGCCAGCGTGATCGCGGCGCTGGATGCGGCGAACATTCCATGGGAATTGTCGGTCGAGACCGAGAATGACCGCACCATCGAGGCCACCGTCTCGGCCGACCTTGCGGTACACGCGATGCTGGAGGGCACCGCCGCGCCGCATCTGATGCAGATCGACTCCGATACCTTGCCTGAACTGCCCTCGCACAAGATCAACCTCTATGGCGGCAATGACGGCAAGGGGCAGATCGTCGATGCGCTGGTCGATCTGGTGCGCCAGAACTTTGCCAAGATGGGTGGAGCTCATCTGCGCGCGGTAAGTTGAGGCGGGGCTGCCAAGCGGTGCGCCTGCGGCGCAAGACGATATCTCGTCGTCGTGCCTCCTCCTCGGCGCATGTGGCGCGGTGACGGGTCCCGTCGGGCGGCGGTGATGGTGGTGCGGGCGGAGCCTCCGGCGGGAGTATTTGCACTCAGAAAGAAGCGGGTGTCAGGGGGTGATCACGACCTTGCCCGTGGCGGTGCGGTTGCGCAGCAACTCCAACCCCTCGGCGGCGCGTTCGAGCGGCAGGATGTGGCTGACATGCGGGTGCAGGCGCCCCTGCTGATACCAGTCGAGCAGGGTCTGAAAGCTGTTGCGGATCACCTCGGGGCGAAATGACAGATAGCCGCCGATATAGAAACCGATCACGGTGAGATTCCTGACCAGCAGGTGATTGGCGGGGATTTGCGGTACCTCGCCACCGGCAAAGCCGATGGGCAACAGGCGCGCCTCGGGATTGGCGGCGCGGAAGGCGGCCTTGAAGACATCGCCACCGATCGCGTCATAGACCACATCGACGCCGCCCAGGTCGAGCAGGCGGGCGCGCAGATCCTCATCGGCGTCGATCAGGATGTCGGCCCCGGCTTGACGGGCGATTTCGAGCTTGTCGGCCCCGCGCGCCTGGGCGATCACGCGGGCGCCCATCAGTTTGCCGATCTCGACTGCGGTCAGGCCGACGCCGCCGGCTGCACCGGTGACCAGCAGTGTCTCGCCCGGCTGCAGCCGGGCGCGGTGATCGAGCGCCATATGGCTGGTGCCATAGGCGATCTGAAAGGCGGCGGCGTGTTCGAAACTCATCGTGTCGGGTAGGGGCAGGGCGCGGTCGGCATCGAAGACACCCTGTTCGGCAAGCCCGCCCTGACCGGTGTAAATGGCGATTCGATCTCCGACTTTCAGGTGCGAAACACCGGTGCCAAGGGCGTTGATTGTGCCTGCAACCTCCATCCCCAGGGTGAACGGGGCGGGGGGTGTATCCTGATATGTCCCCTTCTGCATCAGCAGATCGGCGAAATTCAGACCACAGGCCCTTATGTCGATACGCACCTGCCCCGGAGCCGGTTCGGGGACCGGTTGATCGATCAGTTGCGCAGGGCTGCCAGCGCTTTGCACGGTGAATGAGCGCATTGCCGTTTCCTCTTGATTTGCGGACATAAAGACCGACTGGACCCGGGCTGTCAAACTTGGGTGGCGCTCCCTGTGCCGAGGCCGGAGAAACGAGCCCGCCAAGCTTCCCTTGCGTTACCTTTCAGGGGTTGTATCGGTGGAATTCCGCCACAACCCAGGGGGCAATGAGCGGATGCGCGATTCAACCAACTTGAATTCAATCGCAAATTTCGTCATATTCCTATGTGGTGCGGTTCGGGTCGCTCAACGAAATTAGGGAATAATTAGGCGGCTGTGACCGATAGTCGGGGCAGGCCGTGCCCTTTATGCCGATGCCCGGGCGGTTGTCAGTGTAACAGAGGAGAAATCTAATGACCCATCCTGTCGACGTTCATGTGGGCAAGCGTGTGCGGCACCGCCGCTGGTTGATCGGTATGACTCAGCAACAGCTGGCCGAGCAGGTCGGTATCAAGTTCCAGCAGATCCAGAAATACGAAACCGGCGCCAACCGGGTCAGCGCGTCTCGTCTGTGGGATATCGCCGAGGCCCTGGACGTTCCGGTGAGCTTCTTCTTCGAAGGGCTGGAAGAGGCAGAGAAGGTGGTTGCAGAGAAGCCCAGCGTCCCTGCGGATCTGATGGGTGACAAGGAAGCGCTGGATCTGGTGCGCTCCTACTATGCCATCCCCGAGAACCAGCGCCGGCGCCTGTTCGAGCTGGCCCGTGTGCTGAGCGACGTCGCCTGATCCGCAACGGCATATTGCAAATTGGAGCGGCGGGTGGCAATGCGGTGCCATGAAACCTGCTGACTTCACCGATCTCGAGATCGCCGAAAAACTGGCCGATGCCGCCCGCGCGGCCATCCTTCCCTATTTCCGTCGGCTGGATCTTGGAGCCGAAAACAAGCTGGACACCGGGTTTGATCCGGTGACTGAGGCAGATCGCGCCGCCGAGCTGGCGATGCGCGATATTCTTGCCGACCTGCGCCCCGATGACGGCATCCATGGCGAGGAATTCGATGAGGTCGAGGGACGCTCGGGCCGTGTCTGGGTGCTGGACCCGATTGATGGCACGCGCGGTTTCATTTCGGGCACGCCCACCTGGGGCGTGCTGATCGCCTTGTCGGATATGCGCGGCCCCTTCCTGGGAGTCGTGGATCAGCCCTATATCGGCGAGCGTTTTGTCGGAACCCCCGAAGGCGCCTATGTCACGGGGCCTCTCGGCCGGCAGACCCTGGCGACGCGCCAGGGCACCGACCTGTCGGATGCGGTTCTGTTCACCACTTTCCCCGAGCTTGGCAGCACCGCTGAAGAGGCGGCGTTTCGGGCCGTGTCGAGCCGGGTCAAGCTGACCCGCTATGGCATGGATTGCTATGCCTATGCGCTGCTGGCGGCGGGGTTGGTCGATCTGGTGATCGAGGCCGGGTTGAAGGCGGTCGATATCCAGGCTCCGATCGCCTTGATCGAGGCCGCCGGCGGCATCGTCACCGATTGGCAGGGCGGCCCCGCCCATGAGGGCGGGCGGGCCCTGGCGGCGGCCAATCCACAACTGCACAGCGCCGCGCTGGATTTCCTGCGCGGAGTCTGAGCGGCTTGCAACCGGCCACGCTTGGGCCTAAATTCGAACCAGCCGGTTCTTGAGCCCGTTTTCCGCCGGTCAGACACACTTCCTATGAAACGGGCCCGACAGGGGAAGTGTGCACCATGACCGAACACCTGATTCGAAATGCCGATACAATCCTGACCATGGATGCGGGCCGCCGTGAGCTGGCCGGCGCCGATATCCTGATCCGTGACGGAATCGTGGCCGCGATCGGCCCGAACCTCGCCACGCTGGGTGAGGTGCACGAGGCGCGCGGCTGCGTGGTCACGCCGGGCCTCGTCAACACCCATCACCATCTGTACCAGAGCCTCACACGGGCGGTGCCGGGCGGGCAGGATGCGCTGCTCTTTGGCTGGCTCAAGACGCTCTATCCGATCTGGGCGCGCTTCGGCCCCGAGGAGATGTTCGTCTCGGCCCAGACCGGGCTGGCGGAACTGGCGCTGTCAGGCTGCACGCTCAGTTCCGATCATCTGTACCTCTACCCCAACGGCGCGCGGCTGGACGACACCATCGCCGCCGCGACCGAGCTTGGCCTGCGCTTTCACCCAACAAGGGGCGCCATGAGCATCGGCGAAAGCGCGGGCGGCCTGCCGCCCGATACGCTGGTCGAGGGCGAAGCCGCGATCCTGGACGACATGATCCGGGTGGTTGATGCCTTTCATGACGCAGGCGAGGGCAGCATGTGTCGCGTGGGCCTTGCCCCCTGTTCGCCCTTTTCGGTCAGCCGAGACCTGATGCGCGACGCGGCGCTGCTGGCGCGGGACAAGGGGGTGATGCTGCACACCCATCTGGCCGAGAATGACGAGGACATCGCCTATAGCCTGGCGCAGTTCGGCTGCCGTCCCGGTCAATATGCCGAGGATCTGGGCTGGACCGGACCGGATGTCTGGCATGCCCATTGCGTCAAGCTGGACGGGCAAGAGATCGACCTCTTCGCCCGCTCGCGTACCGGCGTCGCCCATTGCCCCTGCTCCAACTGTCGGCTGGGCAGCGGCATCGCCCCGGTCCGCGCCATGCGTGACGCGGGCGTGTCGGTGGGGCTGGGGGTCGACGGTTCGGCGAGCAATGACAGCGGCAACCTGATGGGCGAGGCGCGACAGGCGATGCTGTTGCAACGGGTGGCGCGGGGCGCCGATGCCATGTCGGCCCGCGAGGCGCTCGAGATCGCCACCCGCGGCGGCGCCGACGTGCTGGGCCGGCCCGATTGCGGCCGGCTCGAGCTGGGCAAACGCGCCGATATCGCGATCTGGGATGTCTCGGGCATCAACAGCGCTGGCAGCTGGGATCCGGCGGCGCTGCTGCTGGCCGGACCCACCCGTGTCAAACATCTGTTTGTCGAGGGCCGCCAGATCGTGCGCGACGGGCAGATCATCACTATCGACCTGCCACACATGATCGAACGTCAAAACAGGCTCGCGCGCGCCCTGATGGGCTGAACCCCTTCATTTCGCTGAAAATACTCTCGCCGGAGGCAAAGATTTTTCGACGAAAAATCTTTCGCCCGCGGTGAAGGCGGTCAGACCCGCCTGCCGGCGATCCAGACTTCGGCGATGGCGCGGTCGTCGCCCATCATGATGGTCGGAAACAGCGCCTCCCACAGGTCGTCTGCCATAGCGCTGCGCTGGGCGATGGCGGGAGTGGAGGCGAGGTCGAGTACCACCAGATCCGCCTCCATCCCCGGGGCGATGTTGCCGATCTGGTGATCCATCCGCAGCGCCCGGGCCGAGCCCTGGGTGGCCAGCCACAACAGCTGCGCCGCGTGCAGCGGCACGCCCCGCAGCTGGCCGATCTCATAGGCGGCGGCCATCGTGCGCAGCATCGAAAAGCTGGACCCGCCACCGGTATCGGTGGCCAGCCCGATCCGCTGTCCCTCCGCCATCAGCCCGGCCATGTCGAACAGGCCCGAGCCGATGAACGTGTTCGAGGTCGGGCAATGGATCAGCCCGGCGCCATGTTCGCGCAGCCGGTCACGCTCGCGCTTCTCCAGGTGGATGGCATGGCCATACAGTCCGCACCCGCCGAGGAGCCCATGCTGCTCGTACGTGTCCAGATAATCGCGCGCTTCGGGATAGAGGCCCTTGACCCATTCGATCTCGTCGGTCTGTTCGCTCAGATGGGTCTGCATCAGGCAATCGGGATGCTCGGCCCAGAGCGCACCCATCGCATCCAGCTGTTCCGACGTCGAGGTGGGCGAAAACCGAGGCGTGATCGCATAGGAGATCCGGTCCACCCCATGCCACTTCTGCAACAGAGCCTTGGACTGGTCATAGGCGCTCTGTGCCGTGTCGCGCAGGAAATCTGGCGCATTGCGGTCCATACAGGTCTTGCCCGCGACCACCCGCTGGCCGCGCGCCTGTGCCTCGGCAAAAAACGCCTCCACGCTCTCGGGATGGATGGTGCAGAAGCTGCACATGGTGGTGGTGCCATGCGCCGCCGTCAGGTCCAGATACCGGGCCGCGATCTCGGAGGCATAGGTCAGGTCGGCGAACTTGCGCTCTTCGGGAAAGGTATAGGTGTTGAGCCAGTCGATCAGCCGCTTGCCCCAGCTCGCGATCATCGCGGTCTGGGGATAATGCACATGCGCATCCACGAAGCCGGCCAGAATTACCCGTTCGCCGTGATCACTTACCTCTGCCTGCGGGGCTTCGCGCCGCAGCGCGTCCCAGCTGCCGACCGCCGTCACATGCCCGCCCTCGATCAGCAGCGCCTCGTTTTCGCGGACGGCCGTTTCGGGCGCGGTATCAAAGGGGGACTGCACAAAGGACAGCACCCGCCCCCGCAAAATGGTCTGTCCGGTCATGTGCCGGTCTCCTCTGGGCATTTCAGGCGAAGGCCAAGCTAATGCATGCGATGCGGGGCCGTAAATTCCGCGATTGCCATTGTTTTCCTATAGCAGCTTCTACTAACTTGCCGCCAATTCGAACAGGGGGCGCGTATGACGACCGGCACAGTAACGCCAGACCAGGACAAGCCCCGCGACGAGGACGCCTATGAGCTGGATCGCCGCCACGTGGCCGCGATTCTCTATGCGGTCGACACCGATGACCGCGACCAGCTGATCGAACTGATGGAGCCGCTGCACGCGGCCGACATCGCCGACCTGCTGGAACAGATCAACACCTTTGACCGCGCCCGGCTGATCCGGCTCTATGACCGCGAATTCGATGGCGAGATCCTGTCGGAACTCGATGAGGGCATCCGCGAAGAGGTCGTGCGCCTGCTCAACCCCGACGTTCTGGCCGAGGCGGTGCGTGAGCTGGACAGCGACGATGTGGTCGACCTGCTCGAAGACCTCGAAGAGAGCGATCACGAAACCATTCTCGACGCGCTTGAAGATGCCGACCGGGTCGCTGTCGAACAGGCGCTGGCCTATCCCGAAGGCTCTGCCGGGCGCTTGATGCAGCGCGAGGTGGTGATGGCGCCCGAACATTGGACGGTGGGCGAGGTCATCGACTTCATGCGCGGTTCGGACGACCTGCCGGACCAGTTCTATCACGTGGTCCTGGTCGACCCGCGCCTGCATCCGGTGGGCAATGTGACGCTGGGCCGGATCATGTCGGCCCGGCGCGAGGTGCCGCTGAGCACGCTGGCCGAAGAGACGTTTCAGATCATCCCCGCCGATCAGGATGAAGAGGACGTGGCCTATGCGTTCAACCAGTATCACCTGATCTCGGCCCCCGTTGTGGATGCCGAGGGGCGGCTGGTGGGCGTGATCACCATCGATGACGCCATGATCGTTCTGGACGAAGAGCACGAGGAAGACATTCTGCGCCTGGCCGGTGTCGGCGAAAGCAGCCTGTCGGATACGGTAATGGAAACCACCAGGCAGCGCCTGCCCTGGCTGGCGGTGAACCTGGCAACGGCGATCCTGGCCTCGCTGGTGATCTCTATCTTCGAAAGCACGATTGCCAACGTGGTGGCGCTGGCGGTGCTGATGCCGATCGTCGCCTCGATGGGCGGCAATGCCGGCACCCAGAGCCTGACCGTTGCGGTGCGGGCGCTGGCGACCCGCGACCTGACCGGGTCGAACCTGGGCCGGGTGTTGCGGCGTGAGGTGATGGTGGGGCTGGTCAATGGCGCGGTCTTTGCGGTGGTGATGGGGATCGTGGGCCATGTCTGGTTCGGCCTGCCGCTGCTGGGTCCGGTGATCGCTGCCGCAATGGTGGTCAATCTGGTCGTGGCCGGGCTTGCCGGGGCCGGGATTCCGGTGCTTCTTGAAAAGGCCGGGATCGACCCGGCGCTGGCCTCGGGCACCTTCGTGACCACGGTAACGGATGTTGTCGGGTTCTTTGCCTTTCTGGGGCTGGCTTCCGTCTTTCTGCTCTAGGAGGGGTCATGGACGACCTGACCGCGATCAAGGCCGCCGCGCGTAAGGCGGCCTTTGCCCGCCGCAAGGCGGCATTCGATGCCTGCCCGGCCGGGGCGGCGGGACGGCTTTCAGAGGTTCTGGCCGGCTACCGCGGAGTGCCGCTGTCGGGCTACATGCCGATCCGGACCGAGATCGACCCGCTGCCCGCAATGGCCGAGGCGGCGGCCCATGGCCCCGTCGGGGTGCCGGTGATCCAGGGCGCGGGCCTGCCCCTGCGGTTTTCGCTGTGGTCGCCCGAGGGCCCGCTGCGCGAGGGGCCGTTTGGCGCCATGGTGCCCGAGACCGACGACTGGATGGAACCCGAGATCCTGATCGTGCCGCTGGTGGCCTTTGACTCGCGGGGCGGGCGGCTGGGTTATGGCGGCGGTTTCTACGACCGCACCTTGCAGGGGTTGCGGGCCAAACGCGCCACGCTTGCTATCGGCTTCGCCTTTGATGCGCAAGAGGCCGAGGCGCTGCCACTGGAACCCACCGACCAGCCGCTCGACATGGTGGTCACCGAAAGCCGGGTGCTGAGCTTCTGACCTTTCGCCCGGGTTCGGCCCGAGCGCCATTGAGTATTTTTGACCAGAAAGAAGCCCGATCACGCGCCTGCTTCTTTCTGGTTGAAAATACTCCGGGGGAGGCGCCGAAGGCGACGGGGGCAGCGCCCCCTTTGCATTTTCCGGGTTGCCCCGGAGCGCGCCGCCTCATAGGACCAAAGGCATGAAGATACTGTTTCTTGGCGATGTGATGGGCCGCGCGGGGCGCCAGGCCGTGTGCGAACACCTGCCGCGATTGCGGGCAGAGTGGAAGCTGGATTTCGTGGTGGTCAATGGCGAGAACGCCTCGAACGGCATGGGCCTTTCGGGCGAACATGCCAAGGCGCTGCTGGATGCGGGCGCCGATTGCCTGACGCTGGGCGATCATGCCTTCGACCAGAAGGACATGCTGCAATATATCGAGACCGAGCCGCGCATCATCCGGCCGATCAACTATGCCAAGGGCGCGCCGGGGCGCGGCCACCGGCTGTTCACCGCACCGGGTGGGCGCAAGGTGCTGGTGGCGCAGGTGCTGGGTCAGGTCTTCATGAAACGACCCTATGACGATCCGTTCTCGGCGATCGAGCCGGTGCTGAAATCACATCCGCGTGGCGGTCTGGCCGATGCGGTGATCGTCGACATGCATTGCGAGGCGACCTCGGAAAAGATGGCGATGGGACATTACTGCGACGGGCGCGCCAGCCTGGTGGTGGGTACCCATACCCATGTGCCCACGGCCGATGCGATGGTGATGCCCGGCGGCACCGCCTATCTGAGCGATGCGGGCATGTGCGGCGATTATCATTCGGTGATCGGCATGGAGAAGGCCGAGCCGATGCGCCGGTTCATCACCGGCATGGCCAAGTCGCGGTTCACCCCGGCGCTGGGCGAGGCGACGGTCTCGGGCGTCTATGTCGAGACCGCGCCCCAAGGGGGCGCGGCCACCCGCATCGCCATGGTCCGGGTGGGCGGGCAGTTGCAGCAATCGGGCCCGTGATCGCCCCGCCCCGGGGGCTGTACGCGTGGGCTTGCCGAAGCTCTGCCGATACGGGAAGATGCCAGCCGGCACTGTCGCCGGGCGCATTCGGGCAAGACTGACACGAGATGCAATTCCTCCACCTGACCGATACCGCCGGCGCGCTGGTCACGCTGGCCATCGTGCTGACGATGTTCCTGCTGTTCCTGCGCGAGAGCTATCCGACCGAGGTCGTGGCCATTCTGGGGGTTTCGGCGATGCTGGTCACCGGGGTGCTGCCCTATGACGCCGCGCTGCCGGTGCTGGCCAACCCGGCGCCATGGACCATCGCGGCCATGTTCATCATCATGGGGGCGCTGGTCAGGACGGGGGCACTGGATGCGTTTACCTCGATCGCGCAGCGGCATGCGCAGACCAATGCGCGCTTTGCCATCGGGTTGTTGATGGCCTTTGTGGTGATCGCCTCGGCCTTTGTGTCGAACACGCCGGTTGTGGTGGTCATGATCCCGGTCTTTGTGCAGATCGCGCGCACCCTGAACGTGGCGGCGTCGAAACTGCTGATCCCGCTCAGCTATGCTGCGATCCTGGGCGGTACGCTGACGCTGATCGGCACCTCGACCAACCTGCTGGTCGATGGGGTCGCGCGCGCGCAAGGCATGGCCGCCTTCAGCATTTTCGAGGTCACGCCGCTCGGCATCGCAGTGGTGGCCTGGGGCATGATCTATCTGCGTTTCGTCGCGCCCCGGTTCCTGCCCGAACGTGACAGCATGGCAACCCTGCTCAGCGACCGCTCGAAGATGAAGTTCTTTACCGAGGCGGTGATCCCGCCCGACAGCAACCTGATCGGGCGCGAGGTTACGGGAGTGCAGCTGTTCAAGCGGCCCGGCGTGCGCCTGATCGACGTGATCCGGGGCGATCTGTCGCTGCGCCGCAACCTGAAAGGGGTCGAGTTGCAGGTGGGGGACCGGGTAGTGTTGCGCACCCAGATGACCGAACTCCTCAGCCTGCAGCGCAACAAGGAGCTGAAGCGGGTCGACCAGGTTTCGGCGGTCGAAACCGCCACGGTCGAGGTGCTGATCACCCCCGGTTGCCGCATGGTGGGCCGCTCGCTGGGCGAGATGCGCCTGCGGCGGCGCTATGGCGTCTATGTGCTGGCCGTGCACCGGCGCAACCAGAATATCGGGCGCCAGCTGGACCAGCTGGTCGTCAAGGTGGGCGATACGCTGCTGCTGGAGGGCGCGCCGGGCGATATCCAGCGGCTGGCGGCCGATATGGAGATGGTCGATGTCTCGCATCCCTCGGTGCGGGCCTATCGGCGTGGTCATGCGCCCATCGCCGTTGTGGCGCTGGTGGGGATCGTGGCCCTGGCCGGTCTGGGCGTGGCGCCGATCCTGTTGTTGTCGGTGCTGGCGGTGGCGCTGGTTCTGGGCAGCCGCTGTATCGATGCGGACGAGGCGTTCTCGTTCGTCGATGGGCGGCTTTTGGCGCTGATCTTTGCCATGCTGGCCATCGGGGCGGCGCTGGAAAGCTCGGGCGCGGTGCGCCTGATCGTCGAGGCGATCGCGCCGGGGTTGAGCAGCCTGCCGCCGTTCCTGGTGATCTGGGCGATCTATCTGCTGACCTCGGTGCTGACCGAGCTGGTATCCAACAACGCGGTGGCGGTGGTGGTCACCCCCATCGCCATCGGCCTTGCTCAGGCGATGGGGATCGACCCGCGCCCGCTGGTGGTCGCGGTGATGATCGCGGCCTCGGCCTCGTTTGCGACGCCGATCGGCTATCAGACCAATATGCTGGTCTATGGGCCGGGTGGCTACAAGTTCACCGATTTCATGCGGGTGGGCATTCCGCTGAACCTGACCATGGGGGTGCTGGTCTCGGCACTGATTCCGCTGATTTGGCCGCTGTGAGGGCCGAAAGGGCAGGACCGGGGCGCTGCCCCGGGCCCCGAGGTATTTTCAAACAGAAGAAGCGGCGGGTTGACAGTTGGGGTGGCGAGCTGTTGCGATACACGGAGTACGTGTACCGTTCGGAAGGATGTCTGTCATGAGAGCTTTTCTGGGAATAGCAGCGCTCTGCGTCGCTGGCGCGGTCGAGGCGGGGACCGTTTCGGGAAGCGCTGGATATCGCGAGCGGTTCGCATTGCCGCCCGGTGCGGTCTTGCAGGTGGAACTGCGCGATATCTCGCGTCAGGACGTGGCGGCGCCGCTCTTGTCGGCACGGCGCTATGCGATGACCGGCGTGCCGATGGATTTTGCGCTGGACTATGACGACGCGCTGATCGACCCGGCGATGCGCTATGCGGTCTCGGCCCGGATATTGCAGGATGAGCGGCTGCTTTTCGTGACCGATACGGTGGTTCCGGTGCTGACGGGCGAGGCGGGGAACACGGCCGATCTGATGCTGGTCCGGGTCGCAGGCGAGGTCTCGGCGCTGGAGGGGCGCAACTGGGCGCTGCGCGAGATCGAAGGGATGCCGGTCGAGCGGCCGGGCATGCCGGGGATCGCGTTTGACGCCGGCGGGCGGTTCTCGGGCCGGGGCGGGTGCAACCGTTTTCAGGGAGAGGCCGAGATCGGGGCGGGGTGGATCAACTTTCCCGACAACATCGGCATGACCATGATGGCCTGTTCCCAGGAGGCCGAGGCACTGGACCGGCGCTTTCTCGAGGCGCTGGCAAAGGTTGTGGCCTTTGCGGTCGAGGGCGATGCGCTGACCCTTGCCGGGGTGGAGGGGCGCGTCGTGCTGCGCTTTGTCGACCAGCCGTGACCGCTTGGCCTTGGTCCCGGGCTGCGGTTAAGGTGGCGCGGAGAGGGAGGCCCGATGACAAAGCAGGATATCCGTGTCGCGCTGACGATTGTCGCGCTGGTTCTGGGGTTGGGCTGGGCCATCGGTTATGGGATCGGGCTGATGACGCGCCCGGCCTCGGTGGTGCCCGAGAACCCGCCGCATGACGCGCTGAAATCCCCTGCGCGCAAGGCGCCGCGCAGCGGCGCGGTGAGCGGGGACACGCGCTATCCCGACTATGAAGAGCTCTATGTCAACGACTATGCCGACCTGCTGGACCCTGCCGCCGAGGATCGGCTGCGCGACAAGCTGATCGCGCTTTATGGGCACAACGGGGTCGAGATGACGGTTCTGACCATCGACACCATGGGCACATACGGCCATGGCGGTGCCATCGAGCCCTTTGCCACCGGTCTGTTCAACAACTGGGGCATCGGCGATGCCGAGCGCAACGATGGCGTTCTGGTACTGATCGTGCGTTTCGACCGCAAGATGCGGATCGAGATCGGCGCCGGCTATGAGCGCGCCTGGGATGCCCGCATGCAGCGGGTGATCGACGCCGGTTTCCTGCCCTATTTCCGCCGCGACGAATACCAGGAGGGGATCGAGGCCGGGGTCGACGAGACCATCCGCGAGTTGACCGGCGCCTATCCCGGGGCCTGGGACATGGGCACCGCGCAGCGCGGCTGGAGCTGGCTGGCCCGCGCGGTGGATCGGATCGGCGAATGGGTATTGTCGCTGCTGCTGGTGCCGCTGGGCGGTGCCGCGCTGTGGGTCAGGCGCTATCTGCGCAACCGGACGCGACCCTGCGCCCAATGCCGCACGCCGATGCTGCGGGCCGGTGAAGAGGCGGATGACGAACATCTCGACGGGGGGCAGCGGCTGGAGGAATATCTGAAATCGGTCGACTACGATGTCTGGCACTGTCCCGATTGCGGCCATATCGACATCCACCGCTACAAAAGCTGGTTCTCCGGCTATGGTGCCTGCCCGCAATGCAATTATCGCACCTTGTCCACCACCTCGACCGTGCTGAGCGCGGCAACCAAGACCCGCGAAGGGCGCAAACGGGTCGAATATGACTGTGCCCATTGCGGCCATCACGACAGCGAGATCCGCACCATTCCCAAGATCAGCGACAGCAACAGCGGCGGCTCGGGGCGGTCGTCCTTTGGCGGTGGCTCGTCCTCGGGCGGCGGTGCCTCGGGCAGCTGGTAGGCGCTCTGGTCTCGCCCCGGTCGCTCTGCTAACACAGGCGCGAGTTTCAGCGTTGCAGAGGGCAGACCCATGGGTATCACACGCATTCATACCGGCGAGCGGATGAGCAAGATCGTCAAGCACAACGGCGTCGCCTATCTGTGCGGTCAGGTCGGCAGCGGCGACAGCGTGGCCGAGCAGACCCGCGACTGTCTGGCGCGCGTCGATGCGCTGTTGGCCGAGGCCGGGTCGGACAATACCCGCATCCTGCAGGCCATCGTCTGGCTGGCCGACATGGCTGATTTCGCCGAAATGAACGCGGTCTGGGATGCCTGGGTGCCCGCGGGTCACGCGCCTGCGCGCGCCTGCGGCGAAGCGAAGCTGGCGCGCGATACGCTCAAGGTCGAGATCATCGTGACCGCCGCCTGCGACTGAGGCGCTCAGATCAGGTAGTGCTGTTTGCGGGTCTGGCTGGGCCCTTCGCCGAACCGGGCGGCATACTGGGCCGAGAACCGGCCCAGATGGCTGAACCCGGCTGCCCCCGCGATCGAGGCGATGGTGACCTGCGGCGGGCTTTCGCGCAGCAGGTAGCGGGCATAGTTCAGCCGCAGCACGCGCAGATAGGCCAGCGGCGTCATCTCGAGCAGCTGGCTGAACCCCAGTTGCAGGTTGCGCGGAGAGGTGCCGGCGGCGGCGGCGATCTGGCTCAGGGTCAGCGGATCGGCCAGATGCGCCTGCATGAAATCGCGTGCCCGGCGTACATGGGGTGACAGTGGCCCGGTTTCGGGTCGTTCCAGCAGCGGTGCGATGGACGAGGGCTGCGCCCTCAGGAACCCCGCGATCAATTCGTCCTCGACCAGGGCGCGGCTGAGCGCCTGATCGGGGTCGAGCAACGCGCCATGATCCACCGCCGAGACCGCTCGCCGGAACAGCGCAAGCCAGCGCTGCATCTCGGGGCGGGCGCGGTCGATCTGGGGGTCGAACCGGACCGGGGATTGCAGGGCGGTGCCGGTCAGGGTTTCCGCCACGGCGGTCAGCCGGTTGCGGTCGATCTGCAGCAGCACCTGTTCGCACCCGGCCAGCCAGCGCATCCGCGTGTGGCGGTCGGGATTGAGAACCGAGGCGATGGCGCTGCCGGTCTCGACCTCGGTCCTGCCGTTGCGGATCAGGGCCTGGCCCCGGATCGGCACCTGGATCAGGTAAAAGGATCCCAGCTCTCCGGGTTCGATTTCCACATCGGCGCCATAGCGGATGTAGTTGTAAAAGAGCCCGTTGCCGCCCGCCCGGTTCTGGCAGGCGTCAAAGGCATCCTCGCGCGCTTGCCGTTCCAGCCGGTGACCGCAGAAATTGCGTGCCACCAGCGCGCGTGCCTCGTCCAGATCCGCTGTTCGGAACTGGTGAAACCGCGACAGGGGTGGGGTATCGGGCTTGTTCTGCATGGGATCAGCATGGCGTCCCTTGCCCCGATCACAAAGCAATTCCTGCATGTGGCGGCAAAGATGCGGCGAAAATTTCGCATTTCGGATATTCGCGCCACCCGCCCGTTTCTACGCTTGCGGGATAACAACCCAACAGGAGGAGGAACAATATGCAGATGGAAGCGGGAATCACCGCCACCGATGCCGGTCTGGAGGGTCTGGCCTGGAATGTGGTCGGACAGGTCTACACCCCGAAACTGCACAGCGACAACGTGTTCATGTGGCATGCCGAAGTGCCCGCCGACACCTTTGTGCCGCCGCATGTGCACCCGACACAGGATGAATGGATCCTGGTGCTGAGCGGCACTCTCGAGGTGGATTTCGGGTTCGAGACCGGCAATGTGACGGCCAACAAGGCAGGCCCCGGCGATGTGGTCCGGATGCCCAAGGGCGTGGCGCATGCGGTGTTCAACCGCTCGGGTGCGGGTGCGACCTGTGTTTTTGGGGTGGCGCCCTCGCGCAAGCTCTTCGATCTGTTCAAGGCACTCGACGGCGTCACCGACCCGGCCGAGCTGGTGCGCATATCGGCCCTGCACGAGGTCGATTTCCTGCCGCCGCCCGACGCCCAGTAAGGCGAGGAACATATCATGGTAAAACGCAAGAACGTCGCCGTCATCGGCGGCGGGGTGTCGGGTCTTGCCGCGGCAAAGGCCTTTGACGAGCGCGGACACCGGGTCACCGGGTTCGAACGCAGCCACGATTTCGGTGGTGTGTGGGAGCTGTCGCGCTCGTACCCCGACGTGCAGACGCAAAGCCCCAAGGATCTGTATTGCTATACCGATCTGCCGATGCCCGATGCCTATCCCGAATGGCCCAAGGGACCGCAGGTGCATGCCTATCTGCATTCCTACGCCAACAAGCACAATCTGCCACGGCTCTTTCAGCTCAACACCAATATTCTGTCGATGGATCGGCGCGCCGACGGGCAACCCGGCTGGACCCTGACGATCGAAGCGGCAGGCCGGGTGCGAAAGGAGGATTTCGATTTCGTGGCCATCTGCACCGGCCAGTTTTCCGACAAGAACATCCTGACCCACCCCGGTCAGGAGGCCTTTGTCGCCGGTGGCGGCGAGGTCATCCACTCGTCGGAATATACCGACAGCGAAATGGCGCGCGGCAAACATGTGGTGGTGCTGGGCGGCTCGAAATCGGCCACCGACATCGTGGTGAACGCGGCCCGCAGCGGCGCGAAATCGGTCACCATGGTCTATCGCGAGAATGTCTGGCGGGTGCCGTATTTCGTGGGCGGCATCAACTTCAAGCGACTGCTTTACATGCGCGCGCAGGAACAGCAGTTCAACCAATGGGGCAAATCCCCCCTGCAACGGGTGATCGCCGCGCTGCTGAAACCGCTGGTCTGGGCCAATTTCCGGGGGCTTGAAACCCTGCTCAAGGCGCAACTGGGCCTGAAGAAATGGAACATGGTGCCCGACACTCCGATCGAGAAGGAGGCCTCGTGCTCTCTGCCGATCGTGACGCCGGGCCTGTTCGAAAGCTTCAGGGACGGAACCGTCAAGCCGATCCAGGGCACCTATGACCGCTACGAGGACGGCCATGTGGTGCTGACCACCGGTGACCGGGTGCCTTGCGACCTGTCGGTGCTGGCGGTGGGCTGGAAACTGGGCATTCCCTATCTGGCGCAGGAGTACCGCGACAAGCTGATCGAGGCGGATGGCCAGTACCGGGTCTATCGCCTGGCGGTG